>JAYUEQ010000263.1:0-15596 GCA_043739205.1 Thermoleophilia bacterium
CGGCGCTGCCGTCGGCTGTCCGCCCGCTGCCGGTGGAGATCGTGCCGCGGGCCGAGGCTGTCGGCATCAACCCGAAGTACACATTCGACTCCTTCGTCATCGGCTCGTCGAATCGCTTCGCCCATGCGGCGGCGCTTGCGGTCGCCGAGGCGCCGGCGCAGGCGTACAACCCGCTCTTCATCTACGGCCACACGGGGCTCGGGAAGACCCATCTCCTGCACGCCGTCGCGAACTTCGTCACCGACCACGGCGGCGGGTTGACATGTCGGTACGTCACGTCGGAGACCTTCATGAACGACTTCATCAACAGTCTCCGCGACAAGCGCATCGAGGGCTTCAAGCAGCGCTACCGCACCTACGACGTGCTCCTGATCGACGACGTGCAGTTCTTCGAGCACAAGGAACGCATCCAGGAGGAGTTCTTCCACACCTTCAACTCCCTCTACGAGGCGGGCCGGCAGATCGTGATGTCGAGCGACCGGCCGCCGCGTGACATCTCGACGCTGGAGGAGCGCCTGCGCTCACGGTTCGAGTGGGGCTTGATCACCGACATCCAGCCACCAGACCTCGAGACGCGCATCGCGATCCTCCGTAAGAAGGTGAAGAACGACCAGATCGAGATCCGCGAACCGGAGCTTCTGACGTTCATCGCCTCACGCGTGTCGACGAACATCCGCGAGCTCGAGGGCGCGCTCACACGTGTCGTCGCGTTCTCCTCACTGACCGGGCGGCCGCTCTCCGTCGACCTTGCCCAGGACGTCCTCAAGGACGTCTTCCCTCAGGGAGAGAGCGCCCAGATCTCGATTGAGAAGATCCAGGACCTCGTCTGCGAGCGCTTCGGTGTGACGATGGCGGAACTGACCGGCGACCGGCGCTCCCAGAACATCGTCTATCCGCGGCAAGTTGCGATGTACCTCTCACGCGAGCTCACGGACTCCTCTCTTCCGAAGATCGGCAAGGAATTCGGCGGCCGCGATCACACGACCGTGATCCACGCGACGTCCAAGATTGCGCGCCTAATCCGTGAGGACAGGTCTGTGTACAACCTCGTCCAAGAACTCACAGCTCGAGTCCGGCAAGCACGTTGAGCTCGCGGCCTGTGCAAGACCCGAAGTTTTCCCCCGTCCGGCCCCACAGCGAAACTGAGTCGTGGGAAGGGATCCGGGCACTTCTCCCCGGACCCACAGGGCTTATCACTACAACGAGGTTTATTTAAATGATTGACTCAGAAACCGTAGTGGGCACCGGCCTGCGGATAACCGTCGCCAAGGACGAACTGGCTGCCAAGCTGGGCATCGTTGCGCGCGGTGTTTCGACGAGAGCGACCGTGCTCGTGCTCGGAGGGATTCAGCTTCGCGCCGAAGCCGGACAACTCCACCTCGCCGCGACCGACATGGAGGTTTCGCTGCGCGCGACCGTCGAGGCGCAGGTCGCCGACGAGGGGACAGTCGTCGTGCCGGGGAAGCTCCTGCTCGACATCGCGCGCACGCTTCCGGACAGCGACGTGACGATCGAGCACAAGCCCGAAGAAGCGGTCGTGGTCGTCACCGCCGGCACTGCGAACTACCGCTTGCACACGTACTCGTCGGAAGACTTTCCGCGGCTTCCGGAGATCGAGGACGCAGGGCTGCACGGGATCGATCGCGAAGCGCTCGTCGAGACGGTTGCGCGCGTCGGTCGCAGCGCATCGCGTGACGAGAGCCGCCCGGTTCTGACCGGGATTCTCGTGCGCTTCGAGCCGGGCAAGATCGTAATGGCCGCTACCGATTCGTACCGTCTCGCGGTCAAGGAAACGCCGGTCGAAGGGACGCTGCCGGAGCTCGAGGCAATCATCCCGGCACGTGCGCTGCAGGAGCTCGCACGCATCGCCGGCACGGCCGACGAGATTCAACTCGGCTTGCAGGAGAACCACGTTGTGTTCGGTGCCGAAGGCACCTGGCTGACGACACGCCGCATCGACGGACAGTTCCCGAACTACCGGCAACTGCTGCCGGAGCAGTTCGAGTACGAGCTCGCACTGCCGCGTGAGGAGCTGCTCGAGGTGGTGCGTCGTGTGTCGCTGATGGCGCAGCGCAACTCCCCGCTTCGTCTCCGGTTCGCAGACGGCGACCTCACCGTCTCTGCCGTGACACAGGACGTCGGTGAAGCACGCGAGTCGCTGCCGGCGCCGTACACCGGCGACGCGATGGAGATCGGGTTCAACGCGGAGTTCCTGCGCGACGGCCTCGACTCCGTCGATTCGGAGACGATCAAGTTCAAGTTGATCAGTCCGTTGCGTCCCGCAGTGCTCGAGGGCGAAGCCGACGACTACGTGTACCTGATCATGCCGATCAGGCTCGCGGGGTAGCACTGCCTGATCGTCCGCAACGTCACGCTTCGTAATTACCGGTCGTACGCGGCGCTCGACCTCGCGCTCGAGCCGGGCGTCGTGCTCGTCGTCGGTCGCAACGGCGTCGGGAAGACGAACCTGCTCGAGTCGCTGCACGTCGCGACGCAGGGCTTCTCACCGCGGACGCGTCAGGACGCGCAGTTGATCCGCTTCGGCGAGGATGCCGGCCGGGTCGTGCTCCAAGGCCACCGCGGTGTGTCGCCGGTGGAGATCGCGGTCACGCTCCGCCAGGGGCAGGCGAAGGAAGCGCGGCTCAACGGCGCGAAGCTGCCGTCGGCGGAGTCGCTGCGCCGCGAAGTCTCGACGCTTGTCTTCACACCGGACCGGCTCGCAGTCGTGAAGGGTGGGCCGGCAGCGCGCCGCGCGTACTTCGATCGCGTGCTCGCGCGGTTGTTCCCGGCGCGCGCCGGCGTGCCGCAGGACTACCTCGCAACGCTTGCGCAACGCAACGCCGCGCTTCGTCGCGTGCAGTTCGGGCTGTCGGGACGGGAGGCGCTCGAGCCGTGGACCGAACAGATCGCAACACTCGGCGCAGCGCTCGTCGAGCAGCGTCGGGTCGCACTCGCGCAGCTCGCGCCGGGGTTCACCGAACGCGCGGACGAGCTCGGTTTGCCCGACGCTCGCCTCGAGTACGACGCCGAGCCACCGACGGTCTCGCTGCTCGAAGCGCGCCTGTCGCGCGACCTCGAGCGGGGAACGACTGGCGTCGGCCCGCACCTCGACGACGTGCTGATCGCGAGCGGCGAGCGCGACCTGCGGCAGTACGGGTCGCAGGGTGAGCAGCGCCTGGCCGTCCTCTCGCTCCTCCTCGCCGAGGCAGAGCTGCTGCCCACACGACCGCTGCTCCTGCTCGACGACGTCCTCTCGGAGCTCGACCTGGGTCGCCGCGAGGTGCTTGCACGCCGCCTTGAGGGCATGGGACAAACGATGATCACCGCGACGCACCGCTCCGCACTACCGATCGAACCGTCGCAAGTCGTCGAGGTGGAGCCTGGAACCGCTCGGTCCTGACATCCGCGCCGAACTGGGTCGCTACGGCCCACAGGCGGGGATGGCGGAGCTCGTGGAGCGCTGGCCGGAGGCCGTGGGCGATGCGATCGCACGTAACGCGTGGCCCGCGCGCATCGCCCGCGACGGGACGGTGCACATCAACACGGCCGACTCCGTGTGGGCCTTCGAGCTCGGTCACAAGGCGGCCGAGATCGCCGCGAAGCTTGGTGTGGAGAAGCTCCGCTTTGCCGCCGGACCGTTGCCGGAAGCCGACGAGGAAGCGGCCGTTTCGACCCCCGTGGAGACCACCCGGGAAGACGAGGAGCGGGCCCGCGCGATCGCGTCCTCGATCAGCGACGAAAACCTGCGCGAAAGTGTGCAAAAAGCGGTCTCTTTGAGCCTTGCACGGGGGCGTGAAGACACCCCAATCTGATACAGTTGGGGTGCCAGGCAAAACCCCCGTTTTGCAGGCATTTCTTGATTATGGCAAAGACTCAGGCGAAGGCCGGCTACTCGGCCAAGGACATCACCGTGCTCGAAGGTCTCGAGCCGGTCCGTCTGCGCCCCGGTATGTACATCGGCTCGACCGGTGCTCGGGGACTTCACCACCTCGTCCATGAGATCGTCGACAACGCCGTCGACGAGGCGCTCGCGGGGTACAACGACTCCGTCAGGGTGTCGATCCACCCCGACAACTCGATCACCGTCGTCGACCGCGGCCGCGGCATCCCGATCGACGAGATTGAGGGCACGGGTGTCTCGGCGCTCGAGGTCGTGCTGACGAAGCTGCACGCCGGAGGCAAGTTCGGCGGCGACGGCTACAAGGTCTCAGGCGGCCTGCATGGCGTCGGTCTCTCGGTCGTCAACGCCCTCTCCGAGTGGCTCGTCGCAACCGTGGACGCAACCGACGGCAACGTGTACCAGCAGGAGTTCGCGCGGGGTGTGCCGCAGGGGGCGATGAAGCAGATCGGCACCACACAGGAGGCCGGCACCGGGACGACGATCTCCTTCCTGCCCGACTCGACGATCTTCGACGAGACGGAGTTCCACGCCGGCACGCTCGTCTCACGCCTGCGCGAGACCGCGTTCCTGACCAAGGGCCTGCGCATCACGTTCATCGACGAGCGTGTGGACGGCGAGACGGTTGAATTCCACTACGAGGGTGGCATCAAGGACTTCGTCTCCTACATCAACGAGTCGAAGGACATCGCGCACAAGCACGTCGTGTACTTCGAGAGCTCGACCGACCAGGGCGAAGTCGAAGTTGCGATGCAATGGAACAACAGCTACCAGGAGTCCGTCTTCTCGTTCGCCAACAACGTCAATACGCAGGAGGGCGGCTCGCACCTGTCCGGCTTCAAGGCCGCGTTGACGCGCACGCTGAACGACTACGCGCGGACGAAGGGCCTGCTGAAGGAGAAGGAAGACAACCTGGACGGAGAGGACGTGCGCGAAGGTCTTGCAGCAGTCATCTCCGTCAAGCTCGGCGACCCGCAGTTCGAAGGACAGACGAAGACGAAGCTCGGCAACCCGTGGGTACGCGGCCTCGTCGAGCAGTCCGTCAATCAAAAGCTCGCGGAGTTCTTCGAAGAGAACCCAACCGACGCTCGCGCCGTGATCAACAAGGCGATCTCTGCGTCACGGGCACGCCAGGCCGCGCGCAAGGCGCGCGAGATGACGCGCCGCAAGTCGGCACTCGAGTCGATGTCGCTACCGGGCAAGCTCGCCGACTGTTCGATCAACGACCCGTCCGCTGCTGAGCTCTTCATCGTCGAGGGTGACAGCGCCGGCGGCTCCGCGAAGATGGGTCGCGACCGCACCTACCAGGCGATCCTCCCGCTGCGCGGGAAGATCATCAACAGCGAGAAGAACCGCATCAACAAGGTTCTCTCGAACAACGAGATTCAGTCGATGATCACCGCAATCGGCACGGGCTTCGGCGACGAGTTCGATCTGGAGAAGCTCCGTTACCACCGCGTGATCGTGATGACAGACGCCGACGTCGACGGCTCCCATATCCGCACACTCATCCTCACGTTCTTGTATCGGCAAATGGCGGCGCTGATCGAGCAGGGTCACGTGTACATCGCCGTGCCGCCGCTCTACAAGGTGAAGATCGGAAGCCAGGAGTACTACTTCGAGAAGGACGCGCAGCTTGAGGAGCTCCTCGCGCGCGAACGCATTCCGAACGTCGAGATCACCGATCGCGACGGGACGCCGCTGAAGTTCACCGAGAACAAGTGGTCGCGTGTCTCGTCGGCGCTGCAGCAGTACGAGGGCTACTACGCGCGCCTTCGCTCCGACTTCAGCGCGGCGGCCGCAGAGTTGATGGTCGTGCACCGGCTCGTCGAGCATGAGATCGAGACGCCCGGTGACATCCAGGCTGCAATAGACGCGATCGCCGACAACGGATACGCATTGTCGATTGTCGACAAGGACGAGGACATCCTGCGCGTGCGCGTGATCGAGACCGAGACCTCTGCGGCGCACAACGTCGCCGTGCCGGTCGAGCTGCTCGGCTCTCCGATCTACGCGAAGCTGCGCCAGGCGTACAACCGCCTGGTCGAGATCGTCGGCCGGCCGCCGTTCACCGTTCGCGTCGGCAAGGAGAACGAGGTTGCCGAGTCCTTCGACGCGCTCCGCGAGCGCGTGCTCGACGCGGCGAAGCAGGGCATTGCGCTCTCGCGGTTCAAGGGTCTCGGTGAGATGAATGCCGAGCAACTGTGGGAGACGACTATGGACCCCGCCAAGCGGCTGTTGATGCGCGTCGATGTCGAGGACGCGTCGGCCGCCGACCTGATGTTCTCGAAGCTGATGGGCGACGCGGTCGAGCCGCGGCGCGAGTTCATCGAGCAGAACGCAAAGGACGTCAAGTTCCTGGATGTCTAAGGGCGGGCGCACGTAGATGAGTGAGTTGGAGACAGGCGCGCTCGGCCCCGGCCGCATAGAGTCGCGCGAGCTCGAGCAGGAGATGCGCTCGAGCTTCCTCGACTACGCGATGTCGGTCATCGTCTCGCGCGCGCTGCCCGACGTGCGTGACGGCCTCAAGCCCGTGCACCGGCGCGTCCTGTATTCGATGTGGACGAACGGCAACCGGCCGGGCCGCCCATACGTGAAGAGCGCGAACATCGTCGGCTACGTGATGGGTAACCATCACCCGCACGGCGACCAGTCGATCTACGACACACTCGTCCGCCTCGCGCAGCCGTTCTCCATGCGCTACCCGCTCGTCGACGGCCAGGGCAACTTCGGCTCGATCGACGACGACCCGGCAGCCGCGATGAGATACACCGAGGCGCGGCTCGCGAAGCTCGCCGAGGAGATGTTGCGCGAGCTCGACTCCGACACCGTCGACTTCGGTCCGAACTACGACGAGTCGAAGCGCGAACCGCTCGTTCTGCCGGCGCGCTTCCCAAATCTGCTCGTCAACGGCAGCGCCGGCATCGCGGTCGGCATGGCGACGAACATCCCGCCGCACAACCTGGGCGAGATCGTGAGCGCGATCGTCGAGTTGATCGACAACCCGCACGCAAACGTCGAAGACCTGATGAAGCACGTCAAGGGACCCGACTTCCCGACGGGCGCCTACATCGTCGGCCGCTCCGGCATTCGCGATGCCTACCGGACAGGCCGCGGCCGTGTGGTGATGCGCGCGCGTGCTCACATTGAAGAGCTGCGCGGCGGCAAGAGTGCGATCATCATCACCGAGCTGCCCTACGGCGTGAAGAAGGGCGGGGACAACGGCGTGATCAAGAAGATCGCCGACCTCGTCAACGACAAGGTGCTCACCGAGATCTCCGATCTCGCCGACCACTCGGACCGTTCGGGAATGCGCATCCAGGTCGAGTTGAAGCGCGACGCGATCCCACAGGTCGCCCTGAACAAGCTCTTCAAGCACACACCGCTGCAGTCGACGTTCGGGTACAACGCGGTCGCGCTCGTCAACGGCATCCCACGCACGCTGTCGCTGCTCGAGCTCGTCACGCACTTCCTCGATTTCCAGCGCCAGATCATCACGCGCCGCTCGAAGGACGAGCTCCGCAAGAAGGAACGCCGCGCGCACATTCTCGCCGGCTACCTGATCGCACTCGACAACCTCGATGCGGTAATCCAGTTGATCCGCGCCGCCGCTGATACCGACGCTGCGAAGACGGGGCTGATGGAGAAGTTCGAGCTCTCCGAACAGCAGGCGCTTGCGATCCTCGAGCTGCGGCTCCGCGCGCTCACTGCGCTCGAGCGGCAGGGGGTCGAGAGCGAGTTCAAGGACATCCAGGAGCGCATCGCCGAGCTGCGCGCGCTGCTCTCGGACGAGACGAAGATCGACGCGCTGATCAAGGACGAGTTGCTCGAGCTGAATGCGATCTACGGCCGCTCGGACGATCGCCGGTCGGAGATCGTGGCGGCCGAAGAGGAGCTCGAGCTCGAAGACCTGATCGCGGAAGAGGACATGGTGATCGCGATCACGCAGTCGGGTTACATCAAGCGGCTGCCGGTCACGGCCTACCGCGAGCAGCGGCGCGGCGGCATCGGCGTGATGGGCATGGACCTGAAGGACGAGGACTACATCGAGCATCTGTTCGTCGCTTCGACGCACGACTACATCCTGTTCTTCACGAGCGTCGGCAAGGTCTATCGGCTGAAGGTGCACGAGCTTCCACTCGGGTCGCGCCAGTCGAAGGGCCGCGCGATCGTCAACTTGCTGCCGTTCCGCCAGGGCGAGACGGTGCGCGCGGTGATCCAGACGCGCGCTTTCGAAGAGGCGAAGTACCTGCTGTTCGCGACCAAGAACGGCGTTGTCAAGAAGACCGAGCTCAAGGCCTACAACACGAACTTGAAGGCAGACGGGATCATCGCGATCAAGATGCGCGAGGGCGATGAGCTCGTCGGTGTCCGGCACAGCACGGGCGACGACGACGTGCTGATGGTGTCGCGCCTCGGTCAGGCGATCCGCTTCTCGGAGCGGGACGTGCGCGCGATGGGGCGCGACGCCTCGGGCGTGCAAGGTATGCGCATGCGCGGTGACGACGAGGTGATCTCGGTGGCGATCGCTGCCGACGACGCGGACCTGCTCGTGATCACCGAGAACGGCTTCGGCAAGCGCACGCGCGTCTCGGAGTATCCGAAGAAGGGCCGCGGCGGCATGGGCGTGAAGACGGTGCAGTTGACCGCCGCGCGCGGGCATCTCGCCGGCGCGCGCGTCGTTCGCGACGGCTACCAGGTGATGCTGATCTCGACGGGCGGCACCGTGATCAAGATGCCGGTCGAGGACGTCAAGCGGCTCGGCCGCTCCACGCAGGGCGTGATCGTGATGCGGCTCCGCGAGGGCGAGCAGGTGTCGTCACTCGCACCGGTCGTGGAGTCGGGCGACGACCCGGACGACGCCGCAGACGGCTCCGCCGCTCTCGAAGCGCCGCTCGATGGTGCCGTTGACGACGCTTCGCCGCTCGAGGACTGAGCCTTTTCCGGGCCCGAGAGCCCTCCTCACCCTTCCGTGTGATTTCGGGCACAACCGCTTCCCTTTTGCAACTAGGGGTGGTAGAAGTGTCAATCGAGGGGTCGGGAGACAGTCGAACAAAGGAAGCCCTCGTGGCGTATAGCAAGCAGGTCGACCTGCTAGAGCCCATTGACATGGCCGAGCATCTCGACAAGATCGAGCTCTATCTCGGGCAGGTCTGCGCGATCGCGGGCATCTCGAAGATGCAGCTCGACTACTGGACGAACAAGGCCCAGATCCCGACCAAGGGGAAGAAGCAGCGGATCTACGACATGAGTGCCGTCGAGACCGTGATGCTGATCAAGCAGGCGAAGGACAAGGGCCTGAACCTCGGCGCGGCGATCGACGCTGCGCGGCGCTTTCGCGACCAGAAGTCCATCGCGCTGTAACGAGCCCGCGCTGTAACGAGCCGCCGCTCTAACTGCGGCTGACGGCGCGGAACGCGCCGGGTGGGGCGTGGCGGATGTCAGTCACCTCACGAGCCTTTTCAGAACGCGGTCGCGAGTGTCAGCGCCCAGCTCAGCGCGTAGACGCCCACCCACGCAAGGAGCAGCGCCCGCCGCCAACCGCCGCGTCGCGCGAACGCAAGACTCGCAGCGATTGCGAGCACGACCGAGACCGGCCCGAGGAAGAGCAGGTAATGCACCTTGATCGGGTCGCCGCCCTTCTGCGGAAACCGGATCAGCGTCGCGACGTACGCAACCCACGAGACGACGAAGAGCATCGTGAGAACCGCGAGCGCGTCGTCGGTGCCGCTCGACCTACGGCGCAGTGCTCGAAGCAGCGCCGGCATACCGAGGAACGCGAGGCCCCCGAGCACGAGCGCGTCGCCGCCGAACCCCAGCACGCTCTGGATCGACGCGAGCGTTTTCGCATGCCGCTTCGGGGCGACCCAGAGGCGGTGATAGCCGCCGCTCCAGTCCGCCCAGAGGTACGCGTGGAAGCGCGGCAAGAGTTTGTTCTCGAAGTGGTAGTAGTGCGGCCGCGTGACAAGCTCGGTCGGCAGCGAGACGTAGAACGATCGCGGCTGATGATCGAGCATGTAACCGGCCCGGTCGAGGTTCGACTGCACTGGGTTGCCGTAGACCCGAATCTGGTGGTACCACCAGGGCCCCGCGACGACGAGCATCCCAACCGCGATCGCGCAGGCGTAGCGGAGTGCGCGAGCGCGGGCGACTACGAGGACGCCGACGACCAGCGACACGGCGACGACGAGCGCCGACTGTCGCGTGAGGGCCGCAGCGCCCAGCGCGATCCCGGCGCCCAGGCCGACGGGAATCGTCAACCCCCTACGCAACGAGCGGAGGACCAAGGCGGTGGCGATCACCGCCAGTAGCGCGAACGGCGGGTCGGGGTGGAAGTAGAGCGACGCCGCAAAGATCGGCGGCAAGAGCGCTGCGCCCACGGCGCCGAGTGGCGGCCCGAAACGCCACCGTGGCCACAGCTCATGGGTGAGCCACGCTGTCGCCGGGACCAGGGCAACCGCCGACACGAAGTCGATCAGCACGAGCGGCAGCCAGGCCTCATTGTCGGCCGCCGCACTCACATACGCCCATGCCCACACCGCGGCGGCGAGCCACGCTCCAACGCCCATCAGCCAACGCGGCGCGAACGGTGGCGCGCGGGCGATCAGCGCAGCGCCGCCGGCCACGAGCGCAAGCCAGAGCAGCCGCCTGAGCAGCCGCGGCAGGCCTTGCAGAATTGGTGACGGGCGGCCCGGCGTGATCGGCTTGAACGCCCAGTCAAGCGCGACGCCCAGCGCCGGCACTCCCGGTGGCAAGGCGTACTCGACGTTCTCGGACGGCTTTGGCAGGTGGTGCGTGGCGGAGAGCTCGTCGACGAAGCTCCGGTAGGCGACCTCGTCGTCACCGCCGGAGCTTCTGAACTGCTCGACGCCCGCCCACGCCACGACCGCAAACACCGCGGTGATCGCCACGACTGATGCCGACGTGGCGGAGAGCGTTGCTCTCTGGCTCAAAACGCCGTGGCGAACGTCAGCGCCCAACTGATCGCATACGCACCGATCCATGCGTAGAGGAGCGGCCGCCGCCAGCCGCCTCGCCGCCGCATCGCGAGCCCCGCCGCGATCGCGAACACTGCGGAGACCGGCGCAAGAAACAGAAGGTAGTGCACCTTGATCGGGTCGCCTCCGCGTTGGGGGAAGCGCACGAGCGTCGCGATGAACGTCCCCCACGACAGGAGGAAGAGCGTCGTCAGCACCGCGATCGCTGCGTCGGATGACCCGGCCGCACGTCGTCTCGCAACTCGCACGAGCGCTGGCACACCGATCAACGCGACCCCCCCGAGCACGAGCGCGTCGCCGCCGAAGCCGAGCACGGTCTGTACCGACGCGAGCTGCGTTGCGTACTGCTTCGTGTTGCCCCAGTGGTGATAGCCGCCACCCCAGTCGCTCCACAGGTATGCGTGGAAGCGCGGCAGCAGTGCGTTCGGGAAGGACGGGAGATACGGGTGCGTAACGAGAGCCGTCGGGAGTGAGACGAAAAACGACAGCGGCTGATGATCGAGCATGTAACCGGGCCGGTTGAGATTCGCCTGGATCGGATTGCCGTAGCGTTCGATCTGCTGGTACCACCACGGCGCGACAACGACGAGGAACGCGCCGCCGAGCGCAACGAGGTAGCGAACCGCCGTGCGTCGCCCGATCAGCGCGACCGCGACGACGAGCGACACCGCAATGACCGGTGCCGACTGCCGCGCGAGCGCTGCTCCCCCGAGCACCGCGCCGGCTGCGAGGCCGGCTTTGATGGTCAGCCCAGTTCGCAGCGCACGCACCACCAACGCCGTCGCGAGCACACACAGAAGCGCGAACGGCGGGTCGGGATGGAAGTACAACGTCGACGCGAGCACGACGGGCATCAACACTGCTGCAAGCGCCCCGAGTGTCGGGGCCGAGCGTTTCTCCGGCCAGACTTCGTGTGCGAGCGCGGCTGTGGCCGGCACGAGCCCCACACCCGCCGCGAACGAGATCAGGACGAGCGGTAGCCAGGCCTCGTTGTTCGCGGCAGTGTCGACGTAGGCGGCGGCGAGCGCAGCGGCGCCGAGCCAGGCACCGACGCCAAGGAGCCACTGCGGCTGCGGAAACCGCGCGCGTGCGACAGCGAACGCTCCGGCTGCCACGAGGCCGATCCACAGCAGCCGGCGCGGCCACTTGGGCAGCGCCTGCAGAGGAGGCGACGGCGTCTTGTCCTTCTTCGGTTGGCCGAATGCGCGCTGCACACCGAGGCCGAGCAGCGGGACGCCGATCGGCAGCGCGTACTCGTAGTTCTGGTCGCGCCGTGGGATGCGGTGCTGGACGTCGAGCCACGCGACGTAGTCGCGGTAGGTGTACGCGTCGTCCCCACCGCCGTCCCACCGCTCGACGCCCGACCACGCGAAGACAGCGAAGGCGGCGGTGATGATGACGACCGGCACCCAAGCGGGAACCGCCGCCACGCGAGACTTGGCCCACTCTGGCCGCAAGGCTCAGGAGCCGGATTTGTCGCCGAACGCTGCGAACGCCTTCAGCATTTCGATCGGCACCGGGAAGGCGATCGTCGTTGACTGGGACGAGCCGAGCTCGAGCAGCGTTTGCAGATACCGCAACTGAAGCGCGATCGGATGCTTCTCGATCACGACCGCCGCGTCCTTCAACCGTTCGGAGGCCTGGTACTCGCCCTCTGCATTGATCACCTTGGCACGCCGCTCGCGTTCCGCCTCCGCCTGCCGCGCCATCGCCCTCTGCATGCTCTGCGGGATCTCGACGTCCTTCACCTCGACGATCGAGACCTTGATGCCCCACGGCGCGGTTTGCTCGTCGATGATCCCCTGGAGGATCGCGTTGATCTTCTCGCGCTCCGACAGCAGTTCGTCGAGCTGATGCTGGCCGAGCACCGAACGCAACGTCGTCTGCGCGATCTGTGACGTGGCGACCATGAAGTTCTCGATCTGCACGATCGCGTCCTCCGGTTTGACGATCCGGAAGTAGGCGACGGCGTTCACACGCACCGGCACGTTGTCCTTCGTGATCACTTCCTGCGGCGGGATGTTCAGCGTGATCGTTCGCAGGTCGACTCTGACCATCCGGTCGACGACCGGGATCAGGATGAAGAGCCCCGGCCCCTTCGGCGCGGGGAGCAAGCGGCCGAGCCGGAAGACGATGCCGCGCTCGTACTCCCGCGCGACCTTGATCGCGCTGATCGCGAACAGCACGACGAAGAAGAAGACGACCGCGAGTGCGATCAGGGCGGCGTTCACGACTCGATCCTATGCACGTCGAGGGTCAGCCCGTCGAGCCGGGCCACCCGGACGCGATCTCCGGGACGGAGGGATTCGCTCGAGCGGGCCCTCCAGAGCTCTCCGCGGACGAAAACTTGGCCCTCGCCACGGACGACGCCTTCCATCCCGACGATCTGCTGGGGACTGACGCGCACAGGTGACCGGCGCACCGAGACCGCCTTGGAGATCGCGAACGCCCACGACCCACCGAGCAGGGCTGTCACGGTCACGATCAGCCAGACGTTCGTGTGGTACGGCGCCGGGGCCTTGTGGAACAGCGTGATCAGCCCGACCGCGATCGCAACGAGGCCCGACAAGGTCAACGCGCCGTGGGTCACGACGTGGGCGTCGATCACGAGCAGCGCCGCGCCGAGCAGTATGAGCATCAGCCCAGCCCACGAGAGCGGCAGCACCGAGAAGCCGAAGAGCGCGCAGACCATGCAGATCGCGCCGAACGCTCCAGGGATCACAACGCCCGGGTGGAACAACTCGAACCCCAGCCCGGCGAGCCCGGCGAGGAAGAGCAGGCCGACGATGTTCGGGTCGATCAGCGTCGAGAGGAACCGGGTGAAGAATCCGGGGTGCACGCGCACGATCGTTGCGTTCGCGGTGTGCACTGTGAAGTGGCGCGGAACCGTGACGCGTCCGTCGATCGTGTTCAACAGCGCGGGGAGCGACGGCGCGATCACGTCGATCACGTGCATCTGCAGCGCCTCCGTCGCGCTCAGGTTCGAAGCTCTGCGCACGGCGGCGTCAGCCCAGTTTGCATTGCGCCCGTGGCTTTTCGCGAGCCCGCGCAGCGACGCGGCGGCGTCGTTCACCACCTTGCGCCGAAGATCCGATCCGATGTTCGCTCCGGTGCCGGTGATCGGCGTCGACGAGCCGATGTTCGTCACCGGCGCCATCGCGAGCACGTCGGCGGCCTCCGAGATCCACACACCGGCCGAAGCTGCACGTGCGCCGTTCGGCGAGACGTAGACGATCACGGGAATTCGCAACGAGAGCTCGCGCTGCACGATCTTGCGCATGGATTCCTCGAGACCGCCCGGCGTGTCCAGGACGATCACCGCTGCGGAGTAGCCGTGAGACTGCGCGACCGACAGCTCGTGGTTCAGCCAGTCCTGGGTGACCGGGTTCACCTCGGTCGAGAAGTGGATCGCCAGCACCCTCGGAGCACCCACCTTTAAACCGGCAGCTGCCGCTCCGGCAGGGAAGACCACTGCCAGCAGGAACACCGCGAGGAGCAGGCGTTTCACGCTGTCAGGAGTGTATGCGCAAGAGGGCTGACGCCCTCGACCCCGAAGCCAGAAAGCGGCACCGTCTACCCCGGGGCCGTCGTATGCAGAAGCTCGTCGTCACCCTCGCCGCGTGCGCGGCGCTTGCCGCTCCCTCGCTCGCTCGCGCGGGAGACGTTGCCATGCGCGTGCAAAACGTGCCACTCGGGCCTCGCGCCTTGGCCGCCTCGCCCTCGTCGATGCACTTCAACATGCTCGCGATCCACTGGATCGGGACGGGGTCGGTGAGCTACCGCGTGCACCGCTTGCACCGCAACTGGTCGAGTTGGGCTACGGCTGACGCCGACGTTGCACCCGACGGCGGGACGGGGCGATGGCACGAGGGCAACCTCGACTGGACGGCCGCTGCCGACGCGGTGCAGTTCCGTCCGCAGGGAGATGTACGCAGGCTGCGCTCGTACGAGCTCTGGTCGCGGGTGACGACGAAGCCGCTCCGTCGCGTGAGCGCGACGGGCATGCCGACGATCATCCCGCGCGCCGGTTGGGGAGCCGACGAGGAGATCGTGCGCGCGAAGCCGATCATGGCGCCCGCCGATCGCCTCGCGGTCGTGCATCACACGGCGGGCACGAACACCTACACGGCGGCGCAAGCGGCGGCGATCGTGCGCGGCATCGAGGTCTACCACGTGCAAGGAAACGGTTGGAACGACATCGGTTACAACTTTCTGGTCGACCGCTTCGGGAATGTCTATGAGGGTCGCGGCGGCGGCATCACCAAGAACGTGATCGGTGCGCATGCGGAGGGCTTCAACACCGGGACGGTCGGCGTCGCGCTGATCGGCAACTACGCGAATGCGACGCCGCCCAAGGCCCAGCAGGACGCTCTGGTCAATTTGCTTGCGTGGCGTCTCGACGTCGCACACGTCGACCCGCTTTCGACGGTCGTCTACACCTCGGGTGGCAACCTCAAGTTCAAACGGGGCAAGAACGTCACGCTGCGTGCGATCTCAGGCCATCGCGACACCGGCCCGAGCGAATGCCCGGGCAACGGCACGTACGTCCTGCTGCCGGGAATTGCGCAGCGCGTTTCTCTGACGGGCCTGCCGAAGCTCTACTCGCCGTCGGTCACCGGTGTAGTGGGAGGGCCGGTGCGGTTCCGGGCGCGACTCAGCTCGCCGCTTCCGTGGACGGTGACGATTGTCGACCAACTCGG
>JAYUEQ010000264.1:0-2639 GCA_043739205.1 Thermoleophilia bacterium
CCTCGGGGCGGACACTGCCGCCGTCCCACTTCGGCCCGCCTACCGCACCGAGCAGCACGGCGCGGGCCGAGCTGCACGTGGCGAGCGTGTCGGCGGGGAGCGGGTCGCCGAGCTCGTCGATCGCAACCCCACCGAACGGCAGGCTGACGGTCTCGACGTCGAGCGGGAGGTGCGCGAGCACGCGGACGGCCTGCTCCATGACCTCGGGGCCGATGCCGTCTCCCGGCAGGCAGGCGACGATCTCAGCCACGCGTAACTTCCTTTTTGACGAGCGCAAGCACGAAGGTCAGCAACTCCTCGAGTCCCTCGTCAGAGATCGGGCCACCGTTCACCCGCTTCAAGTACTCGACAAGCGATGCCTCGCGCTCGGGATCGAGGAACGCAAGCCCGCGCTCCTGCTTGTACTCCGAGAGCGCCTGCACAGCCTTGATGCGCGCGTTGATCGTGCTGACGAGGCGCACGTCGAGCGCCGTGATCTCGTCGCGGAACGAGGCAACAGCCTGATCGACTGCCGGCTGATGGACGCTCACGCGACACCCAGACCTGCGAGCAGCTCGTCGACGTCGGCCCCGATCTCCTGTCCGGCGCGCGCTTCGATCAACTGCGGGGTCTTCAGGCCTGTGCCCGTGACGAGCACGACCACGCGGTCGTTCTCGCCGATCTCTCCGGCCGCGGCTGCCGCGCGCAACGCGCCGACGGTGACACCGGCGGCGGTCTCACCGAAGACGCCTGAGGTTCCTGCAAGGAGCGACATGTTCGGGCCGACATCCTCCTCCGGGACGGCGTAGATCGCACCGTGCGAGGCTCGCGCGGTCGCAGTCGCGAGATCGCCGTCAGCGGGAGCGCCGATCGCGAGTGAGTGCGCCACTGTGTCCGGCCGCACCGGAGAGACCGGACGGTCGTCCGCGTAGGCGGAGGCAACAGGCGCGCAGCCCTGCGCCTGGCCGCCGTACAGGCGGGGTGGCGTCCCCTCGACGAGACCGAGGCGACGGAACTGCTCGAAGCCCTGCCAGATTTTCGTGAAGAGCGAGCCGGAGGCGATCGGAGCGATCACGGCATCGGGCAGTTCCCAGCCGAGCTGCTCGGCGATCTCGAAGGCGAGCGTCTTCGATCCCTCTGCGTAGTACGCGCGCAGATTGACGTTCACGAACGCCCAGTCGACCTCGCCGGACAGCTCGACGATCAGGCGCGAGCAGTCGTCGTAGGTGCCGCGCACGGCGTACATCTCGCCGCCGTAGACGGCTGTCGCGAGCAGCTTCTCGGGCTCCACCGTGTTCGGATAGATGACGACGGAGCGCATGCCGCCCGCCGCGGCGCGCGCCGCGACCGCGTTGCCGAGGTTTCCGGTCGAAGCGCACGCGAGCGTCTCGATGCCAAGCTCGGCCGCCTTCGCCGCGGCGACGCCGACCACGCGATCCTTGAACGAGTGCGTCGGATTCGTGTGGTCGAGCTTCAGCAACACCTCACCGACGCCGACCGCGCTCGCGAGCCGCGGCGCGCTGACGAGCTGCGTCCACCCCGGGCCGCCCTTAATGTTCGACGGTGCGGCGGTCGGGAGGAGCGCCTCGTAGCGCCAGAGCGAGCGCGGCCCGGCCTCGATGCTCTGCCGCGTCACAGTGCGGGCGAGCTCGTCCCAGTCGTAGACCGGCTCGAGCGGGCCGAAACAGCGCGCGCAGCTTCCGCTCGCGACTGCGGGATACTCCGCCTCACAGATCCGGCACCTCAACGTGTCAACAGCCATCAGCAGCCTTCTCCTTCAGGCTCCGTCGAGCCTACGCCCTTACAATACTTTTGGAAATGAAGTTTTACCGTATCGATGACCTGCCCCCGTACGTCTTCGCGACCGTCGACCAGCTGAAGCGAGAGCTGCGCCGGGAAGGCCGCGACGTCGTCGATCTCGGCTTCGGCAACCCGGACATCCCCTCGCCCGAGATCGCCGTCGAAAAGCTGCGGGAAGCCGCGCTCAATCCGCGGAACCACCGCTACTCCGTCAGCCGCGGCATCGACCAGCTGCGTGTGGCGGCCGCCGAGCTCTACGCGCGGAGCTTCGGCGTCAGCCTCGACCCGGAGACGCAGATCGCGAGCACGATTGGTGCCAAGGAAGGGCTGGCGCATCTGATGTGGGTGCTGGTGGATCGTGGCGAGACCGTCGTCGTACCGACGCCCGCCTACCCGATCCATCGCGTAGCGCCGCGGCTCGCCGGAGCGACGGTCGTGACGCCGCGCGCCGACGGGGGGATCGACGCGATCGAAGAAGCGGTGCGTACGTCGCGTCCGAAGGTCGTCCTCGTCTCCTTCCCGCACAACCCGACGACTGCCATCGCCACCCCCGACGACATGCAACGGCTCGTCGACCTGGCGCACGAGCACGAGTTCCTGCTCGTCCACGACTTCGCGTACGCCGACGTCGCTTTCGACGGCCACAAGCCGCCGTCGATTCTCGCTGCCGACGGCGCGCAGGACTGCGCGGTCGAGCTGTACAGCCTGACGAAGTCCTTCTCGATGGCGGGCTGGCGCGTCGGCTTCGTGCTCGGCCGCCCGGACGTTGTGGGCGCACTCGCGAAGCTGAAGTCCTACCTCGACTACGGGACGTTCCAGCCGATCCAGATCGCGGCCACCGTGACGCTCCGCGAGGCGCC
>JAYUEQ010000265.1:0-8894 GCA_043739205.1 Thermoleophilia bacterium
GCCGCGGTGACCGACGACGGCGACATTGCGGATCCTGCCGGGCTCCAGAGCAGCCATGCGCGCGATTCCTCCTGGTCTCGGACGGTACTGCTGATCCTAACCCGTCCGAATCAGCTTCCGAGGGTGTCCCGGCAGGCCGCGTCCACTGCCGGACCTGAGTCGTGGCCCGAGGGGCCGCGTCAGTCCGCGGCGCGGGCGGGGGTGCCGGCGAGGCGGGCCTTCAGGCGCAGGATCGCCTTGGTGTGCAGCTGCGAGACGCGGGACTCGGTGACGCCGAGTACCTCGCCGATCTCGCGGAGGGTCAGCTCCTCGTAGTAGTAGAGCGTGACCACGAGCTTCTCGCGCTCCGGGAGGCGCGCGATCGCGTCGGCGAGGGCCTCGCGCATCTCGGTCTCGTCGAGGGCCTCCTGCGGGCGGACGCCCTGCGTGTCCTCGATCGTGTCCATCAGCGAGACCTGATCGCCTTCGCCGGAGACCGACCAGAGCTCGTCGAGGGCGGCGATCGAGGAGCGGGAGATGTCGGTCAGCGACTCCTCGAGCTCGTCGACGGAGATCCCGATCTTCGCTGCGATCTGCGCGTCGTCCGGCGCTGTCCCCAGCTTTGCCTCCAGCTCGGCAATCGCGCGCTCGATCTCGCGGGCCCGTGAACGCACGGAACGGGGCACCCAGTCGAGGGCGCGCAGCTCGTCGATGATCGCGCCCTTGATGCGGGAGATCGCGTAGGTCTCGAACTTGATGTCGCGGGCGGGGTCGTAGCGCTCGATCGCGCCGATCAGACCGAGCAGGCCGTAGGAGACGAGGTCGCCCTCGTCCACGTGCGCCGGCAGCCCCGACCCGAGCCGCCCGGCCACGTACTTGACCAAGGGCGCATAGGTGAGGATCAGGCGGTCGCGAAGCGCCTTATCGTTGGTGCGCCGGAATTCGAGCCACAGCGCTTGGGTGTCCTCCCCTGCCACGGAGGGAGAATACGCGTTAGGGGCGGCTTTTCCTTATTCCGGACCAGGCGAGTGTCGCCATCCAGGCGGAAAGTGCCCCTGCAGCGACCGCAATCGGCCATTGCTGGGCGGTCGCAGACCAGACTGCGATCGCGGCAAACGCGAGCGTGATCGCGGAGAAGAGCGCTGCGAGCGACACGGGCGCGATGCTACTCCCGCCCGGGTGGGCCGTCAGAAGCGCCGATACAATCGGCAGCGCTGGACCGAGGGGCGTAGCTCAATTGGTAGAGCACCGGTCTCCAAAACCGGGGGTTGCAGGTTCAAGTCCTGTCGCCCCTGCTCCCTCGATGTGCCGAAGCCTGCGCTACTGCGCGGGCTTCGGCGTTTTCGGGGCAATCCACCTGAGCCTTCACGCAGTATGGAAAGCATGCGCACCGCCCTCCTCGCCGTCGTCGGCGCTGCCTGCCTGATCGCCGCCTCGCCGACAGGGGCCGACAACGGTCAGCTCGTCGGCACCGTCGGGCCGGGGTTCGGGATCTTCCTCAAGGACTCGAGCGGCGCGGCCGTCACGCACCTCGCAGCCGGCACGTACACCCTCCTCGTCCACGACCTCTCGGAGGAGCACAACTTCCACCTCACCGGCCCCGGAGTCGATGTCACGACCGACGTGGTGTTCACCGGCGACCAGACGTTCACGATCACCGTCTCGGACGGCACCTACAACTACATCTGCGACGTCCACTCCTCGACGATGCACGGCCGGTTCACCGGCGGAAGCACACCTCCCCCGACGACGACCACTCCCACCTCCGCGCCCATGCCGCTCACCCTGCGCGTCGGGCCCGGCCGCACACTGACCGCCCCGGCTCGGGTCGCCAAGGGTCGCTACGCGATCACCGTGCGCGACGCGAGCGCCGCCGACAACCTCCATCTGAAAGGCGCAGGCGTCGATCGCAAAACCGCAGTCGCGTTCAAGGGCACGGCGCGCTGGACGGTGACGTTGAAGGCCGGCAGCTACCGCGTCTTCAGCGACGCGCACCCAACGCTTGCCCGAACGATCCGCGTCACCTGAGCGCGCGCAGCGCGTTTGCGATCACCGCGACGTCGATTCCCTCCTGCAGTAGCGCCCCGGACACCGGCGGCAACAGACCCACGGCGGCGAGCCCCATCGCGGCAAACGAGAGCCCCAGGCCGAAGAGGATGCTCTGCCGTGCAATCCCGAGCGAGCGGCGCCCGATCGCGACAGCTTCTGCGACGCGATCGATGCGGTCGACGAGGATCACGACGTCGGCGGTTTCCGACGAGACGGTCGCCCCCACCCCACCGAGCGCGATCCCGACGTCAGCGAGTGCAAGCGCCGGCGCATCGTTGACACCGTCGCCGACCATCACGATCGAGCCAAGCTCCGGCTGGGCGCGCAGCGATCGCACTATCTCGAGCTTGCCCTCCGGGGACTGCTCGGCGTAGACGCGGTCGAGCCCCAACTGCTCGCCGACGGCGTTCGCCACGGCTGCCCGGTCACCCGTGACCATTGCGACGTGGCCGACTCCGCCCGCGTGCAACGCGGTCACGAGCGCGCGTGCGTCGTCACGAACGTGATCGCCCATCACGATCGCACCGCAAAGAACGCCGTCGACGCCGACGAGGATGCGTGCGCGACCTGCATCGAGCCCTCCGTCGAGGTCGCGCGCAGCGGCCTCCGCGCCCGCGTACCCGTGCTCGCTCAAGAAGCGGGAGCTCCCGACGGCGACGCGGGCTGCACCGACCCGGCCTTCGACGCCCTCCCCCAGACGTTCCTCGACTTCGTGCGGCGCCAGGAGCACGAGCCCGCGCCGCTCCGCATCATGGACGAGCGCCTCCGCGAGCACGTGCGCGGAAACCTGGTCGACGGAGGCAGCAAGGCGAAGCAGCTCGTCCGGCCCCACGCCGTCGAACGACACGATTCGCTCGACCTTCGGCAGACCGAGCGTCAAGGTGCCGGTCTTGTCGAGCAAGACCGTGCGCGCCTGCCCGAGTCGCTCTATCGCGGTTGCGCCCTTCACGATCACTCCTCTCCGAGCGGCGCGTGAGACGCCCGCGACGAAAGCGATCGGTGCCGCGAGAATCAGCGGGCAGGGCGTCGCGACCACCATCACCGCGAGAAAACGCACCGAATCGCCCGAGATCGCCCACGCCAGGGCAGCGACACCGACGGCGACCGGCAGGAACACCATCGCGTAGCGGTCGGCCGCACGCACGAACGGCGCGCGTTCGGTCTGAGCGTGCGAGACCAGCCGGACGATCCCGGCATACGCGCTGTCTTCAGCCGACCGGGCGACGCGCAGGTCGAAGGGGCCTCCTGCGTTGGCGGATCCGCTGCGTACTTCGCTGCCGACCTCGCGGCGTACCGGCAACGGCTCGCCCGTCAGCGTCGACTCGTCGAGCACCGCTCCCGAGCTCGCGACGATCCCATCGGCGGAGACGACTTCCCCCGCGCGCACGACGAGAACGTCTCCCGGGCGAACCTCCTCGACAGCCACCTCCTCGATTCCCGACCCGTTGCGGCGGTGGGCGACGCGCGGGACGCGCTCGAGGAGGTGCGTCAACTCTCGACCCGCCCGCCTCGTCGCATATTCCTCGAGCGCGTTTCCGCCCGCGAGCATCAGGGCGATCACCGCGCCGACCAGGTACTGCCCGAGTGCCAGCGCGGATGCGATCGCGACGAGAGCGATCGCATCGACCCCGACGTCACGCCGCCACAGGCTCGATGCGACCGACCAGCACAGCGGCAGGAGGATCGCAGTGGTAGACGCAGCCCAGACTGCGTTCCCCGCACCGGCGCTGTGCAGAACGTGCAGCAGGCCGCCCACAGCCAGTGCGCCGAGCGCGCCGAGCGCGAGCAGACGACGCGTCACGCGGCGGCCGGCCGAGCCTCGATCCGCTCCGTGAACTCCGCTCCATCCTGCAGCGCCTTGCGGACCGGGCAGCTCGCCGCCACCTTGTGCAGCCGGTCGAGCTGATCCCGCGTCAACTCGGCGCCGAGCAGGATGTGAACTGCGAATCGCCGCGGCGTCGCCTGGTGGTCGTAGTCGACCCCAACCGAAACGTCGCCCAGGTCCCAGCTCTTCGTTCGCGCGTACATGACGAGATGCGTGGAGATGCACGCCGCGAGCGCAGCCGGCAGCAACTCGTGCGGGGACGGCGCGCTGCCGTCGCCACCGAGCCGTTCGGGCTCGTCGGTGAGCACGTGGTGCTGTCCATCGACCTCGACGACCTGGCGAAGCGTTCCCGGGACCGCGCGGGCGACAGCGGTGAGGCTCACGAGAAATGCCCTCGCCGGTAGTGCGGCGGATGCGTGACGAGACGCACGGCCACATAGGCGAGCGCCCCGGCCAAGACGACCCAACTGATGATCATGAAGCCCATCCAGAACCAGTCCCAGGTGTGCATCACACCGTGCATGGCAGCCCCTTTCGAAGGATCTCCCCACACTGTTGCGCCGCCCCCGAGTGACCGAATCAGCGTGTCGCGCAGACCCCGTGCGTGTGAACTACGGATCCGTCAACGAAACAGGGAGCGCCGCAGCGCTCCCTGTCTTCCTCACGAGCTACAACGTCAGCTGACGCCTACCGGCTCGGCCTGCTTCGCATCGACGTGTGCGGGCAGCGCCGGCACGGGCTCGGCCGTGAGCACGACCTTCAGCGCGTGTGTCTCTGTTGCCGCGGCGAACGTGTCGTAGGCCTGCTCGGTGTCGCTGAGCGAGAACCGATGCGTGGCAAAGAGCGACGGGTCGAGCTTCCGCTCCTGGATCAGCTTCAGCAGCTGCGGCGTCGTCTTCGTGTCGACGAGCCCCGTTGTGATCGTGATGTCCTTGATCCACAGCGTCTCGAGATGCAGCGTCGCCGAGTGACCATGGACACCGACGTTCGCAACGTGACCGCCGGGACGGATGATCTCGGTGCAGAGCTCGAACGTCGCCGGCACGCCGACCGCCTCAACGGCAACGTCGACACCAAGGCCGTTCGTGAGCTCCATGATCATCGCGACGGCGTCTTCGCGGCCGTTGTTGATCGTCGAGTCGGCGCCGAACTCCAGCGCCTTCTCGAGCCGTGCGTCGGAGAGATCGATCGCGACGATATGCCCGGGCGTGAAGAGCTGTGCCGTCATGATCGTCGCGAGCCCGATCGGTCCTGCGCCGACGACAGCCACGGTGTCACCGGGCTGCACGCCGCCGTTCAGGACGCCGACCTCATACGCGGTCGGAAGGATGTCGGCGAGGAAGAGCACGTCCTCGTCGGTGAGACCCTGCGGAACCTTGTAGAGCGACGTGTCTGCGAACGGCACACGTGCGAACTCCGCCTGGAGACCGTCGATCGTGTGGCCGAAGATCCAGCCACCGCCGCCCGTGCACTGGCCGTAGCGGCCTTCCTTGCAGAACCGGCAGCGGGCGCAGGACGTGATGCACGACACGAGCACGTGGTCGCCCACGACGATGTTCGTTACTGCCGACCCGACCTCGATGACGGTACCGACGGCCTCGTGGCCGAGGATCGTTCCAGGCTTGCACGTGGGGACGTCACCTTTGAGGATGTGCAGATCGGTGCCGCAGATCGTCGAAGTGTCGATCCGGACGATTGCGTCGGTCTGCTCCAGGATCGTCGGATCCGGGACGGTGTCCCATGACCGCTGACCGGGGCCGTGATAGACGAGAGCTTTCATCGTTCCTCCTCTTGTTGATGGTTCACCCGCCGGCCGGCACGTAGTGCGCCTTCGCCGACAGGACCGCTTGCGCCGCCGCGAGTCGGGCGACGGGAATGCGAAACGGCGAGCACGAGACGTAGTCGAGACCGATCGAGTCGCAGAATGCGATCGAAGCTGGGTCGCCGCCGTGCTCGCCACAGATGCCGATCTCGATCGACGGCCGCACTGCACGCCCGCGCTCGACCGCGATCCGGATGAGCTCACCGACACCTTCGACGTCGATCGTCTGGAAGGGGTCGTGCTCGAGCAAGCCGTGCCGGAGATAGAACGTGAGGAACCGTCCCTGGGCGTCGTCGCGTGAGACACCGAGGGCCGTCTGTGTCAGATCGTTCGTGCCGAACGAGAAGAAGTCAGCGTACGCGGCGAGGTCGCCGGCACGAAGTGCCGCGCGGGGAAGCTCGATCATCGTGCCGACGCGGTAGTCGAGCCCTCCCTCTTCGGCGACCGTCCGTGCAGTCAGCTCGACGAGCCGCTCCAGCTCCGACGCAAACGCGACGAGCGGGTGCATGATCTCGACGATTGGCTCGACACCTGTGGTGTGCCCGACCGCCTGGGCGGCGCGCACGATCGCCCTGATCTGCATCTCGTAGATCTCGGGGCGCTCGAGCCCGACGCGGCAACCGCGTGTCCCGAGCATCGGATTTGCCTCACGCAACGCCTCGATCCGGTCGCGCACGGCCGGGTCATCCACGTCGGAGGGATCCGGCAGGAATTCGTGCAACGGCGGGTCGAGCAGGCGGATCGTCACGGGCAAGCCCGCCATCGCCGCAAAGATGCCCTCGAAGTCAGACTGCTGCATCGGCAGCAGCAATGAGAGTGCACTCGCGCGCTCGGCGTCTGTCGGGGCAAGAATCATCTCGCGCACGATCGGCAGCCGGTCCGCAGCCATGAACATGTGCTCGGTCCGGCAGAGCCCGATGCCTTCGGCGCCGTTAGCGCGCGCCCGCGACGCGTCGAGCGGCGTGTCGGCGTTCGCATAGACACGGAGACGGCGCACATCGTCGGCCCAGTCGAGAATCGTCGCCAGGTTTGCATCCGGCTCGGGCTCGACGAGCGGCGCGAGCCCGACGATCACCCGCCCGGTCGTGCCGTCGATCGTCAACGGGTCGCCCTCCTTGACGAGCACCTCGCCGATGCGCGCGGTGCGAGCGTCGAGATCGATCTCGAGCGCCGCACAGCCTGCCACGCAAGGTTTGCCGAGGCCGCGTGCAACCACGGCAGCATGTGACGTCATGCCGCCGCGTGCGGTCAGCACGCCGCTCGCGCACAAGAGGCCGTGAATGTCATCAGCCGTCGTTTCGGGTCTGACGAGCAGGACGGCGTCACCGTCCGCGCTGCGCGCAACGGCCGTGTCGGCGTCGAAGACAACGAAGCCCGCTGCTGCGCCCGGAGAGGCACAGAGCCCCGTCGCAACCACATCGAGCGTCGCCCGGGGATCAATCGTCGGATGAAGGAGCTGCTCGAGCTGCGCTGCATCGACGTGTCCGATCGCCTCGGCGCGCGTGAGCAGGCCCTCGGCATTCATGTCCACGGCAGCACGAAGCGCAGCGGTTGCAGTTCGCTTCGCAGAGCGCGTCTGCAGAATGTGAAGGCGGCCACTGTCGATGGTGAACTCGACGTCCTGTACGTCGCGGTAATGCGCTTCGAGGTGCGCGACCGCTTCCTCCAGCTCGACGTAGGCGTCGGGCAGCTGCTGCCGCATCTTCTCGATCGGCTCGGGGGTCTGCACGCCGGAGACGATGTCCTCACCCTGGGCGCGAAAGAGGAACTCGCCGTAGAGGCCCGGCTGCCCGGTCGCCGGGTCGCGGCTGAAGCACACGCCCGTAGCCGAGAGAGCGTCGCGATTGCCGAACACCATCTGCATGACGTTCGCCGCGGTACCGGCAGCGGCGGAGATGCCGTACTCCTCGCGGTAGACCTGCGCACGCGGTGCATTCCAGGAATCGAACACCGCGGCGACCGCGTTGAAGAGCTGCTCCCGCGGGTCCTGCGGAAAGCCGACGCCGGTTCCGGCGAGATAGACGTTGCGGTAGCCGTCAACGAGCTCGGACAGCGCATCGATCGTGAGCGGCGTCGCGTGGGCGTGCTCGACGCGTTCCAACTCGTGCGCGAAGAGCGCCGGCTCGATCTCGGCAACGACCTCGCCGTACATCTGAATCAGACGCCGGTACGCGTCGAGCAGGAAGCGAAGGTCATGCAACGGCGCGCGTGCGATCGCTTCGTCGTTCAATCCCAGGTTCAGGACGGTCTCCATCATCCCGGGCATCGAGACCGGGCCGCCGGAGCGAACGGAGACAAGCAGCGGATCGTCCGGATCGCCGAAGCGCTTGCCGGCACGCTTTTCGAGCCTCGCGAGATGACGCTCGATCTCTGCCCGGAGCTCCCCCGGCAGCGGGCCGCCGTGCGCGAGATGGCGACGGCAGGCCTCGGTGGTGACCGTGAAGCCGACAGGGACGGGCAGTCCGAGCGCAGTCATCTCCGCGAGGCCCAGCCCCTTGCCGCCGAGCAGCTCGCGTCCCCCTTCGCAGTCCTCATCGAAGTCGAAGACGAGTTGGTCGATCATGCTGCGCACCTCCCGAGGAGTTCGCTCCAGTCGGCGTCGACCTGGGCCTGGATGCGGTCCAGCACCGGACGCGCGTCCGGCTGGAGAAGATGGGCGAATCGCTTCTGCAGCGAGAGCCAGTCCGCGATCGGCACCACGGGGTCGGGCTCGTAGCTGAGGACGTAGCGGCCGTCCACGACCTCGTAGAGCGGCCAGTAGTGAGAGTCGACGGCGGCGTTCAAAACGCGCGGCATCAGGCGGGGCTCGTGCCCCCAGCCGACGGGGCAGTCGGTCAAGACGTTGAGGAACGCCGGACCGTCGACGGCGACCGCGGCGGAGACCTTGCGGCTCAGGTCGTGCCACTGGGTGGCGACGGCCTGTGCGACGTAGGGCACGTGGTGGCCGACCGCGATCGCCGTCATGTCCTTGCGCTTCTGCGCCTTGCCGAAGCTCTCGAGGCCGGCGGGGCTCGTCGTCGTGCTCGCGCCGAATGGTGTTGCTCCGGAGCGCTGCACGCCGGTGTTCATGTACGCCTCGTTGTCGTAACAGACGAACAGGAAGCGATGACCGCGCTCGAGCGCACCGGAGAGCGCCTGCAGGCCGATGTCGTACGTGCCGCCGTCGCCGGCGAACACGACCACGGCCACTTCGCCTGCGGGCAACCCGTTGCGACGCGC
>JAYUEQ010000266.1:0-34373 GCA_043739205.1 Thermoleophilia bacterium
TCCGCTTCATCTACTTGCTCCTCTTCCAGGGGATGTTCGTGCTTGACAAACCCACTATCGCCCCGGCCAAGAGGAACCACAGGTCACGAACGGTATGAACCAGGTTGGAGCGAAAAGACCCCCCAAAATCAGCCACTTTCAGCGAACAGAACTACTCGATCGAGGCATTGCGACTCGCAGGAGTGCTACGACGGTGCGCATGCGCGCCCCTTTGCTCCTGACCGCAACCCGAAGCGGGGAGCCCCTGCGGAGCTGTGGCGTCGATGGTGAACTATGCAGCTAGTAGACCCGCCAGACGGCGCCTCCGAGCCGCCGGACGGCCCCGAAGCCGATGAGCGTGAGACGAACGACCTCCGAGCAGAAGGCGCGCACTACCGCTCGCTCGTCGACAACCTGCCGCTCGTCATCTATTCACGCACGATCGAGCCGGACTCCGGCGCGAGCCGGGCGCTCTACATGAGCGGCCAGGTTGAAGCTGTCCTCGACCTCCCGCCCCACGAGGCCCAGCCGGGCCGCGTCCGCGACCTGATTCACCCAGACGACATCGGCCGGGTCGGCCCCATCTACGACGAGGCGAACCGGCTCGGGCAGCCGCTCTCGATCGACTATCGGCTGATCACGCCGCTCGGCAGAACGGTCTGGGTGCACGACGAGGCGCGCATGATCTTCGACGAGGGCGGCAAGCCGTTGCACGCCCAGGGCTACTTGCTCGACATCACCGCGCAGCGGCTCGCGGAGATCGAGACGGAGCAAGCGCTCGTCCGCGAGCAAACCGCTCGCGTGGAGGCGGAAGCGGCGCGTGAGGAGATCATCAAGACGGTTGAGAGCATGAGCGACGCCTTCTTCTCGTTCGATCGAGAGCTGCGCTTCCTCTACGCGAACGTCAGCGGTGCCGCAATGTTCGATCTCACACCGGACCAGATGGTCGGGAACGTCATCTGGGACGTCTTCCCTGCCGCGGCCGAGACTCCGGCCTTCGCTGCACTGCACGCAGCGCTCGCCGGTCACGCCGGCGAGTACGAGCTGCCCTATCCGCCGCTCGGAAAGTTGATCGAGTATCGCTCCCATCCGTCACCGAACGGGGTCTGGGTCTTCGCCCGCGATGTCAGCGAACGCCGGCGGCTCGAAGAGAGCTTGCGGCAGTCGCAGAAGCTCGAGGCCATCGGCCAGCTCACCGGCGGCATCGCACACGACTTCAACAACATCGTCACGGCGATCATGGGCTACAGCGAGTTCGCTCTCCGCGATCTCAGCGAGGGGCGTGACCTGGACCGCATCTACACCGAGATCGAGGCGATCCAGACGGCGGGCGAGCGCGCTCGGGAGCTGACGCAGCAGCTCCTCGCCTTCAGCCGCCAGCAGGTGCTGCAACCGCGCGTGCTCGACCTCAACGACGTCGTGGTCAAGACCGAGCGTCTCCTCCATCGACTGATCGGAGACAACATCCGGCTGACTACGTCGACCGTCCCGGACCTGGCCAGCGTCAAATGCGATGCCACTCAGATCGAGCAGGTGCTGATGAACCTCGCCGTCAATGCCCGCGACGCGATGCCGGACGGAGGGATGCTGACGATCAAGACCGCGAACGTCGACCTCGCGCGCGACGAAGCCGAAGGCCTCGGCTTGGACGCGGGCCCTTACGTCACGCTCAGCGTCGCAGACACGGGGCAAGGGATCCCGGACGAGATTCGCAGGCAGATCTTCGAGCCGTTCTTCACCACGAAGGAGGTGGGTCGAGGCACCGGGCTCGGGCTCGCGACCGTGTACGGCATCGTCCACCAGAGCAAGGGCGGGATCCAGGTCGAGAGCAGCCCGGCCGGCACGACCATGCGCGCGTACTTTCCCGTCTCGACGGAGGCGCTCGTGCCAAGTCCGCAGCCGGACCGCCCCGCGCCGTCGGTCGGAACGGAGCGCGTCTTGCTCGTCGAGGACGAGCCGGTGCTACTCGAGCTGACGGCGGAGATACTGACCAGGCAAGGCTTCGAAGTGATCTCCGCGCCGGATCCGGTCGCTGCACTCGAGCTCGCAAAGACCGAGCGGTTCGATGTCGTCGTGACGGACGTCGTGATGCCCAAGATGAGCGGCGCTGAGCTCGCGGACCGCTTCGCGGAACGGTTCCCCGAGATGAGATTCGTCTTTGTCTCGGGCTACACCCACGAAGTGATCAATGAACACCGGCTCGGCCCGACCGCGAGGTTCCTCGCCAAGCCGTTCTCGTCTGCGGAGCTCGTCGACGCCGTCCGTGGCGTGCTCGACGCGCCCGCCGACTCGTAACCCGTAACCACGCGCCCAGCTGCGTCGTTTTCTCCGGCGAACGGCAACGAACGAGGACTGGGAGACCTTGGAGAACAACGCAAGTGTCGTCGTGTCAGGCTGGTGGCCCGACGAGGAGCTCGTGGCGTGCCCGCGCTGCGAGACAAGCGGCTGACGCCGCCCTCGCCGTCCATGGACGGCAGGCGGATCTGCCTCAGGTGTGGCGTGATCGAAGAGGCCGAGACGTCGTAAGGCTCAGCCGAAGCCGAGAATGAACTTCGCGTCCTCGGACATCCTGTCCGGGGTCCACGGCGGCTCGAACGTCAGGTCGCTCGTGACCTCGCCGACGCCAGGGATCTCGCGCACGACGCGCTCGATGTCCTCCTGGATCATCTGGCCCGCCGGGCAACCCATCGAGGTGAGCGAGTACTGCACCTTGACGTTCTCGCCTTCGATCACGGCGTCGTAGAAGAGACCCAGCTCGACGATGTCCATCCCGAGCTCGGGATCCTCGACCTGGCGGAGCGCTTCGACGACTTCTTCCTTGGACGGCATGCCCCGAGGGTACCAGCGCCTAGTTGAGCCGGACCTCTTCGCGGCGGTCGCGCGCGAAGAAGTGGATCCCGTCAACGAAGCGCACCCAGTTACAGCGCGTGCACATCACGAGGGAGTGCGTACGGGCGGAATCGCCCAGGAACCGGACGCCGCGCAAGAGATCGCCGTTCGAAACGCCGGTCGCGACGACGATCACCTCCTGGGGCACGAGGTCGTCGATCATGAAGATGCGGTCGACATCGTCGATCCCGTGCTCTTGCGCCTGCTCAATCTCGGCGCGCCTGGTCGGCCAGAGTTGCGCCTGCAACTCGCCGCCGAGGCAGCGGAGCGCCGCCGCCGCGAGGACGGCCTGCCGGGTGCCGCCGATACCGATCGCGAGGTGGTCGTTCGTGCCACGCACCGATGCGCTGATCGATGCGGTCACGTCGCCGTCCTGGATCAGCTTGATCCGTGCGCCCGAGGCACGGATCTCCTCGATCAGGTCGTGGTGGCGCGGCCGGTCGAGGACGATCGCCGTCACGTCGTTCACCATGCGCCCGAACGCGTCGGCGATTGCGCGCACGTTGTCGCCGACCGGCCGATCGAGTGAGACCATCCCGCGGACACGAGGGCCGACCGCCATCTTCCGCATGTACATGTCGGGCAGCGACGGCAGCGAGCCTCGCGGCGCGGCGGCGATCATCGAGATCGCGTTCGTCCCGCCGCGCGCAACGACGGCGCGGCCTTCGAGCGGATCGAGCGCCAGGTCGTACTCCTCACCACCGAGGCCGATGATCGAGCCCGCCGCGAGCTGCTCCGCCCCCTCGTGGCCACCGATCACCACCTGGCCGCTGATCGGCATCCGCTCGAGCGCGATCCGCGCACCGGAGAACGCCGCCTCTTCCGCCGCATCCTTGTCGGCACGGCCGAGCCAGCGAGCGCCGGCGAGGGCCGCCCGCTCGGTCACGCGGGCAAACGTCTCGCACTGGCAGGGAGCGCGGGTCGCGTCCGCGTCCTCGTGTTCGTGCTTCATGTGCTCCTGCTTCGTCATGCTATCTGTCGCGCCCGCTCGGCGGACTGCATCACGAGCTCGATCACCTGGTCGATTGTGCGCTCCACGTTTGCATTCTCGACTACCGGAACGCCCTCGCGTCGAGCACGGCTCGCAATGTAGGTCTGGACGCGCCGGATGTCGTCGATGTGGTCGAGGTACTTGTCCATCGCGCGGATGCCTCCGGTGGTCGCGTCGCGGATGTGAAAGTGCATGCGATGGACCTCCTCGTCGGCGATCCCGATCACGACGTGGACGAGCAGCACACCGTCGAGCGCGGCCGGCAGCATTCCCGGGACGAGGTGGACTCCCTCGAGCACCATCGACCAGCCTTCAGTCAACGCGCGGCGGAGCGCCGCGTCCACTCCGACGCACACGTGCCGACACTGGTCGACGAAGCCCACGACCGTGGGGTCGCCCGTCACCTCGTCGTCGAGCGCCTGCCCCGCCTCGAAGCTCGAAAAGTGGATCGTCGGCATGAACTCGGGCGAGAAGAATGCGCGCATCGTCTGGCGAATGAAGTCGGTCGAGGCGACGCGGGTGATGCCCAGCCGGTGCGCGACCTCCGCTGCGACCGTCGACTTGCCGGTCCCGGTGGAGCCGCCGATCAGGACGATGATCGGCACGTCGAGCGCTTGAAGGTCGGAGAGGCGCCGCAAACGATTGACTGCGCGCTCCCCTTCTTCGTCGCCGAGCACCTCGGGCGCCAGCACGAGCAACCGCTCGACGTCGATCGACCGTTCGCCACGTTCGGCGAGGTCGAGCTCGATCCGCTGCGCGAGGTGGTAGGCGCGGTCGGCCGGAACGCCGACGGCGATCAGGGCTCGGGCCATCAGACCCTTCGAATAGGGGAACTCCGCATCACCCAGCGGCAGCGGCTCGCCGTGGCGCTTCTGCGTCATGCAGGCACCGGCGCCAGCGCGAGCAACTGCTCGTCGAAATCGCCGACGAGGTCGTTGGCCGCCAGCACGACACGGATCCCGTGCGCGAACGCGTGCTCGGCGACAACGTCGATCGCGGCGGCCTTCAGCTCGACGAGGTACGTATCGGCGTCGACGAGGTCGTGACGCAACAGCCCGCGGTCCGCGAGGTTCGCCGAAACGTGCACCACGTCGGCGTCGAGATGGGAGACGTCCGTGGCGCCGGCGGTGAAGACGGCTACCCGACCCTCGAGTGGCTCGGTCGCGCGCAGCCGGAGCTCTGCGTGCTCGATCACGACATCCGAGATCAGGCGACGGTACGTGTTGAGGTACTGGTCGCCTTCCTGGTCGCGGCCGACGACGAGCACGCGTCGGTCGACGTCGATCGGCGGAATCGCCGCTCCACTGCCGTCGAAGATCACGACGTCGGGCTTGCGCTCCGCGGCGAGCCGCGCGCCGGCGCGCACGTTCGAGGTGAACACCGCGCCCGCGAGCCCGCCGCCCGCGCGCCGGCAGCCGATCGTGGGAACACCCGACAGCGCGGCGATCTCGAGATGGTCCGACGCCGCGTGACGACCCGAGCGCGAAAGCGCGACGAGCTCCTCGACGGTCGGCGGCGTCGAGATCACCTCCGGCTCCGGCGGCCCGCCCCGCCCCATCGCGACGACCACCACTTCTCGGTCGCGCGCGAGCAGCCGCGCGAGGTGCGCGGTGACGGCCGTCTTCCCGACGCGTTTCCCGGTCCCGATCACGGCGATCGACGGCAGCTCGAACGGCTCGAATACCGGCGGATCGAAGCGGAAGTCGGCGCCGATGTACGGCAGCCCCGCCGCGAGCACGCGCGAGGCCCAACGCATGCGCTCGGCCGGCCCGAGCACCGGCTCGTCCGAGAGATCGACCACCACCTCCGCGTCGCCGAACCCGTCGACGAGCGGCACGCCGTAGTCCGGCTCGCCGCGCAGCTTCTCGGTCCCGCCGACCAGGATCGCCCCCACCCACTCGTACGGGAGCGCCCGCAGTGCATCGCGCACGACGGGCGCGTAATGCTCGCCGTCGATCAGCGCAACAGCTTTCACCGCTTGGCGGAAACCTCGCGCTCGATGCGTCCCGTGTACTTCTCGTATTCGCCGGTCGCGAGGTCGAACTGGATGATCCGCTCCTGCCCATGGAAGGGATAGCGGCGCCAGACATCGACATGCGTGCCCGACACGTCGATCACGTTGTAACAGGGTCGCGTGTGCCCTCTCAAGCGCAGGGTCGAGACCGTGCCGGTGTTGACGACGAAGAGGTTCTCGAGCTTCCACGCGTACGGCACGTGTTTGTGGCCGGAGAGCACGAGGTGCACGGCCGCGCGCTGCAGGCACTCGATCGCATCACCCGCGTCGTAGACGACGTTGCGCTCGCGGCCCGTCCCGGGGATCGGCAGCAGGTGATGGTGCAGCACGAAGACACGGAGATCGGCCGGCTCGGCGGCGAACTGCTCCTCGATCCAGCCGTAGCGGCCGCGGCCAATCTGCCCGTGATCGAGGTCGGGCTCGGTCGAATCGACCGCGACGACCGTCACGCCGCTCTTCCGCAGGACCGAGTTGCGGTCACCGAACAGCTCTTCGAAGTGGACGTAGCCGACGTTTCGCGAATCGTGGTTCCCGGGAATCACCACCAGGGACTCGCACTGGATCCGGTCAAGGTAGCGCCGGGCTGTCGCATACTCCTCTTTGAAGCCAAATGTCGTCAAATCGCCCGAGCAGACGACGATGTCGGGTTTCAAGTCGTTGATCTCGGCAATCGCCCTTTCCATCAAGTCAGGGACGAAGTGCGGCGATCCGCAGTGGAGGTCCGAGAGCTGAGCGATCGTCAACGGCCCCAAGGAAAAGACTTTAGAGCATCCGAGGGTATTGCTACCCTGGCTCCAGTGGTGCCGGAAACACCTGTTTTCCAGGCATATTGCGGCTCCGAGCCGCCGCGATTTCAGAATGCCGCGGAGCTCGAATACGCAAAGGTGCTCGATTGGCACGGAATTCCGTGGCAATACGAGCCGACCACGTTCGTCCTCGCTCGGGACGAGAAGGGCCGCGTCACCGAGGCCTTCACGCCGGACTTCTACCTCCCGGACCAGGATCTGTACCTGGAAGTGACGGTGATGAAGCAGTCGCTCGTCACCCGTAAGAACCGGAAGCTGCGGAAGATCCGCGAGCTCTATCCGGAGGTGAAGGTGAAGCTCTTCTATGAGCGCGACTTCGAACGGCTCGCCACCCGTTACGGGTTGCAGAAGGCCTCCTGAGCACGCTGGTCGAGCTCGACGGGCGCATCGGCGAAGTCTTTCTCGACGCTGACGAGATCGGCACGCGGGTTCGACAGCTCGGCGCGGAGTTGACCCGCGATTACGACGGCAAGGAACCGCTCCTCGTCGGTTCGCTGAAGTCGTGCGTGCCGTTCGTCTGCGACCTGTCGCGCTCCGTCCCGATCCACCACAACCTCGACTTCATCGAGCTGACGGGCTACGGCGTCGACGAGGAGAGCATTCGCTTCCTCAAAGACCTGGACGCGGAGATCGAGGGCCGCGACGTGGTTCTCGTCGACGCGGTGATCGATACCGGGATGACGATGCACTACCTCACCCGCTCGATGGCGCTGCGGCGGCCGGCCTCGCTTCAGATTGCAACCCTGTTCGACCGGCCCTACCGCCGGCTCGTCGACGACCTGCCCGTGCGCTACGTGGGCTTCACGATCCCGGACGAGTTCTTCGTCGGCTACGGGTTCGAGTTGGACGAGCGGTACCGGAACCTGCCGGATCTACGGCTCGTCACCCGGTAACCGCCGCGGATTTTTAGGTCCGGCTAAACTTCGGGTGTGATTGCATCCCGGGACTCGCTCCCAGAGGGCCTCCGCACCGTTGACGAGGCCCTTCACCGCACGCGTTTCCGCATCCTCCCGTTCCTCGGGCCGGCGTTCATCGCGTGCGTCGCCTACATCGATCCCGGCAACTTCGCGACCAACATCGCCGGCGGCTCCCGCTTCGGCTACCGGCTCGTCTGGGTGATCGTCGCCGCCAACCTGCTTGCGATGCTGATTCAGACACTGTCGGCGAAGCTCGGGATCGCGACGGGCCGGAACCTGCCGGAGGTCTGCCGCGACGAATTCCCGCGCCGCGCTTCGATCCTCCTCTGGGTGCAGGCGGAGGCGATCGCGATGGCGACCGATCTCGCCGAGTTCCTCGGAGCCGCGATCGGCTTCCACCTGCTCTTCGGCTGGGGTCTCTTTCCGTCCGCCGTGCTCTCGGGCGTCTGCGCGTTCCTGATTCTCGGCATGCAGCGCTGGGGGTTCCGCCCCTTCGAGGCGGTGATCGCAGTCCTCGTCGGCGTGATCGGCGCCTGTTACGTCTACGAGCTCGTGTTCTCCAGCCCCGCGTGGGACCAGGTGCTGAAGCACGCGGTGACGCCGGAGTTCGGCGGTAGCGAAGCCGTGCTCCTCTCGGTCGGGATCCTCGGTGCGACGGTCATGCCGCACGTGATCTACCTCCACTCCGCGCTTACGCAGGACCGGCTGGTACCGGAGACCGACGCGGACGCACAGACGCTGCTGCGCTACACGCGCATCGACGTGATCGTCGCGATGTCGATCGCCGGCCTGATCAACGTCGCGATGCTAGTGATGGCTGCGTCGACGTTCTTCAACAAGGGCCTGCTGCACGTCGACTCGCTCGAGGGCGCACACAAGACGCTGGAGCCGATCCTCGGCGGCGCCTCGAGCGCGCTCTTCGCGCTCGCGCTGATTGCATCCGGTCTGTCGAGCTCCGCTGTCGGCACACTCGCCGGCCAGGTCGTTATGCAGGGGTTCATCCGCCGCCGGATCCCGGTGACGGTGCGCCGGCTCGTGACGATGCTGCCGGCGTTCGTCGTGATCGCAATCGGCGTCGACCCGTCACGGACGCTCGTGCTCTCGCAGGTCGTCCTCTCGTTCGGCATCCCGTTTGCGCTTGTCCCACTCGTCGTCTTTACCGCGAAGCGCCGCATCATGGGGCCGCTCGTCAACCGGCGCGTCACGACGGTGGCCGCGTCCATGATTGCGGCGGTGATCATCGGGTTGAACATCTTCCTGCTGCTCCAGACCGCCGGTCTCGCCTAGCCCTATAAAAACGGGCGCCTCGGGGGGAGGCGCCCGCTCGTCGGGAGACGACGTGTCCCGTGCGGCACGATCGATCGGGCCGCATACCGGTTACAAACGATAAACGCGGGAGGGGCCGGTCAGGATACGCCGGGTACGGGCCTACAGGTAGCCGAGCGGATCGACGGGATTGCCGTCGATCCGGACCTCGAAATGCAGGTGTGGGCCGGTGCAGTGGCCGGTGCAGCCGACGTAGCCGATCACATCGCCTTGGGCGACCTGCTGGCCGCAGGCGACGGCGATCGAGCTTTGATGGCCGTATGCCGTCGCGAGGTTGCCGCCGTGGTCGATCACGGTGAGGTTGCCGTACCCCGACTCCCAGCCGCAGTAGATGACCGTCCCTGCCGCGGCGGCCTTGATCGGCGTTCCCGTGCCGACGCCGATGTCAATCCCCTGATGCATGCGTCCCCAGCGCCAGCCGAACGGGCTCGTGATCGGCCCGTTCACTGGCCAGATCAGACCGGCAGACGACGGCGTCGCGGTCGGACTGCCGGCCTGGCGGTTCGACTGCGCGGCGCGAATGCGCTCGGCGATCGAGTTGCTCGCCGCCTGCAGCGCGTCGATCTCCCCCGCTTCCGCCTGCTGGGCCGCAGTGAGCTTCGAGATGTCCTGCAGCTTCTGTTGCTTCGTCGACGAGAGATCGTTCGTCGCGCCCACAAGCTGGTCGCGGACGTAACGCGTCTGGGCGGTGCGCGCGGAGATGACCGCCGTCTCGCTCTGCACCGTCCCACGCAGCTTCTTCGTCTTCGCGCGCTGCACCTTGATCTCCGCCTTGGCGACGGCGACCTGCTGGGCGATGCGCCGGTCCTGGTCGCCGATCTCGTTCAGGTACTGCACCTTGTCGACGGCGTCCTGCAGGCTGTTCGAGCCGAGGAACACATCGACCGTCGAGGTCTCGTCGGACTCGTAGATGTCGACGAGTCTCGTGTTCAGCACCTTGACCGACTCGGCGTACTGCTCCTTCAGGAACACGAACTTCTGCGTCTGCACGCGGAAGAGCGCGTTCAGCGCGTTCAACCGGTGCTGATGGAGCGCCAGGTCGGCCTCCATCGTCGACAGCTTGAGCGAGACGTCGCCCACCTTCCCCTCGAGCGTACGGATCCGTGAGGTGAAGTCGGCGACCTCGTTCCGGAGCGCCTGCTCGCGCTGCTTCTGCGCGGCGAGCTTCCCCTGCAATGAGGAGATCTGAGAGTCGATGTGCTGCTTCTTCGTCGCATCGTCACCGAACGCCGGCGTGGCGACCACGAGCACAACGAGAAACGCGAGCGCTAGACGCCGCATGGGCAGACGATTCGCCGCGCTGTGTTGTTAATCCTGCGCTGTTACTCCTACGGCGTGGCCGCGGGAATGTCCGCTTCGTCCGGCGGCGGGTACGGCTCCGGGACGGGAGCCGGCGCGGGCAGGGTGCCCTCGTCGGGCGGCGGGCCTGGCTCGGCAGGGAGATCGGGTGCTTCGAACGCGGTCATCTCGGCACGGTAGCCGTCGATCGCGCGAAGCGCTGCCGCCGCTGAACGGCGCAGCGGGCCGATCTGCGAGCGGTAGTCCTCATCGCCGATCTTGCCGGTGCGGTGGTCGAATTCGAGCTCTTTCAGGGCCCCGAGCACCCGGTCGCGCTCGTCCAGCAATTCCAGCCGGCGCGCCTCCCCTTCGCTCGGCGCGTCGAGGCGATCGTCGGCGGCAACCGGCTCGCGCAGGAACGGCCACGCCACGAGCAGCACCGCGCTCGCCGCGACAACGACGCCCAACGCGATCGCGAGGCCCGTCATGCGCGCGCGGGCGCAAGTCGCGTCACGAGCCGCCGCTGCTCGCGCGCGTCCGGCCACAGCGCGATCAGCGAACCGAGCACGAACACGAAGCCCGCCACCCAGATCAGGTTGACGAGCGGTTTGACGAGCACCTTCACGTAGACGGTCTTCGTCTTCAGGTTGATGCTGTCCGCGATCACATAGAGATCTTCCGCGCGGAGCCAGTTCGTCTTCAGGCCGACCTCACGCGACGGCTCCGGCGGGTTCACGTACTGGTTGTCGCCCGAGGTGAGCGTCCCGTTCCAACGGCCCTTCACATCGAGGAGCGCCCGTGTCTCCGTCGCGTTCGGCACCTGACGCTGTACGACGTCTCGGAGCGTCAGCGTGTACCCGGCGAGCGTCACACTCTGCCCAGGCGAAAGCTTGCGGATCGTCGAGCTCGAATAGGCGCTGGAACCCGCGATGCCGATCGCGAGCAGCACGATCGCCGCGTGCACGACGTAGCCGCCGTAGCGTCGGCGATTGCGGGAGACGAGCGCAACGAGCGAACCTGTCGCACGTGTTCCGCGCACGAGCTCGAGCACGATCGTCGAGAGCACGAACGCGGAGAAGGTGTACGCAATCAGGCCTGGATGCGACGAGCCGGCGCCGAACGCGACGAGCGCGATCCCACAGGCGATCGTCACAGCCGCCGGCCACGCGAGTGTCTTTACGAGAGCGCGAAAGCTCGTCTTGCGCCAGGCGATCAGCGGCCCGATCCCCATCAAGAGGAGCAGGGGCAGGCCGAACGTGCGGAGGAAGAAGTCGTAGTAGGGACGTCCGATCGTGCGCGTCTCGCCCTTCACGAGCTGCGTGATGATCGGGAACAGCACTCCCCAAAGGATCGTCAAGCACAGGGCGACGAGCAGCAGGTTGTTGTAGAGGAACGCGGCCTCACGCGACAGCGCCGACTCGAGCTTCGTGCGCGCCTTCAAGAGCGGCAGCCGCCACAGGATCAGCGTGAGGGAGAACAGGGTCGAGATGACGACGAATGCGAGGAACCACGAACCGATCGGGCTCTTCGCGAAGGAGTGGATCGAGTTGACAACGCCGGAGCGCGTGAGGAACGTGCCGAAGATCGAGAGCTCGAAGGCAAGCGCCACGAGCACCATGTTCCAGACCTTCAGCATCCCTTTTCGCTCCTGAACCATCACGGAGTGGAGGAACGCCGTCGCTGCGAGCCACGGCATGAGCGCTGCGTTCTCGACGGGATCCCACGCGTAGTAGCCGCCCCACCCCACTTCGACGTAGGCCCAGTGCGCGCCGAGCAGCTGACCGAAGCCGAGGAACATCCACGCGGCAAGCGTCCAGCGCCGGGTCGCAACGATCCACCGCTCGTCGGTGCGGCCGGAGAGCATCGCGCCGGCCGCGAATGCGAACGGGATCGCGAGGCCGACGTACCCGAGGTACAGCAACGGCGGATGCGCGACCATGTACGGGTTCTGCAGGCTCGGAGTGAGTCCGGCGCCGTCGAGCGGAGCGGTCCGCGTGTCGAACGGGCTCGCAACCGCGACGAGCACGAACGCGAAGAACGTCCCGATCCCCGCGAGCACCGGCACCACCCACACGGTGAGGTCGCGCAGCAGCGTTCGGTTCAGCGCAATCGCGAGCGCGCCGTACCCCGTCAGCACGAGAAGCCAGAGCAGCAGCGACCCCTCCTGCCCGCCCCAGAACGCGCTCAGAGCGTAGGCCGTCGAGAGCGTGCGGTTCGTGTGCGCGGCGACGTATGCGAACGAGAAGTCGTGCCGCACGAGCGCGACCGCAAGGACGGTCGCGGCAATCGCGGTCGAGCCGAACGCGCAGAACAGCGCGTTGCGCGCGGAGATTGCAAGCCGGCGGCGATTCGTGACCGCGGCGATCGACCCGCCAACGAGCGCGTAGACCAGGAGCCCGAAGCTGACGACGAGGGCCGCGCGCCCGAGATCGGCCATCTAACTAGGCGGCGGGCTTCGTCGCGGTGTACTTCGACGGGCACTTCGTGACGACGTTGTCGCCGACGAGCGTGCCGTGCGCGTAGCTCCCGCTGACGACGACGTTGCGCCCGACCTTGAAGAGCGGCGGCGGATTCTCACCGTGGTACACGACCGGGACGACGCCGCTCTTACCGTCGATGTTCTTTAGCCCGAAGCGAAGGCCGGCGACGGAATGCGAGTCGCCGTGGATCGGCGCGACGACCACACCCACGACCGCGAGCTGGCCGCTGTAGTTCGCGAGCTGGCTCGGCGTAAACGTCGGCGTGCTGTGGCCCGCGACCGCGGTGTAGAGCAGAAAAACGGCCAGCACGGCCGCCACACCCAGGGCGACGACCAGCCGCGCAGGACTGCGCGTGGACACGCTCTGAGTCTAGCTACCCGGTGAAGAACTAGGCATCGACGTCGGCGGTCTGCTTGCGCGCCGGAACGCGATAGCCGTGATCGGCACAAAGCGATCCCGGAGCGTCCTCGGTCAGCGCGTCGCAGTAGCCCTTGCCGTACGCAGCCCGCATGAACGCGGCGACAACGTCGAGCGACCACTCGGAGATCGCCGAGGCCTCGCGCCAGAGGTCGGCGAGGCGAAGGTCGATGTCGAGCTCCAGGAGGTCGATCCGGGTCGGACTGCTGCTCATGCAAAACAGGGTAGGAACAGGGTCGGACGGACTACTGCCGGGCCGGCCGGGCCCTGTCCAGCAGCGCCATGGGCCGCTCCAGGAGCTCGAGCGGGAGCACCTTCACACCCGCCGCACGGATCCGTTCCGCGAGCTCCTCGAAGTCGCCGTCCGCGGCGTCGACGACCACGACCGCAGGAGCGAGCTCGTCGAAGGCCTGCTCCGCTGCGACGGGATCGGACGCGAGGAGCACTTCGAATGCGTCGGCGCCCAGCAGCTCCTTGAGCACAGCGGAGGCGCCCACGCGACTCTCCGCAACGAGAACGCGCAGTTTGGTGCCTCCGAAGGGGTCTCCGCGATCGACACGTTCGGCGAGGAGCCGGTGCGCCTCGCCCGGACGACGGCCCGCATCCACTTCATCCTTCACGAAGCGCAGCTGGTCGACCTGGCCGTGGGAGTACAGGCGCTGGCCGCCACCGGAACGCTGCGGGACGACGAAGCCGTAGCGCGTCTCCCACGTGCGAATTGTCGCAGGCGACAGATCGAGCATCCGCGCAACGGCGCCGATGCTGAAGAGCGGAACGGTTCTGTCCGCCATCCGACGGCGATACCCTGCGCTCACCGGTCCCTAACGGTCGGGAACACAATCCTCCTCAATGACTCGTCACTTGCACTTCGGTCCCGCCCGCGTTCCGTCCCGTGATTCTCCGGAGGCTGCGGTCGAGGCGCTGCTCGAGCGCGGGCTCACGGCGTGCGAGATCGACTTCGAGGGCCGCTTCTGGATGGACTACCCGTTTGCCGAGGAGTTCGGACAACTCGCTGCGAAGCATGACATCGCGCTGTCCGTGCATGCGCCGATTGCCGGCTTCATGGGCCACGCAGAACGCGGCAAGAAGCTCAACATGGCCGTCGGCATGCTCGACCACTCGGCCGGGATCGCAAAGTCGGCGGGTGCCGAGGTGGTGGTCTTTCATCCGGGGTTCCTGCTCGGGCGGACGCGCGAGGACGCGATCGACTCGATCGTCGAACAGCTCGGCGAGCTCCGCGAGCGGCTCGAAGGGAAGGATCGCGCGGTGCCGTTCGGGATCGAGGTGATGGGGCGCGTGCGCGAGATCGGTTCGATCGAGGACGTGTGCGAGATCGCATCACGACTCGACTGGGTCCGGCCGGTGATCGACTTCGCGCACATGCACGCGACGAGCGACGGTGCGTTCGTGACGGTCGAGCCGTTCGTCGAGGCGCTGCAGAAGGCAGACGCGGTGATCGAGCCCGGCGCGCCGTTCCACATCCACTTCTCGGATATCCAGTTCGCGAACAGAAACGAGACAAAGCATTTGCCGTATGGCGATGGCACGCTGCGCGCCGAGCCGATGCGCGATGCGCTCGCCCGGTTCGAGCGCCCCGCCACGGTGATTTCGGAATCACCGGACGAGGGCTCGACCCGAGCGATCCAGCAGGTTCTAGAGGCCTAGCGCGGACCTCGAGATCGTCGCCAGCACCTGCTGCTGATAGTAGATAGGCCCACCGTTGTCCGCGCGCACGCCCAGGGCCGGGTAGTGCGTCGAGACGGAGAGCGCGTAGATGTTCTTGCCGGAGATGGCGAGACCGAAGTAGTCGCCGATGAAGCCCCTGCCCGCCGGACACGGGTTCGCGTGCCCTGCGCACGGATACTGCGGCAGGCCGCCGAGCGTCTGCAGCGGCTGCTCCGGATCCCACGCGTACTGCGACAGGTTCACGTTCGACCCGACGGGAACCGCCCCCGCCGCGGTGCCGGTGTCGGAGTAGGCCTGCAGGCTCACCGCGATGCAGCTGTTTGTTGCTCCGGGCGTCGAGATGCTCGGGTCGCCCGTCGGACACGCCGCGCGCCGGTCGTAGAACGCGACCGCCACGGCGTTGCCCGGGCCCGCAGCGACCGCCGGTTGGAACTGGTCGGTCGCCGCCGTCGCTGCGTCGTCGTTGACGAGAGCAGGCTGTGACCAGGTGTTACCGCCGTCCGTTGATTGCGCGAAGTAGACGTCCATCGTGCCCGCCGCGGAGTCGTAGTTCTCGTAGGTCAGGTAGACGTGGCCGGGGTAGGTCTGGCTCGACGTGAAGTTCTCGATAATCCCGTCGCGGAAGTTCGTGTTGGCGAACGACCCGTTCGGGTTCTCGATCGGCGAGGCGGCGAGCGTGAACGGCCCCCACGTCTTGCCGTCGTCGACGGACTTCGCCACGTAGACGCTGCCAACCCGGTTCTTGTTCTTTGTGTCGTAGCCGCTGACGTACGCGACATACACAGTGCCGTCCGGCCCGACCGACGGGTAGACGTAGGTGTTCGCGGGCGTTGCAGCTGACGGCGTGGATACCTGAGTCGGCTTCGAGAAGCTCTGGCCGCGGTCGCGCGAAACGGCGACCATGACCTTCCCATTTCCGGCCGCGCCGTTGAAGTCCGTCCACATCGCGTAGACGTGGTCGGCGTACTTGGACGCGGCGTAGTGGTTGACAGCGATCCACTGCTTGTCTTCCACGTGGCCAAACGTCGTCGAGATCGAGTTCGACAACTGGTCGAGATACTCCCCGCCGTTCCCCCGCGACCAGGTCTTGCCGTTGTCGTCGGAGTACGTGAGCGCGATCGCCCCGTTCGGATGCATCCCCCCGCTCCAGTACGCGTTGAACGGAAGGTTGAGCTCGTACACGCGACCCTGCGTGTCCCAGTCGTTGTTCGGATCAGTGTTGTTCGTCCAGTCGGGCGGCATCGCTTGCGTGCCACCGTTCGAGACGCAGTCGAACCCCGGCATCTGGACGCTGCCGGCCGGCGACCCGTTCGGCATCGAATAAGCCCCGAGATAGAAGTCATAGAAGGTCGAATAACGGTCGACGAAGAACTTCGATGACCCGACGAGCGTCTCGCTGCCTGGTTTCACGGCGAGCCACGACTCGGAGTGGTTGGCGTTGAGCGAGATCGGACCGCAAGTCCCGGGCGTTGGCAAGCTTGCGCCGGGCGGTACCGGGTAGCCGCCCCCGCTCACCGGTGAGCTGGCGACGACGTTCTTGACGACCGGTGGTGCGCCGTAGGCAGCCGCCTGGACGATGAGCGCGAGTGCTGCGGCCAGCACCAGCGCCGCTTGGAGCTTCTTCACGTGACCCTCCCCCTGAATGATGTGGAGGCGAGTGAATCACAGTTATTCGTCTTTGCATAGCATCGTGAAGGTGCTAGATCCCAAGGTTTTCAAGGCCTACGACGTTCGCGGCCTCTACCAGTCGGAATTGGACGAGGAGGGGGCGTACGCGATCGGGCGTGCCTATGTCGAACAATTCGAGCCCCGCCAGATCGCCGTCGGCCGCGATATGCGGCTCTCATCGCCGACGATGGCGCGGGCGGTGATCGAAGGCGCTGCCGACGCGGGCGCCGACGTGCTGGACATCGGGCTCGTCGGCACCGAGATGGTCTATTTCACGGTCGGGGCGCTCGAGCTCGATGGCGGAATCATGGTTACCGCCTCGCACAACCCGAAGGAGTACACGGGCATGAAGATCGTGCGGCGCGGCGCGCTGCCGGTCGGTGGGGACTCCGGGCTGCTCGACGTACGCGACCGGGCGCTTGCCGCCCGGTGGCGTGATGCTCAACGCGGAACGGTTCGAGATGAGGACATCTGGAGCCGCTTCGTCGACCGCGTGCTGTCGTTCGTCGACGTGAGCGCGCTGAAGCCGTTGAAGGTGGTCATCGACGCGGCGAACGGCATGGCCGGCGTGATGCTGCCGCCGGTCCTCGACCGGTTGCCGATGGTCGAGGTCGTGCGTTGCTACTTCGAGCCCGATGGCTCGTTCCCGAACCACGAGCCGAACCCCCTGCTGCCCGAGAACCGCGAGTTCATCATCGGCAAGACGACCGAAGAAGGCGCCAACTTCGGCGTTGCCTTCGACGGGGACGCGGACCGGTGCTTCTTCGTCGACGACACGGGCGACTTCGTTCCCGGTGACTTCACGACGGCGTTGTTCGCAGAGCTGATCTTGGGCCGCGAACCGGGCGGCAAGATCATCTACGACGTGCGAGCGTCCTGGGCCGTGCCGGAGGCGATTCTCGCGGCGGGCGGCGTGCCGCTGATCAATCGCGTGGGGCACGCGTTCATCAAGCAGCGTATGCGGGAGGACGACGCCGTCTTCGGCGGCGAGGTCTCAGCCCACTACTACTTCCGCGACTTCTCGCAGGCTGACTCGGGCACGGTGCCCTTCCTGCTCATGTGCGAGCTGGTTTCGCGGCACGGGAAGCTGAGCAAGGCGCTCGACCGGTTTCGCGACCGCTACTTCCTGACCGGCGAGATCAACACACCGGTTGCCGATGTCCCGTCGAAGCTGCAGGAGCTCGAGGATCACTTCGGCCCCGAGGGCCGCGTCTCGCACCTGGACGGCCTCTCGGTCGAGGCGGAAGACTGGCACTTCAATGTCCGCCCGTCGAACACGGAACCGTTGCTGCGCCTGAATCTCGAAGCGCGCTCGCAGCAGCAGATGGAAGCGAAGCGCGACGAAGTGCTCGACGTCATCCGCTCATAGGGCACTCACTTCGGGGCCTTTACTTCGGTGCCTGGCACCGACAAGGGGCGCCCGATCCCCTCGAGCAGGAACTTGTAGAAGCGCGTTCGCGCTTGCTCCGGAGTCGCTCCGAAATAGGCGAGGACGAACTCGACATCAAGCCACGCTGGGGCCGGATCCAACCCCAGCATCGCTCGAACGCTGCTGCATCGCCAATACTCGGGCCTGGTTACGCCGGCCGACCGAACCGGATTCAGAAGCACGTATCGCACCGCCTCGAGGAGGTAAGCGTCGTCTTCGATCAGGTGGCTCGCGAACCGCTCGCCAAACAGGTGATTCTTCCGCTTGTTCACCCAGTTCGAGATCTTCGCGAACCTCCCGTTCAACTCGCACATCCCACCCGAGAGCCTCTCGTCAATCTGGAGCACCACGTGGTAGTGGTTCGTCATCAGGCAGTACGCCAGGATCCGCCAACCGTGGCGCCGAGCCGCCCGCGCGAGCTCGCGGACGAAGAGCCTCCCGCTCCAGTTCCCGAAGGTGATGGCCTGCTGATCGTTACCGCGCGTGTGCACGTGGTAGAAGCCGCCAGGCACCTGAACCCGTGGTGATCTGCCCATCGAGTGCGACGGTACGGGCAAAAGTTTCGGCTGACCAGTGTCCTTTTCGCTTTCGGCGCAATGTTGGCGCACTTCTGACGGTGCCTGGCACCGACGGGAGCGCTGGCTAGGATCGGCCGATGATCGAACTTGGGCACGTCACCGATCGCAAGCCGCCGTTCAAGTACTCCGCCTTCGCGCGCGTGGCATTTTCGGACACCGACGCACAAGGCGTCGTCTACTACGGCCGCTACATGCCTTACTTCGATCTCGCTCGTACCGAGTACCACCGTCACCTCGGCCGCGTGCACCTTGGCGACGTCGACTTCGCGATGCGGGCCGTCACCGTCGAGTACGTCGCAGGGGCACGGTTCGACGACCTGATCGAGGTGTTCGTTCGGGTCGAGCGCATCGGGACGACGAGCATCACCTACGACCACGCGGCCTACCGCATCGACGACGACGCCCTGATGGCAACCGCGAAGGCGACCGTCGTCTGCATCGCGCTTCACGAACGCAAAGCCGTCCCCGTGCCGCAAGCGTTCCGCGAGCAAATCGAATCCTTCCAGGGATGATCACGGCCGATCGCGGTGGAGACGAATAGGTCGGCCGAAGCGTGGCGCTCCGTCCGCTCGAGCCCTCTCCAGGTCGAGCGGACGGTGCCGCCAACGTCCTCTCCCCCTCTGTTCTTGTTGTAGGAGAGCCGAACGCGGACCGCTATCCCTGGATCGAGGTACCCCGTTGATTTTCGTCTCGATCACTCGAACGAGGGATCACATGGACCTCCGTCTTGTACAGAAACGGAAATGGCTCGGCGACGCCGTGGGTGAGCGCTCGCACACGAACCAGCAGCTCGTCCCGCTCGATCGGCGGAAGCGCCGCGACGAATGACGTCGACGCAACGCGGTCACAGAGGTCGTCGGTCGTGAACTGCTGCTCGTACTTGAACTCCCCTACGGTCGCCGGCCCGAACAGTGCACAACGCGCAAGCGGCTCCCGCCACGTGCCGAGGATCTGGCCCGGAACGTCTTCGCGTACGGGCCGGAGCAGTTCCTCGACGCCCCGCTGCAACGGATCGTCGAGATCGCGCATGTTCCACACGATTACCAGGTGCCCTTCCGGGCGCAGGACACGGTGGATCTCCGGCAGGGCGCGATCGTGATCGAACCAGTGGAAGGCCTGCGCAACCGTGACCACGTCGGCCGAGCCGTCGGGCAAAGGAATCGCCTCGGCAGTGCCGTCGAGCACCTCCGCCCCCTGGATGTGCGCGCGCATCTCGGCGATCGGCTCCACCGCAACGACGCGCGCGCCGCTCGGAAGCAACAGTCTCGTCAGCTTGCCGGTCCCGGCGCCGAGATCGACGACCGTGTGACTCGGGCCTAGCTCGGTTTGCGCGACGAGCCAGTCGACCGCGTCCTGCGGATACGACGGCCGCGCGCGCTCGTAAAGATCGGCGGCGCTCGCGAAGCCGATCGCCGCACTCGGATGGATCGTCAACGAGGTGTTGCCACTAACTCGGTGTCACGCGGTACGCATCGAACACCGCTTCAAGATTTCGGAGCGCGGCGAGCAGGGTGCGCAGCCCCTTCACGTCACCGACCTCGACCGTGTACCAGTTCTTCGCAAGCTGATCCTCAACGGTGCCGCCGTAGCTGACGATGTTCGCGCCATGCTCGGCGAACGTCCGCGCCACATCTTCGAGGAGGCGCGGGCGATCCCACGAATCGACAGCGATCTGTACCCGGAAGCTCGTGGAGGTCGTCGCGCCGTCCCACGAGACGGGCGTGAACCGCTCCGGGCTGCGCTTGAGCGCCTTGACGTTCGGACAGTCTTCGCGGTGGATCGTGATGCCGCGACCGAGTGAGATGTAGCCGAGGATCGGATCGCCCGGCACCGGCGTGCAGCACTTGGCGAGGCGCACGAGCACGTCGGTGACCCCGGGAACGACGATCCCCATATCGGAACCCGACACCGGCTGCGTCTTCGCCGCCTTGGTGACGACCGGCGCTTCCTCGGCGACCTGCTCGGTCTTCAGCCGCTGGACGACCTTGTTCACGACGCCGCCCGCTTGCAGCTTGCCGGAGCCGAGCGCGAGGTAGAAGTCCTCGGCCTTCTTGAAGCCGGTCTCGCGGATCACCTGGGCGAGCGTCGAGGAACCGCGCAGCTTCGCGTAGGGCAGGTTCTGCGCCTTCAGCGCGTGCTCGAGCGACTCCCGGCCCTTGGCCTCGGCGTCCTCACGCGTCTCGCGCGAGAACCACTGACGAATCTTGTTGCGGGCGCGCGAGCTCTTCGCGAGCGACATCCAGTCGCGCGACGGGCCGCGTCCCTGCTTCGACGTCAGGATCTCGACGAAGTCGCCGTTCTTCAACTGGTAGTGCAACGGGACGATGCGGCCGTTGATTTTTGCGCCCACTGTGCGGTGGCCGACATCCGTGTGCACGGCGTAGGCGAAGTCGATCGGCGTCGCGCCCGCCGGCAGCGTCTTGACCTGGCCCTTCGGCGTGAAGACATGGACCTCGTCCTCGAAGAGGTCGGTGCGGAACGTCTTCATGAACTCGCGCGGGTCGGCCTCGTCGGTCGTCCCTTCGTCCATCAACTGCTTGACCCACGCGACCCACTCCGCGTCGCGGTCCTTCTCCTTCTTGCCCTTCTTGTAGAGCCAGTGCGCCGCGACGCCGTACTCGGCGGTCTCGTGCATGTCGCGCGTTCGCACCTGGATCTCGAGCGGCCTCCCCTGCGGGCCGATCACGGTCGTGTGCAGCGCTCGATAGCCGTTGAACTTCGGCATAGCGACGTAGTCCTTGAAGCGACCCGGCATCGGCTTCCACAGTGAGTGGATCAGGCCGAGTGCGCCGTAGCAATCGCGCGTTCCTTCATCGCCGGTCCGCTCCGCGATCACGCGCATCGCGGTCAGGTCGTAGATCTCGTTGAACTCGCGACCCTTCTTGGCCATCTTGTCGTAGATCGAGAAGAAGTGCTTCGCGCGCCCGGAGATCTCAGCCGGGACGTCGACCTTGTCGAGTTCCTTCTGCAGCACCATCGCCGCCTCGCGCACGAGCTCTTCGCGGTCGGTCCGCCGTTCGGCGACCATCTGCTTGATCTCCTCGTACTTGCGCGGATGCAGTGTCTGGAACGAAAGATCCTCGAGCTCCCACTTGAGCGCGTGGATACCCAGGCGGTGTGCGAGGGGCGCGTAGACCTCGAGCGTCTCGCGTGCCTTTTGCAACTGCTTCTGCTTGCCGAGGTACTCGATCGTGCGCAAGTTGTGCAGGCGGTCGGCGAGCTTGATCAGGATGACGCGCAAGTCCTCGGCCATCGCGACGATCAGCTTGCGGTAGTTCTCCGCCTCGGCGTGCTCGCGGCTCTGGAACTTGACGCGCGTCAGCTTGGTCACGCCCTCGACGAGATTCGCGACCTCGTCGCCGAATTCCGCGCGCAGCTCTTCGATGTCGGTCGAGGTGTCCTCGACGACGTCATGAAGCAGCGCCGCGGCAAGCGTCGCTTCGTCGAGCTGCAGCCCGGCGAGGATCTTCGCGACGCCCCAGGGGTGGTAGATGAACTCCTGCCCTGATTGGCGTAGCTGCCCGGAATGGGCTTGCGCCGCATAGTCGAACGCCCGGGTCAGAAGTTCCCGGTCGACGTCCGGCTTGTACGCCTCGACCTCGGCGAGCAGCTCGTCGACGAGATCCTGGTGTCGTTCGAGTACCGCCACGACCTCATTGTAGCCCCCGGGTTTCGGGCTCCCTCCCCCGTTCGAGCGCACCCCCTCAGGAGGAACTCACGTTATGCCGATGAATGTCAGGAGCCCGATGTTTGCCCGTCGCAGACAGACCAAAAGACTGCTCCAGGTCGCGCGCCTGATGCGCGAGCTCGATGCGGTCGCCCCGCGGCCCGCCAGCCGGCGTCGCAACCGGGCCGTGCTCGCCCGGCTTTAGACGGCTGATGCGCCGACGAGCTGGTCGAACCGGGCCTCGCCGCGCAGCGCGTCGAGGTCGGAGTCGTCACGGGCGAGCTCGTTCAGCGCCGGCCGCACGGCCAGCGCCTCCTCGAGGTGCCCGAGCGCGAGCTCGATCTCCCCCAGCCGCGCCTCCGAGCACGCGAGGTTGTAGAGCAGCGCGGCCCGATCCTCGAAGCGATCGAGAGCGGCCGTCACCATCTGCTTCGCCTCCTCGATCCGGTTACGTGCGAAGAGCTCGAAGACCTGCGCGTTCACCTCCCAGACGAGCGGTTCGTACGCCGCTCCCGCCTTGCCACCGACGCTGACGATCGTCGTGCCGTCCGCCGTGGCCACGCCTTTGCGCCTCGACACCGGGTCGCGCACGAACATGACCGTCCCGGTCGGTGCGTCGGTGTCCTCGCCGTCGACGGTGAACTGTGCGCTGCCGGCGACGACGATGTAGAGCTCCTCGTGGCCGCTCGCCTTCTCGTCATGCTCGCCGACGAGCGTCGCCCCGTCGTCGCCGCTCCAGGCATTGATCCCGAAGGCCTGGACGTCGAGCTCGCGGCGGATCGGCGACCAGCCGTTGCCGTTCTTGATCGCTGCGATGTCGATGGTCTCGGCCATGTGGCGATCCTAGTTCGCCGCGGGCACCCAGCCCCTTCGAGATCTCAGATCAAGCGGCAGCGGCGAGCACGGGCTGCTGCTCGAGCAGCGCGCGGAACGAAGCCGATTCGAGCAGACTTCGTTTCGCGCCGTCGGCCAACTCGAGCTCGCCGAAGATCTCGCGTGCCTCTGACGTCCACGCCGACTCTCCCGCCTTCCACTGGCCCGCGAGCCACCCGCGCAGCTCGTCGAAGCCGTCGACGGCGTCGAACACGCGCCGCACGACGAGCTGAGGCGAGACGACACCGTTCCAGCGGTTCTCCTGCAGACGGAACGCGACGTCGTAGCGCGCCTCGCGACGAAAACGATCGAGCTGCGCGCCGAGGTTGAACGCGATCGCCTGCCCGGAGTCGCGTCCGTGCTGGCGCACGCGGAAGCGCAGGTGCTTGCCGTCACCGACCGTCGACGCATCCGCGATCTCGCATCCATCGACAAGCAGCGTGACGCCGGGGTTGCCGATGCCGAAGGGCGCGAGACGGCCGAGCTCCGAGCACAGATCGAGATTGAGCTTCGAGCCGGCCACGATCGCATCGACGCGCGTCACGGACCGCAGGTCGTCCTCCGTCAGCACCTCGTCGGCGTGCGCGGCGAACGCAGCCGCGAACGTCTCGACGCGCTCGGGCGCGATCGTCAGGCCCGCCGCGGCGCGGTGGCCGCCGAAGCGCTCGAGATGCGAAGCGCACGCAGCAAGACCGCCATGCAGATCGAATGCGGGCAAGGATCGGCCCGAACCCTTCCACTCACCGTCGGTCCCGGCGATCATCACGACCGGTCGGTTGTAGCGCTCGACAAGACGCGAGGCGACGATGCCGATCACGCCCTCGTGCCAGCCCTCGCCCGCAACGACATAACCGCGGCGTCGACGGCGGGACTCCGGCCACGACTCCACCTGGGCAACCGCTTCGCGCAGGATGCGCTCCTCGACGATCTGTCGATCGCGATTCAGTCCCTCGAGCTCTTCTGCGAGCAGTGTCGCTTCGCGATCGTCGTCTGTGAGCAGCAGGTGAAGCGCCGCCGACGGCCGGCACAGCCGTCCGGACGCGTTGATGCGCGGGGCAAGCCGGAAGCCGATCGACTGCTCGTCGATCGTGGCCGCATCGACGCCGCCGACACGCATCAGCGCCCGGAGGCCCGGCTTCTGCGTCTGCGCGAGACGGCGCAGCCCGAGCAGCGCGAGCGCGCGGTTCTCGTCGACGAGCGGGACGACATCCGCGACGGTCGCGAGCGCGACCACGTCGAGGTGTCGCTCGAGGAACGGATGCTCGAGGCCGAGCAGCGCCTGCGCGAGCTTCCAGACGACGGCGGTGCCGCAGAGCCCCTTGAACGGATAGTCGCCCTTGAGCGGCGCGACTACCGGGCACGCAGGGAATGACTCCGCGGGGCGATGGTGATCGGTGACGACGACCTCGAGCCCGAGCGAGCGTGCGTGCTCGACCTCGGCGACGGCGGTGATCCCGCAGTCGACGGTCAGCACGAGCTCGAAGCCTTCTTCGGCGAGCCGCGTGAGCGTGCCCGCGTTCAGGCCGTACCCCTCCTCGAACCGTGACGGCAGGTGCCACGCGACGTCTGCGCTGCTCTGTCTTTCACTGCACAACTCGCGCAAGAGCAGCACGGCCAGCGCCGTCGCACAGATGCCGTCTGCGTCGTAGTCGCCGTGCACGCAGATGCGCGCACCGGCCTCGACCGCGGCGGTGATCGTCTCGACCGCTTCACGCATGTCGCCAAGCGCAAACGGATCGTGGCCCGGTAGGGCTCCGTCCAGGAAGCGGCGCGCGTCTTCCGGGGCGCCGTAGCCGCGCCGCACGAGCACCGATGCCGTCACCTCGTCGACCGAAAGCTCAGCGGCGAGAGCGCGCACCTCGCTGTACGCACATGGTTCGAGTTGCCAGGTTCCGGACGCCACAGGGCTGGTCACGGTACGGAGCGCGTCGGACGGAACATCGGTGGCTGACCGGCAAAAATCCCTGGAACCTGCTTGAATTCCGCTCCCGTGCTGAGAACGCTCGCCGCGCTCGTGCTCGCCGCAGGCCTCGCCTGCGCAGCCGCGCCCGCAGCCGCTCCGACCCGGGTGGTCCCGGCCGGTGTCTCGGTCGGTGGGATCGAGGTCGGCGGGTTGAGCGCCGAGCCCGCGCGCTTGCGCGTCCAGGCCGCGTTCGCGCGGCCGGTCTCGGTTGCCTACCGGGGAAAGATGCTGACGGTCACGCCACGCCAGGTCGACGCCGCAATCGGCATCAACGCAGCAGTCGGCTCCGCGCTCGCGGCAACAGCTCACAGCGAGATCGCGCTGCCCGTCACGTACTCGCACGCGAAGCTCGATCAGCTCGTCGCGTTTCTCGCGCACCGCTACGACCGGGCGGCACAATCGGCACGCGTCACCGGCGCAACTGCGGCAGGCCCCGAGTTCATCGCGGCGAAGCCGGGGCTCACAGTCAACACGCGGACGATGCACGCCGCACTCGTGCAGTTGCTGCAGGATGGAACACGTGCGCCGCTTCAACTGTTGACGCAGCTGCTGCCGGCAACGCGAACGGTCGCGAACTTCGGTCCCGTGATCGTGATCACGCGTGGCACGAACACGCTGCGCCTCTACGACGGTCGCGCACTCGTCCGGACGTTCCGGGTCGCGACGGGCCAGGCGATCTATCCGACGCCCGCCGGAGTCTGGCGGATCATGAACAAGCAGCGGAACCCGTGGTGGTACCCGCCAACGACAAGCGCCTGGGCAAAGGGGCTGAAGCCGGTCCCGCCCGGCCCGAGCAACCCGCTCGGCACGCGCTGGATGGGCCTGGACGCGGCCGGCGTTGGGATTCACGGCACCGATGCACCGGCGTCGATCGGGTACAGCGCTTCCCACGGTTGCGTGCGCATGCAAGTGCCGGACGCGGAGTGGCTGTTCCAGCACGTCCACGTCGGGACGCCCGTCGTGATCGTGTAGCTATCCCTCTTTCGGGAGGGTCACGCCGAGGAACGTCAGCAGCACGATCAGCGCCATCAACGCGACGAGGCCTCCGATGATCAAGCGGGGATGGCCCGACTCGCGCACGCTGGCCGCGAAGGCGCGGCCGAGCAGGATGAACACCGCACCGACGAGCCCCGCGCCGACGATTCCGGCGGGCAGCAAGAGCACGAGGCGCTCCCAGCTAGTGACGGCGAGAACGTTCACTACCATGGGATCGTGCCTGATTCGCTGCCTTCGCCCGACGCGAACTACACCTCGGGGAACGACTACATCGTCGAGTTCCTCGGCTACCGGTTCTCGTTCGGCGCCGCGGATTTCGAAGGTCGCGTGGTCGCAGCAGCGGTCAAGCTCGGCGTGGTCGAGACCGCAGGGCTCGACGACGACGAGACGGAGGACCTCGTGTCGCTCGCGGCGCAAGGGATGATCGAAGCGCCAGCGTCGCGCCTCGGCCGCTACCTCGTGCGGAACTGGGAACGCGTGTCGCTCGTCGAGGGCGAGTCGCTCGTCTACTGGCTGCGCAAGCTGATCTTCCGCGGCGCCTGGCTCGACCACCAGGTCAAGCGCAGCGCGCTCGAGGTCGTGTGGGACGACAGCGAGGCCGAATTCGCCTACCAGCACCCGGGCGGAGGCGGCCGGCCGCTGCTCGAGCTCGCACCGGTGCCGTCGTGGCACGAGCTTCAGTACCGCCCGTAGCCGGCGCGGCGTACCTCGCCGCACTGCTCGCGCTCGACCACTACGCCTCGTATCCCGAGCAGCTCGCGCTTGGTGCACTCACCTGGCTCGTCCTCGCCGCGGCGCTGACCCGCGTCCCAGTCGAGCGGCGCGCGCAGGCGCTCGGCGTCGTCGTCTTCGCAACCGTCGGCGAGATCACCGGCTCGTTGATCTGGGGCGTCTACACCTACCGTCTCCACAACCTGCCGTTGTTCGTGCCGCCCGCGCACGGCCTCGTCTATCTCACAGGGCTCGCGCTCGCGACGGCGCTCGCGCGCCACGCGCGTGCGCTCGTCATCGTCGCCGGGACCGGGGCAGCAACCTGGGGTCTCCTTGGACTGTTCGTGCTGCCACGGCGCGATGTCGCCGGCGCACTGCTCGTACCGATGCTCCTGCTATTCCTCTGGCGGGGCCGCAACCGTCAGATCTATGCCGGCGTCTTCGTTGTCGTCGCCGCGCTCGAGCTGTACGGGACCGCGATCGGAACGTGGCGGTGGGCGCGCGAACTGCCCGGCCTCGGTATCCCCGATGGCAACCCGCCGAGCGGTGTCGCCTCCGGCTACGTGTGGTTCGACGTGATGGCGCTGCTGACCGCGCCGATCGCGCTGGCGCTCATACGTCGAGCTTCCCGAACTCGGCGTGAAGGCGAGCCGCCTCGAGAGAGCACCACTCCCGCGTGAGCGCAGCGCCGAGTGCGACAGACGCGACGCCCGCGAGCCGCAGCCCGAGCCGGCGGCAGAGGATCGTGAACCCGCGCGGCGCGGCATCTGTGTGCGCGACGAACAGCACGCCTTTACTGAGACCTGAGAGCTCGAGCAGGTAGTACGAGCGGATTCCGCGCTCGCGGTCGAGTGGCGAGGGCAGCGGCACGACGCTCGCATCCTGCACGCAATACGGCGACAGGCCACCGGCGAGCACCGACTTGAGCGCCGCTGCGACCCGCTCCGGAGGCTCCCGCAGCTCCCAGCCGCGATCGACGACCGCGATGCGGTCGCCGTCTGCGAGATAGACAGCGGCCGCTTCGCACGAGAGCGCCTCCGCGGCGACGAGCGCGAGCGCGCGCATCGTGTCCTCGACAGTGCCTCCGGAAACGCCGACTGCCGCACGGACGGCATCCAGCTCTTCCAGCTCGTCGGCGAGCTGCTTCGCGGGCGTGACGGACTCGACCGCATCTGCTGCAAGCGTGGCGGCTGACTGAAGCGCGTCGTCGGTCACAGTTCCGAGCGCCTCGGCCTCACCGCCGAAGACCACGACGACGTCGGCAGTGACCGGAACGAATGCCGCGGCATGCGCATAGTAGGGGCCGAAGACGAGCTCCTTGCCGCCGTGAGCGAGACGCACGGGTTTGCGCGTCGACAGCGCCCTGTCGAGCGAGCTTTCCTCGTCCGTCGAAACTTCGATCAGCCCGGCCCAGCCGGCGCCACGGCCGCTGCCGCCGAAGTGAACGAAGCGGTTGCCGGACACGCGACGGAGCACGAAGAGATCGGTCGCGCCGACTGACGCGGCCGCAGCGTCGGAACGGGGCGCGGTCGTGGACATAGGGTGCATTATCGACCGAACGTCGGCCGTGCCCGCGGAAACTCCCCTAGAAGAGGGTGCTCGGGTCGGGCGTGGCACCCATGTGGGCGCGCCCGAGCTCCGTGATCATGCGGCCCCGCGGGGTGCGTTGGAGGAACCCCAGCTGCAGGAGGTACGGCTCGTAGACGTCCTCGATCGTCTCGGGCTCCTCCCCGAGCGACACCGCGAGCGTCGAGAGCCCGACCGGCCCGCCGCCAAACTTCTCGACGACGCAGCCCAGGAGCGCCCGGTCGAAGCGCTCGAGCCCGACACCGTCGACCTCGAGCAGCGTCAGCGCTTCCTCCGCGATCGCCGTGGTGACGACGCCTTCGTGCCGCACCTCGGCTACGTCGCGAACGCGCCGCAGAATGCGGTTCGCGATGCGCGGCGTGCCACGAGAACGTCCCGCGACGAGCTGCGCCGCATCTTCGTCGATCTCGACGCTGAGGATGCTCGCGGAGCGCCGGACGATCTGCGCGAGCTCGACCGCGTTGTAGTGATCGAGCCGGAACGTGAGGCCGAAGCGGTTGCGCAGCGGCGTCGTCAACAAACCGGTGCGTGTCGTCGCGCCGATCAACGTGAACGGCGGCAGGTCGAGTGTCAGCGTGCGCGCAGCTGGGCCTTGGCCGACGATGATGTCGAGGCGGAAGTCCTCGAGCGCCGGATAAAGGATCTCCTCTGCCGCCCTGTTCAGACGGTGGATCTCGTCGACGAAGAGCACGTCACGCGGCTCGAGCGTCGTCAGGATCGCGGCGATGTCGCCCTTTCGCTCGAGCGCCGGACCGGCCACCTGGCGGATGCCGACACCGAGCTCGTTGCGCACGATCTGCGCGAGCGAGGTCTTGCCGAGCCCGGGCGGGCCGGCGAGCAATACGTGATCGAGCGCCTCGCCACGCGCCTTCGCCGCTTCGAGCGCAATCGACAGCTGTTCTTTGACGCGCTCCTGGCCGACGAAGTCGCTGAGCGTGCGCGGGCGCAGCGAGCGCTCGAGCTCCTCCTCGGCGTCGGCGAGCACGGGCGCCAGGAACTGGCTCATGCGGCCGCCCGCAAAGCGTGACGCACTTGTTCCTCGATCGAAAGCTCGGAGTCGATGTCGGCGAGCGCACGCTCTGCATCGACGAGCGACCAACCGAGCTCGACGAGCGCGTCCCGCGCGGTGAGCTCGCCGGTGTCCGGGCCGCCGATGTCGAGACCCACGAGCTTCGCCTTCAATTCCAGGACAACGCGCTGCGCAGTCTTCAGGCCGATGCCGGGGATCGCCTGGAAGCGCTTCACGTCGTCGCGCGCGATCGCGCGGCGCAGCTCCACCGGCGTCGAGCCGGAGACGATCGCGAGCGCGACCTTCGGTCCCACGCCGTTGACGCCGAGCAGCAGCTCGAAGAGCTCGCGCTCGTCCGCGGTCGCAAAACCGTAGAGCTGCAACGCGTCCTCGCGCACGACCGTGTGCACCTCGATCGTCACGTCACCATCGCCAAGGCGATGCACCGACGGCGTGGCGTGGACCAGGTAGCCGACGCCGTTCACGTCGACGATCAATCCCGAACCGGCGCGCCCGGACACGCGGCCCCGCAGGCGCGCGATCACGATGCGACCAGCTTCATCAGCGGCGGCGCGAGTGCGTGGCATATCGCGACGGCGAGCGCGTCGGCAGCGTGATTCGGCGTCGGCACCTCCTCGAGCGCGAGGATCGCCTTCACCATCTTCCCAACCTGCTCCTTGTCAGCGCGGCCGTAGCCACAGACGGCCTGCTTGACGGTCGCCGGCGAGTACTCAGTGCACGCGACGCCGACGGACGCCGCGGCGACGAGCACGGCTCCCCGGGCCTGCCCGACGGAGAGTGCGATGCGGGCGTCTGCGCCGACGTACGACTCCTCCAGAGCGACGGCATCCGGGGCGTGCTGGGCGATCAGCTCCTGCACGCCCGTGAAGATCGTGAGCAGTCGAGCCTCCGGACGCTCTCTGGCCGACGTGCGCCACCACCCGTGGCACGTGGCCCTGAGGCGCCCTCCGCTTTCTTGGACGATTCCGAACCCGCATGCAGCCGTCCCTGGATCGATGCCGAGAACCTTCACGAGAACACGTTAGGCGTACCTCCGGACGTTCCTCCGGGCTGCTTCAAGCCACTAATTGTTTGCGGACACGTCCCGGAGCCGGGCATCCACCAGGCAGTAGACGCCGTAGGCGATCAGCCCGACGGCGGTCAGACCGAGCAGATACGGCCCGTACGAGGCATGCGCGAGCTTCTGGAGCGCTCCGTCGAGCCCGATCGCATCCTGGGGCTTGTAGTCGATTGCCGCCTTCGTGAGGAAGATCCCGATCAGCGCGAAGACCACGAAGCGGGCGACATGCCCGACGACGCCGGCCCGTCCGCCCCACGTCTTCCAAAAGCGCGAGAGCGAACCGACGCGCCACTTGTCCTCGAACTTCCGCGCAAGCCCCCGGTAGAGGTTCCAGAAGGCGACACCCACGAGGCACAGCCCCGCGATCCCGACGAGCCACTGCCCGCCGGGCCAAGACAGGACCATCGCCGTGGACTTGTGCGCCTTTGCGTTCTGGGATTGCCCGCCGCCGGAACCGGCGACGATCCGCAGCGTCGAGTAGGTGAGGCTCGCGTAAACCAGGCCGCGTCCGACGTACGCTGCCCGCTTGCCCAAGGCCTTCGTCCCCGTGTCGCCGTCGTCGGCGCGCTCGGCGTAGGCCTGGATGAAGCGCCAGAGCGCATACGCGGCGAATCCCGCCGCGAGCAGCACGAGGGCGATCTTCCCGAACGAGTCGTGTGCGAGCGACTGGAGCGCGCCCTGCCTGCTCGTCGCTTTGCCGCCGTCGCCGAGTGCGAGTTTCAGCGCCAGCGCTCCGACGAGCCCGAACGACAATCCCTTGGCAACGAGCCCGGTGCGCGCGACAACTGCGTACCAGCCACGGCCACCTTCGGCCGTTCCGCGTGCCTGCCTCCCGACCTCAGCTGCGCTCATCAGAACCTCCTCGAACCTCGCGTTGATTTCCGTCCGAGGTGCAACGACGAAACGACGGGACGAGGTACGCAGTGGTGGAGAATTAGCCGGCGACGGCTTCGAGCACGCGCTCGGGGATGTCGAAGTTCGCGTAGACGTCCTGGACGTCATCGTTGTCCTCGAGCGCATCGATCAGGCGCATCACCTGCCGCGCCTTCGCTTCGTCCTCGATCGCAACCGTCGTCTTCGGGACGAGCATCAGCTCCGCCGATTCGACGGTGAAGCCTGCGGCTTCGATCGCAACGCGCACCGCCGACAGCGACTCCGGCGCCGAGGTCACCTGAAACACATCGCCGTCCTGCTCGATGTCCTCCGCCCCGCCGTCGGCCGCGACGAGCAGCAGCTCCTCCTCGTCGACACCGTCGGCGGGAACGACGACGACACCGCGCCGGTCGAACTGCCACGCGACCGCGCCCGTTGCACCGAGGTTGCCGCCGTGCTTGGAGAACATGTGGCGCACATCGGCGGCCGTGCGGTTCTTGTTGTCGGTCAACGCCTCGACGATCACCGCGACGCCCTCGGGGCCGTAGCCCTCGTAGACGATCGTCTCGAACGCGTCGGCATCCGCGTCGGCGCCGGAGCCCTTTGCGATCGCGCGGTCGATGTTGTCCTTCGGCATCGAGTAGGACTTCGCCTTCTCGATCGCGTTCTGGAGCGACAGGTTGTTCGTCGGGTCGCCGCCGCCTTCCTTCGCCGCGACGATGATCGCGCGCGAGAGCTTCGAGAAGAGCTTGCCGCGCTTCGCGTCGGCTGCGCCCTTCTTGTGCTTGATCGACGACCACTTGCTATGCCCGGACACTCTGCTCCTCCCTGACGAGCTCCAAAAACTGTTCGTGCAGACGCGAGTCGTCGGTCAGCTCCGGATGAAACGCCGCGACGAGGAAGCGTCCCTCGCGCGCGAGCACCGGCCGCCCATCCACCTCTGCGAGCACCTCTACCCCAGGCCCGACCTCCTCGACCCACGGCGCGCGGATGAAGACGGCGCGCACGGGCGAGTCGATTCCGGTGACATCGAGATCGGTCTCGAACGATGCGACCTGCCGGCCGAACGCGTTGCGCCGCACCGACACGTCGACGAGACCAAGATGGTTGCGGTCGAGCACGATCATTCCGGCACACGTGCCGAAGACCGGCCCGGGGAACTCCGCGATCGCCGTGTCGAGGCCGTAGAGCCGCATCAGGCGCATGAAGGTCGTCGACTCGCCGCCGGGGATCACAAGCCCGTCGAGGCCGTCGAGCTGCTCGGGCTTGCGAATCTCGACCACGTCGACACCGAGCCGGCGCAGCATCTGCGCATGCTCCCGAAAGTTCCCCTGCACGGCGAGAACACCGATCCGAAACGGCTTCACAGGGTGAATGGTATCCGCCTAGGTTCCTGCGCTGACGTAGCGCAGCCCGTCGCGGCCCGCCCGGCCCTCGTGCACGAGTCGCTCGAGGTGCGCGAGCGACTCGGCTGTTGCGAACCGTCGCAGCGAGGCCGGGAGATCGCCCGGCCAGAGTGCGAGCGAGACGTCGTAGCCCGAGAGCGGCTCTCCATCGAGCGCGACCTCTGCGTAGGTGAGCCGCTCGAGGTGATGTTGCCGGATCTCGCGGGCGCGCCCGGCGGGATCGAGCACGGCTTCGCGGTGCCCCGTGTAGGCGACGCGTGGCGCGAGCTCCTCGATGCGGTCGAGCGTCTGCAGGTAGTCGCCGAGCGGATCGGGACGGGAGTTCGGATAGAGCCCGATCGCGGGCGTGATCCCGCCGAGGATCGTGTCGCCGGCGATCATCACACCGTCGCGAAGGAGAACGATGTGGCCGTCTGCATGGCCGCGCAGCACCTCGATGCGCCAGCCGTCGACCTCGTCACCCGCGTCGAGCAGTTGCGGATCTTCGACCCAGTGCACCGCCTCCATCAGCCACTCGGAATCCCGCGCGATCCCTTCGATCGTCGCTCCTGGAACGCCGTGCGACGACCAGTACGCGATGAACCGTTCCGGGTCACGCCGGCCCCATGCGCCAACACACTGCTCGTAGTCCTCGCGCCCCTGGAGCACCGGCGCGCCGGTCAGCTCCTGGATGTCACGAGCTCCGCCGACGTGATCGGGATGCATGTGCGTAACGACGATCTGCTCGATCGGCGCGTCCAGCTCGTCGAGCACCGGGCGCCATTGCGCCTCGGGGTTGCGAGAGCCGAGGCCTGTGTCCACGAGGATCCAGCCCCCGGTCGACGACCGTAGGAGATAGCAATGGACGTGGTCGATCCCGAGCGGCAGCGCGAAGGTGATCCGACGCACTCCCTGTTCGACAACCTCCACGCATGAGAAGGTATCGCCCGCGATGGCTCCACTGCTCGAACTGAAGGACGTCTCCGCGCGCTACGGCCCCGTGGCCGCGCTCCACAGCGTGTCCCTCACCGTGGACGAGGGAGAGATCGTGGCGCTGCTCGGCGCAAACGGCGCCGGCAAGACGACGACGCTGCGGGCAGTCTCCGGAACGGTTCGCCGCTCCGGCGACGTCGTCTTCGCCGGGAAGCGGCTCGGCCGCTCGGGTCCCGAGGCGACGGCTCGAGCCGGAATCGCGCATGTGCCCGAAGGACGCGGGATCTTCGCGGAGCTCACGGTGTGGGACAATCTCCGCATGGGCGCCTACATGCGCCGCGGACGCCCGGATTTCACGATGGTGCTCGAGTACTTCCCATGGCTCGCGGCGCGGCGGCACCAACAGGCCGGAACGCTCTCGGGTGGCGAGCAGCAGATGCTTGCGCTCGCGCGCGCGTTTCTCCAGCGGCCGCGCCTGCTCATGCTCGACGAGCCGTCGCTGGGCCTCGCGCCGCTCGTCACGCGCGAGGTCTTTCGGGTCGTCGCTGATCTGAACGAGAAGGAAGGGCTCGCCGTGCTCGTCGTCGAGCAGAACGCCGCGATCGCGCTCAGCAGCGCACGCCGCGCCTACGTGCTCGAGACTGGCAACGTGGCCATCTCGGGCACCGCCGACGAGCTCAAATCCGACAGCGCCGTCCGGTCGGCGTACCTGGGGTATTGAGAGATGCAGCAGTTCTTCCAGGCGCTGTTCACGGGTCTCGCCGACGGGTCGATCTACGCGTCGCTCGCACTCGCGCTCGTCCTGATCTACAAGGCGACCGAGGTGATCAACTTCGC
>JAYUEQ010000267.1:0-8998 GCA_043739205.1 Thermoleophilia bacterium
GCGGGGCGCATCTGGACGGGCGTCGACCCGGAGGCAGTGCCGGGTGAGGAGCGCGAGCGGGTCGTCAGCGCGCTCGGCTACCTCGAGCAGCAGGGCCTCGTCGAGTTGAAGGTCGCCGATGTCCGCCAGCGCTTCACGATCCTCCAACAACCGCCGTCCCGCGACGAGCTCAGAGACCGCCTCGCGGAGCGCTTCGACCGCCGCGAACAGTCGGAGGCGGAGCGCATCGCGCGAGTCGTCGCGCTCGTCGAGCACGACGGCTGCCAGGTGCAGTCGCTCGTCGGCTACTTCGGCGAGACGCGAGCCGAGCCGTGCGGCCACTGCAGCTTCTGCCTGACTGGCTCTGCGCAGCAGCTCCCGGAAGCCGCTGCGCCGGCTGCGCCCGACCTCGACCGCGCAGCCCTGGCCGAGCTGGCCGCGGAGCATCCGTCCGCCCTCGGCACGCCGCGCCAGCGAGCCCGGTTCCTCTGCGGCCTGACGAGCCCCGCCACCACAAAGGCAAAGCTCTCGCGCCACGCTCTCTATGGCACCCTGGCCGAGCAGCGTTTCGCGGACGTACTGACTAACCAGGAGATGAGATGAAGGTACCGCTCGAACTGCAGTGCTCAGCGTGAAGTTCCAGTCCCGAACCTGGTTCGCTCTTTAACCGGGTTCGAGAGTTTCGAGCTTCGACCGAACCTGATTCGGCTTCAGCCGAACCAGATTCGAGCAGTTTGCGCATCGAATCAAGCGGCGGCCCACTGTTTATCCCTACGCTGTCAGGTCGATGTTTTCTCTCGAGGTCATCTGGCGCGCGGGCAGCGCCTACGCGTTCACCCGCGGCGACGGCGACGTCTTCACCGACGGCGGCCTGACCCAGGGCGAGCCCGGCGTCGTCCACATCCTCGACTTCGAGATCGACGCGCGCCGCCTCTCCGTCCCGGAGCTGATCGAGTTCGCCGCTGACCCCCCGAATGTCGACCTCGGCGACAGCGCGAAGGGCATCTTCGCGCTGGTCGAGCTTGCGCAGCGCTCGGTGAGCGAGGGGATGGTGCATCCACAGCTGACCCGCGGCGGCGGCAGCTGGTACGCGTTCTGGGGCTCGACGCTCGCCGACCACATCCAGGCACCGCTTGACGAGATCGCCGCCGCGCTGCCGCTCGTCGCCGCGGAGGGCTTCCACAGTGACCGCGACGCGACCGTCGGCGACCTCTACCCGCAGCTCGTCGACCAGATCGCGCGCGACCGGGTCGTCGCCGCCGGTGTGCGCCTCGGCGACCCGACGCGGCGCCGCACAGCAACGGAGGCGTTCCTACAGGCGCTGAGCTCCGAAGATCCCGAGCTGCCGCAGAACTCGAGCTACGCGTCGCTCGAACGGCGCCTGTCGCGCTGGGTCGACGACGGCCTCGCCGAGGTGAAGGACACGACGTGGCGCGTTGCGCTCCATCTCGACGAGCGTCCACGCAACGGGCTCGCGCTCGAGCTCTGGCTGCACGCCGACGACGACCCGACGCTGCAGCTGCCCGTGTCGATGCTGTGGAACGGCGGCGAGGACGGCTTCGCGTTCGTGCGCGGCGGCGATCCGTTCGGAGACCTCGAGGAGCAGCTGACCGAGCTGCGCCCGCTACTCGAAACCGAAGGGATCGAATTCGACGACGAAGAGCCGGTCGACGCGGAGCTCGACGCCGAGACCGCGTCCTACTTCCTCAAAGAGCTGATGCCGCAGCTCGAGCAGCGCAACGTGCCGGTGTTGTTGCCGAGCGCGTGGCTGCGCGTGCCAACACGCCTGCGCGCGAACATGACCGCATCGAGCGAACCGCGCGCGTCGAGCGGCCTCCTCTCGAGCTCGGTGCTCGCGTCGTTCGACTGGCGGCTCGCCGTCGGGGACACGGAGCTGACCGATGACGAGCTCAGAGCACTCGCCGCAGCAAAGAGCCCGGTCGTGCAGGTCGACGGCCAGTGGCAGGCGCTGCGTCCCGCTGACGTGAAGCGCGCGCTGCGCTTCCTCGAGCGGCGGCGCCAGGGTGTCGGCTTCGTCGACCTCGTGCGCGCCGTGTCGGGCCTCGAGACCGACGAAGCGGGCCTCGAGCTAGGTGACGTGCGCCTCGATGCGTCGCTCGACGAGCTGCTCTCCGGCAAAGACGCGCGGTTCCGTCCGCGCGGGACGCCGAAGGGGATGCGGCACGAGCTGTTCCCGTTCCAGGAGAAGGGGCACGGCTGGCTGCGCATGCTCGGCGATCTCGGGATCGGCGCGATCCTCGCCGACGACATGGGGCTCGGTAAGACGGTGCAGGCGATCGCGATGCTCGTGTCGGAACGCGAGGAGCCCGGCGGTGACGCGCTCGGGCCGACGCTCGTCGTGTGCCCGATGAGCGTGGCGCGGCAGTGGGTGGCGGAGGTCGAGCGCTTCGCGCCGGATCTGCGCGTGCATCTGCATCACGGGAGCGACCGGCTCGCGAACGAGGAGCTGCAGCGGAAGGTGCGCGAGGTCGACGTGGTCGTGACGTCGTACGACATCGCGACGCGCGACGTCGAGGTGCTTGCGGGCGTGCAGTGGGACCGGCTGCTGCTGGACGAGGCGCAGGACGTGAAGAACCCGGCGACGAAGCGCGCACGTGCTCTCCGCACGCTTCCGGCACGGCGGCGCGTCGCGATGACGGGCACGCCGATCGAGAACCGGTTGAGCGAGCTGTGGGCGATCATGGACATCCTCAACCCGGGGCTGCTCGGTTCGCGCGAGTGGTTCAACCGGATCTTCGCGCAGCCGATCGAGGTCGGCCGTGACGAGGTGGCACTGGAGCGGTTGCGTGCGGTGGTGCGGCCGTTCATCCTGCGGCGCGCGAAGGACGAGCCGGAGGTGGAGCTCGACCTGCCGCCGATCAAGGTCGAGAAGGACTACTGCAAGCTGACGATCGAGCAGGCGAGCCTCTACCAGGCGACGGTCGATCGGTGGTTCCCGCGGATCGAGTCGCACGAGGATCGCTTCGGCCGCCGCGGCGCGGTGCTCGCGATGCTCGGCCACCTGAAGCAGGTGTGCAATCACCCGGAGATGCTGATGCACACGGGGCGGCCGCTCGAGGGGCGCTCGGGGAAGCTGGAGCGTCTCGTCGAGCTGCTCAAGGAGGTGCCGGCGGAGGACAAGTCGCTCGTCTTCACGCAGTACCCGAGCTTCGACAGACTTGTTCCGCACCTGGAAGAGCGGCTGGGGCGGAAGGTGGGCTTCTTCCACGGCCGGCTGAACGCGAAGCAGCGCGACGAGTTGCTGCAAGCGTTCGCAAGCGACGAGCCCGGAGGACCGACGGTGCTCGTGATTTCGATCCGCGCGGGCGGCCGCGGTCTGAACCTGCCGGCGGCGAATCACGTCTTCCACTTCGACCGCTGGTGGAACCCGGCCGTCGAGCAGCAGGCGACAGACCGTGCGCACCGACTCGGCCAGCACAAGCCGGTCTATGTGCACTCACTGATCTGCACCGGCACGTTGGAAGAGCGGATCGACCAGCTCCTCGACTCGAAGCGAGAGCTGGTCGAGAAGGTGATGGCCGGCCGCTCGGAGGACTGGCTGGGCGATCTCGACCTGGGCGCGATCCGGCAAGCAGTCGCGTTGTCGCCGGACGTGGTGGAGGCCGCGGCGTAATGGGCCCGTGGAGCAGATCGTTCGTCGCGGCAGTCGCCGGCAATGCAGACAACCCGGAGCTGGACGTCGAAGCGCTGCGCGTCGATCCGGGCGAGATCTGGGCGCTCGTCGATGGCTGCGAGGTGACGATCGCCGCGCACGTGATCCCGGCGCGGATCTGGGCGCAGATGGCGCGCTATGCGCAGGGCATGGGGCAGCTCGAGCAAGCGGTCGAGGGGCGAATGCAGTCGGTGCACCTGGAGCATCTGCTGCAAGAAGACTGGGGCGAGTTGCTGATCCCGCGCGCGAGCCAGATCGCGCAGTCGTGCACGTGCGACGAAGCCGAAGGCTGCGAGCACGTCGCGGCGGTTGCGTATGGGTTCGCGGACGAAATCGAACGCACCCCGCGCGTGCTACTCCGCTGGCGTGGCGTCGCCGATCTCGGCGAGTCGGAGTTCGCGGAGTCCGCCGACCCGTGGCAAGGCAGGGAGCTGAGTCCACTCGCAGAGGCGCGCCCGATGCCGATCCATGCAGTCCTGAAACGCCTCGGGTCAAGTGGTCTGCCGGTCGGCGGAGGCGAAGACCTTGCGAATGCACTTCGCCCGGCCTACGAGGCTGTGCGCCGGACGTTCAGCATCTAGCCCTCGTATCGACAGATCCAGCCGTCTGAGCGGGGTTGGCTCATTGAAGTGGGCTCGGAACTCTGTTATCTCTCTCCCAGGGGAACGAACGGTGGCCGGTCCCGGCGCGCCGTGGGGAAGGGGAGCAGTTGGGGGCGATGGCCTATGCGCCAGGGCGCATGTCTGTCTCGGTCGTGCCGAGCCTCTTCACGCTGCGCTCGCAGCGCATCGCGCGTCTGCTCGTTGCGATCGTCGCACTGACACTCGCCGTCAATTACGCGATGCCGTTTGCCGTTGCGTTCCGCATCCCGGCCCCACGCCAGCTCGCCGACCTCAGCATTCCGGCGTTCCAGTTTCCGGTTCTTCGTACCCCGTCCGCAACGAAGTCCGGGCAGCATGCAGCCGCCGGGCACGCTGTACGACTCACCCCACCGCGGCGGCGCGTCGTCGACGCGCTCACTGGGTGGGTGTCCGCCGATGCGCGCGGTCGGCCGATCTGGAAGACCGTCCGGCGCGCGGGCGCACGTCTACCGGTGATCGTCGACCGTCGTTCGATCGTGCCGCCGCGCACGAAGCAGCACAAACCCGCAGCCGCGACGCACGCGTCGCCAACGCCCCAGGAAGCGATCGACTCGATCGGCATCGAGCCGACGATGTCGGATCCGGCGGCGGCCGCACCGGCCCCGGCTGCCGTCCCCGTCCCGGCTTTGGCCGCCGTGCCGGAGGCCCCGCCGGAGATCGCGAACCGACCGGGTGCTCCCGACGCAACGGGCAACGCCTCGAACGATCAGGTGGTTCCGGTCGTCGGCGTGCCGAACCTGCCGGTGGTCGAGCAGCCCACTGCGGCAGCAGCGGTGACCCCCGCAGACCGGCCCGAGACGACGATCTCCGCTCCGCCTGCAGGCCGGGCTCCCTCGTCTGCCGATGCTCCTCCTGTTCTGAGCGTCCAGGTCGAGTCGGGCACGGTCGCCGCACCGTCTCTGGCGTCGACCTCGACCACCGTCGTCACCGCCGTTCCGGTCGCGCTCACCACCGCACCGCCACTCGCTTCGACCACCACCGCTCCGGTCGTCGCGCCTGCGGAAACCGCACCCGCGGGGCCGGCCCCGGTGTTGGCATCGATCGTTGTCGAACCGACTTCCTTTGCGGCGCCGTCCTCCCCGGCGACGCTGACCGGCGCTTCGGCCGGCAGCCCCGCGACCACGGTGCCGCCGAGCGGTGTTCCCTCCCCCGCGGGCGCGACGATCCCTGCGACAGGCTCCTCCCCGACCTCCGAGTCGTCAATCTCGCCGGCCCCGTCGGCCACGCCCGCCGCCGATGCTCGCGGGCCTCCAGGTGTCGGCGTGCTTGTGTCGACAACAGGGGGGTCGGTCGCCGCGAGCGACGGTTCGGCTGTCGTCACATTCGGTGCGGGCTCCGCCACCGCGGACCTGCGCGTCACCGTCGAGCAGACGGCACAGACCGTGCCCGGGCTGTCGCAGCTTTCGCACGTCTACGACCTGCACGCGTTCGACGCGCTGACCGGCGCGGCAGTGACGACGTTCGCGTCGCCGCCGACGCTGACCATCTCGTACGACCCAGCGAGCTCGGCGGCGCCGCCCGACGTGTACTACGTCGATCCGTCCGGCTCGCTCGTGCGCCTTGCGACGCTCGCGATCGATCCGGTCGCGCACACCGTCACCGCAGCGCTACCGCACTTCAGCCAGTACGTGCTCGGCGCGCCGACCCACCCTGCGACCGACGCGAACGGTAGGCCCCCGCTCGTCGAGGCGACGATCGCCGGCACCGTGTTCCTGCCGGGCGGCGCGGGCGGTGCGGCCGGGATTCTCGTGCAGGCGAGCTCCGACACGGGCTTCTCGGTGCACATGGTCACCGGCGCGACGGGTGCCTTCTCGCTCGGCGTCTCGCGTGGGCTCTGGACGATCCAGGCGGTCAACCTTTCGGGCTACCTCGCACCGGCGGCTCAGACCGTCGACACGACGGGTGCGTTTCCCGCGGTGACGATCACCCTGGTCCCGTTCGCGGCTCACGTCACCGGCGTGACGCGGAATGCCGCCGGAGTCCCGATCGCCGGCGTGAACGTCTCGACCTTGGTGGACAACGTCGTCAGCGCCGCCGACGGCACCTTCAGGGTCGGAATCGACCTCGGCCCGAAGCAGGTGCTGACGGGTGCGGATATCGCCGGCTACGTGCCGCTCCAGTACGAGAGCGTGTACGCCGCGGCGACGGACCGGCACTCCTATCAGCTCGCGGTGAGCGGGGACGTCGTCCATGACCTGGTCTACACACCGCTGACGCGTGTTGCGTCAGGCACCACCGTCACGACCGGGGGCGCGCCGGTTGCCGGCGTCGCGATCACCGCGTACGCCTACGTACCCACGGGCACGTTGTTCGACTCAGTGACGAGCGGCGCCGACGGCACGTACTCCTTCACGATTCCGACGGACGCGACGTCCGTCGACATCTATCCGGACTCTTCGCTGAACGGGTTCGCCGGACCCACGCCGAGCTTCGTGCACGTCGACGCAACGGCTCCCGGCGCGATCACGGTCCCGGCGCTCACCTACACCGTGCTGACCGCCGTGATCGCCGGGACGGTCTCCGACACCGCCGGTAACCCGCTCGAGGGTGTGTCGCTGACCGCCTACTGGTACGACAACGGCTCGTACAACTACCACTACGTCTCCTCGAGCGCGACCGGCGCATACAGCGTCGCGGTCGCGCCGGTCGCGGGCGTGCAGATGTATGTCAACTCGTCGATCGACGGCTACTCGACGCCGAACGGTCGCTCGTTCGACCTCACGGCGGGGAACACCACGAACGCGAACTTCACCTATGTGCCGGCTGCAATCGTGCGCGGGACTGTCACGTTGAGCGATACCGGTGCCGGTGTAGCCGGTATGCAAGTGAACGTCTGCGGCTGGTACTGCGCGAGTGGCCGCACGAACAGCCTCGGCGAGTACATGGGCTGGCTGACCCTCGACCCGAGTACCGGCGCTACCGCTGTCGCGAGCATCTCGTTCTACGGCGGCCCGAGCGGGTACCTCGTGCCGCGCATCGACAACCTTACTGCGAACAGCCTCGACCTCCTGACGCTCAACGTGCAGTTCGCCGCCTACGACAAGTCGTTCTCCGGCACGGTCGTCGACTCGTTCGGCCTGCCGGTCGCAGGCGCGACCGTGTGGCTCTACGACGGAGCGACGCAGAGCCAGACGACGAGCGCAGCCGACGGAACCTGGGCGCTCCTCGGCCCCAGTTCGGCGGCGGTGTCCGTCGGCGCGTACGGCGTCGCCGGGTACGGCTCGGCCGGCAGCCGCAGCATCGCGGTCGGCGACCCCGGCGGCGGCATCACGCTCACGTTCCCCACGGCTTTCGTCTCCGGCACCGTCTACGACGGCGTTGCTCCGACGCCGCTCGCCGGGGCGCAGCTCGAGGTGCAGCGTTTCCTCTGCTACTACAACCTTTACTACTGCTACCTGTACGAGAACCTCGGCACGGTGACGACTGCCGTTGACGGGACGTACAGCTTGCGGATCGACCCGACGCCTTACTACGACGGGTACAACGCGATGCTGCTGCGGGTGACACCGAGCTCGGTCTCGAGCCGTGTGACGCCGAACTACAAACAGACCGGGATCGTTCCGGCAGGCTCCACCGTCACGTTCAACTTTGCCTACGGGACCTATGTCACGTACTCCGGGAGTGCGATCGACTCGTACGGCGACCCGGTCGCGAATGCGACGGTCTCCATCGTCAGCAATGGCGCCTCGGTGACGACGACGACCGCGGCCGACGGCAGCTGGTCGCTGAGCGCGGCGAGCGGCAGCGCGGAGGTCTTCGGGTACGCGCTCCGCGGCTACGGCGCAGCACCCACGCAGACGGTGGTGGCCGGGGCCGGCGGCGCGAGCGGGATCGCGCTCGTCTTCCCGACGACGATCATCCGCGGCACCGTCACCGACAACTCGCTGCCGGCCTCGGTGCTGGCCGGCGTGCCGATCGCCGCCGACCGGTACTACTGCCAGAGCTACTTCGGCCCCTGCTATTCCGTCGAGAGCTACGGGACGGTCGTCACCGCCGCCGATGGGACGTACTCGCTGCGGGTCGACCCGACGCTCGGCTGGTACTACGGCTCCTACCCGAGCGGCTCGGCCACGTTGCGCGTGCAGCCGCAGGCCTTCGGCTCCTACATCACACCGTCCTTGCAGACGCTGTACGGCTTCACCGCTGGCTCGACCGTCGCCTCCGTCGACTTCGTCTATGTGCGCTACGCGACCGCGACCGGTCTGCTCAAGGACTCGAGCGGCAACCCGCTCGCCGGGTTCCAGATCGCGCTCGACCCGCCCTATTTCAGTTCGACCTACCGGACGGCCACCACGGATGCGAACGGCCGCTACACGTTCAGCTTCAACGAGCCCACCGCGGTCACGCACAGCATCGAGCCGTTCGGGCACGAGGGCTACACGAAGCGCGGCGCGGCAGGCATCAGCGCGTGGGCGAGCGGCTCGATGGTCAACGGCACGATCTGGGACGTCCCCGACCTGATCCTCGACCTGAACGGCACCGTCAACGTCACCGTCGTCGACGACGTCGGCGCGCCGGTCGCCGGCGCACGTCTGAAGGCGCCGAACACCGCGGTGTGGGCGAACTGCGTCGGTCAATACGCGAGCTACTGCACGAGCTACCCCGACTACTACAACGGTGGCGTCTTCGGCGTCGAGGCGATCTCGGACGCACTCGGGCACGCAGTTGTGTCAGCGCCCGTCGGTTCGAGCGTGCAGGTGAAGCC
>JAYUEQ010000268.1:0-4871 GCA_043739205.1 Thermoleophilia bacterium
GCCCTCTGCCTCATCGGCGCCTACCTGTTCGGTGCCTTCTCGGGCATCCCGTTCGCGTTCCAGGCGCGCGGGATCCTCACGAGCATTCCACCGGAGCTCTTCCAGTCGCTCCCGTACGTGATGACGATCGTTGTGTTGGTGCTCGTCTCGAGCGCCGGCGCGCGCCGCCGGCTCGGAGCGCCCGCTGCGCTCGGCACGCCCTATGTGCGCGAAGAGCGCTAGAACTCAGCGTATGAGCGCCTTCGAGGATCGCGCAGCGCAGAACGAGGTGCTCTTCCGGAGTGTCAACGAGCGGATCGAGAGTCTCGGCAAGGAGGCGGATCAGCAGCATGTCCAGTTCGTCTGCGAGTGCTCGAACGGTGCCTGCACGGAACCGATCCTGCTGACGCTGAGCGAGTACGAGGAGGTGCGCTCGGATGGCCGCTGGTTCGCGATCGTGCCGGGGCACCTCACCGAGCAGATCGAGCACGTCGTCAAGACGACAGACCGCTACCTGATCGTCGAGAAGGACACACCGGAGGCCGCCGAGATCGCCGAGCGGTCCGACCCGCGCGACTAGAGCGCGCGGAAGGTGATCTGCTGGGCGCCTTCCCAGAGGGTGAGGCGGCCGAGCTGCGGCAACTGCTCCTGGCCTTCGACGATCGTTGCGAAGTGGTTCGCCCAGAGCTGGCCGGCCTTCGAGGCGAAGTTGCAGTAGCCGTAGGGCATCAGCAGTTCCGTCTCGCTCTGCCCGCCCGGGTAGAGCGCGAGCTCACCCGGGTGCGGGTACGAGGTCGCGTTCTCCGGTCCGATCCCGAAGTCGCGGTCGCCCCACGGGATCCAGTTCGACTCGCCGCTCCAGCGGCAGTGAATGATCCGATCGTCGAGGGGCAGGCTCGCTTTGAACGCCGCAACCGTCTGCGGCGCGAGCTCATCCTCCCACCGCGCGACGAAGCGCATCCCGGCTGCAACGATCTCGAGCACGATCGCGAAAGCTACAGGAGGTTCCATGACCAAGTTGAGGCTCGACATTTCCACATCGCTCGACGGGTTCATCGCCGGCCCGAACCGGACGGTCGATCAACCGCTCGGCGACGGCGGGATGCAGTTGCACGAATGGGTCTTCGGGCTGGCGACCTGGATGGAAAGTCACGGCGTGGAGGGTGAGGGGTCAACAGGCGCCGACGACGACCTCGTCCGCGAGCAACTCGCACAGCCGGGCGCGGTGTTGATGGGCAGGCGCATGTTCAGTGGCGGTGAGGGCGCGTGGGGAAACGATCCGATGGCAAACGGCTGGTGGGGCGACACCCCGCCGTTCCACATGCCGGTCTTCGTGCTCACCCACCATGCGCGCGAGACCCTGACGATGGACGGCGGGACGTCGTTCGTGTTTGTCACCGATGGCATCGAGTCCGCCTTCGAGCAGGCGCGGGCCGCCGCGGGCGAAAAGGATCTCGCCGTGGCCGGCGGTGCGAACGTGGTCCAGCAGTGCCTGCGGGCCGGCCTCGTCGATGAGTTGCAGGTGCACGTCGCTCCGGTGCTGCTCGGAAGCGGTGTCCGGTTGTTCGACGGCGGCGAGCAGGCCAAGCTCGAGATCATGCGGGTGGTCGACTCGCCCACCGTCACGCACGTCAAGTACCGGGTCGTGAAGTGACCTAGGGCCCGAGCAGGATCGCGAGTGCAACGATCCCCGCAGCGGCGGCGCTTTCAGGCGGCGACGTGTCCTCAACGGTCGAGTTCAGGGTCTGACCCCGGTCCTGCCGCCGAAGGACAGGTCGGTCTGAATGACCGACCCCTGCCCCCCGCACAACCATGCGGCGTGCCTGTCCTCAAGAGTCATCACCCGGGTCTGACCCCGGTGGTGACGGTTCGGGACACCTGACCCGCCTCTTGGCGTCGTGCCTACGGCTTGAGCAGGATCGCGAGTGCAACGATTCCCGCGGCCGCGACGATCAGGATCGGCCAGACGTTGAGGCCGCGGTGGCGTAGGTTGAAGTAGTGCCTCGTCAGCGCGCCGATCGCCATCAGCGCGACGAGCGCGAGCCAGCCGTTCTTGTGCCCATAGGTGAGCGGAAAGTGGTTCGAGAGCATCGCGAACAGGACAGGCAGCGTCAGGTAGTTGTTGTGCACCGAGCGCGTCTTGCCGGCCTTGTTCCAGCGCGGGTCGGGGTCGCGGCCCGCATCCTTCGCGCGGATGAGCTTCCAGTGCGCGGGGATGATCACGAAGAAGACGTTGCCGACCATCATCGTCCCGATCATCGCGCCGACCTGGATGAACGCTGCGCGGGGCGCGAACAATCGCCAGGAGACATACGACGAGAGGCAGACGAACGCGAAGACGAGCACCGCAAGCATGCCTTCGTCGTTTCGAAACGCGCGGCAGAGCCCGTCGTAGACGAGCCACGCCAAGACGAGCCCACCGACCGACAGGCCGATCGCCTGCCACGCCGAGAGATCGGCGACCGATGTATCGACGAGATACGACGACGCATGTGAGTAGTAGACAGCGATGAAGAGCGCGAAGCCCGACAGCCATGTCGTGTACGCCTCCCATTTGAACCAGTGCAAGCGCTCAGGCAGGCGCGCGGGAGCGACGCGGAACTTCTCGACCCGGTAGAAGCCGCCGCCGTGAATCTCCCACGCCTCGCCGCCGATGCCACGTTCGGAGTCACGCGGGTCCTTCGGCGGCTCCAGGTGGTTGTCGAGCGCGATGAAGTAGAACGAGCCGCCGATCCAGGCGATCGCTGCGATCACGTGCAGCCAGCGGAAGAGCAGGTTGCCCCAGTCCCACCAGTAACTGTCCAGAGCTAGAAGCTGCGCCACCGGTCCACCGCAATCTGGACGAGCTCGTCGACGCCCGTCTGGAGCTCCTCTGCGCGCGTGCGCTCGAGCCGTTCGCGCAGGATCGGGACGATCTCGCGCCGCGGGCGTCGGTTGACGAACACGACGAACCGGAAGCCGAACTTCTCCTCGTAGGCACGATTCAACTCCGCGAGCTCGGCAAGCACCGCTGGGTCGGCGTCGGTCCCCTGTTCGCGCGCGGAGTGTGCGGAGGCCGCTTTGGCGCCGATCGCCGGATGCGCATCGAGCACGTCCTTCTTTTCGCTCTCCGTCAGCTCGTGGGCCAGATCACGCGCTCGGCCGAGTGGATCCTCGACGGTTGCGAGCAACTCGACGAAGCGTGTGCGTCCCTCGAACAGTTCGGCCAGCTGCTCGGCCGTCAGCTGCCGCGGTAGCTCGCGCATCCGTACGAGGAGATGAGGAGTGGCACGTGGTGATGGCCCTCTTCGAGCTCGACCTCGAGCTCCACGCGCTTGAAGAACGGCGACGGTGGATGGAAGACGATGCGATAGGTGCCGGGGCTCGACTCGCCGAGCTCTGCAATGCGACCCGCCGCGTCGGTGACGCCCTCGCCGACGAGATCACCGTCGAGGTCGAAGAGCTCGACGCGCACGCTTGCGGCCGGCCGGCCGCGCTCGGTGTCGAGCACGTGGGTGGAGACGGTCATCATTTCCACAACCTCCCGGCTTGTTTGCGGTGCTCGCGCGCGATCTCCTGCTCGTCGGCACGCGCGAGGGAGCCGCCACGGACGACGTCGACCCCGCCGACGACGAGCCGGTCGACGCGATGCGGCCCGGATAAGACAAGGTTCGCGACGAGATCCTCGGCGCCGGCGAACTCGAGCCCATCGGTGCGCCAGACGGCGAAGTCCGCGCGCTTGCCCGGCTCGAGCGAGCCGATGTCGTCGCGCCGAAGCACTTCGGCACCGCCACGCGTGGCGAGGCGCAACGCGTCGCGGGCGGTCAGCGCGTCAGGCCCGCCACGCCCGCGCGCGACGAGCAGGGCGTTCTTCACTTCGAGAAACAGATCGCTTCGCTCGTTCGAGGCGCTGCCGTCGACCCCGAGCCCGACGCGTACGCCCGCGTTCAGCAGGTCACGCACCGGCGCGACGCCGGCGCCGAGTCGCAGGTTCGAGGTGGGGCAGTGAGCGACGCCGACTCCTGCGCGTCCGAACGACTCGACGTCGGCAGCGGAGAGGTGAACGCAGTGTGCGCACCAGACGTCGTCCGCAATCCAGCCGACGCGCTCGAGGTACTCGACCGGGGTGCAGTTGAACAGCTCGCGGCAGTAGGCGTCTTCCTCGACGGTTTCGGCGAGATGCGTGTGTAGCTGCAGTCCGAGCTTGCGCGCGAGCGCCGCCGACTCTTCCATCAGGCGGGTTGTCACCGAGAACGGCGAGCAGGGCGCGACGACGATCTGCACCATGACGCCGTCGGCGAGGTCGTGCAGGCGCTGCGTGTCGGCGAGGATCGTGTCGATGTCCTCGACGAGGTTGTCAGGCGGGAGCCCGCCGTCGGACTCGCCCAGGTCCATCGAGCCGCGCGAGGCGACGATGCGCACGCCGAGCTCCTGCGCGGCGCGTACCTCGGCTTCGACGAGCCCGGACACTCCGCGCGGGAAGACGTAGTGATGGTCGAAGATCGTCGTGCACCCGGACAGGGCAAGCTCCGCGAGACCGGTGCGCGCCGCGGCGTACTGCATCTCCTCGTCAACGCGCGCCCACGTCGGGTACAGCGTCTTCAGCCACGTGAAGAGATCGGCGTCCTGCGCGCGGGCGCGCGTGAGCGTCTGGTAGAGGTGGTGGTGTGTGTTGACGAGGCCGGGGGTGACGACCGCTCCACGCAGATCCTCCCCCGCTGACGGTGGGTCGCCGGCGCCGACCTGCTTGACGAGCCCGTCCTCTACTTCGAGCCACCCGCGCTCGTGCTCGGAGCCGGCGTCGTCCATCGTGACGATCCACGCGTTGCTGTAGATCATGCGACTTCCAGCGGCACGAGCTCGAATGCGTCGACGTCGACGAGCCCCTGGTCGGTCAGCTTGAGCGACGGGAT
>JAYUEQ010000269.1:0-3666 GCA_043739205.1 Thermoleophilia bacterium
CAAGCGGCTTGCCCGCAACCTCGACGAGCGCCTTCGGGCGGCCGCCCGCAGCGTCACCGAGCCGCTCGGCCTTCCCGCCGGCGAGGACGATCGCTTCCACCAGTGCCCCGTCAGACTTCCTGGGTGCGACGGGGTTCGGGAGCTTCGGGCAGTACGTCACCCGGCGAAATCGGGCGGCCGATGCCCTCGTAGGCGAACCCCGCGCGCCGGGTCTCCTCCGGATCGAGCAGGTTGCGACCGTCGACGATCAGCGGGTTGGCCATCGAAGCGCGAGTCTCCTCTGTTGCGAGATCCTTCAGCTCGTCCCACTCAGTCACGATCACCGCCGCATCCGCGCCGCGGACTGCATCGGCGACGCTGCCCACGACATCGACACCCTTCGGCAGCTTGCTGCCGTCGGCGACGGGATCCCAGGCGCGGACGTCGGCGCCCTCCGCGAGCAGCCGCGAGGCGAGCACGATCGACGGCGCCTCGCGCATGTCATCGGTGTTCGCCTTGAACGCGAGGCCGAGAAGCGCGACCGTCTTCCCACGGAGCGGGCCGAGGTGGCGCTTCAACTTGCCGATCACGCGCCGCTTCTGCAGTTCGTTGACTTCGATCACCGCTGAGAGCAACTGGAAGTGGTAGCCGGAATTCGACGCAAGCTGCTTGAGCGCCAGGGAATCCTTCGGGAAGCACGAACCGCCGTAGCCGATGCCCGCACGCAGGAAGTGCGGGCCGAGACGCTTGTCGAGACCAACACCCTCCGCGACTTTCACGACGTCGGCTCCGGTCGCTTCGCAGACATTCGCGATCTCGTTGATGAACGAGATGCGCGTCATCAGAAACGCGTTGGCTGCGAGCTTGATCATCTCGGCGGAGTTCACGTCGGAACGCACGAGCGGCGCGTCGATCGCCGAATACAAGTCGGCAACCGCGTCGGCATCGGCGGGCTCGAACGCGCCGACCACGATCCGGTCGGGGTTCATGAAATCCTGCACCGCGCGCCCCTCGGCGAGAAACTCAGGGTTCGAGGCGTAGCCCATGTGATCGAGGCCGCGCTGGTCGAGGCCTGCCCGCACCTTCTCGCCCGTGCCGACCGGAACGGTCGACTTCATGACGAGGATCGGTCGCCCTGCGAAATCGGGCAACTCGTCAATCACGGTCCACACCCGCGACAGGTCGGCGTCGCCCGAGTAGGTCGGCGGCGTGTCGACGCAGACGAAAAGGAACTGGCAATCGGCGACGTCGTTCACGTCGAGCGTGTACGTCAGGCGCTCGGCATTGCGCTCGAGGAGTGCCGGTATGTCCTGCTCGTGGAACGGGACGCCGCCGCGCCGCAGTACTTCGATTTTCTCGGGCACGACGTCACGGATCACGACGTCGTGTCCCAGTTCCGCGAAGCACGCGCCGGTGACGAGGCCCACCCAGCCGGCGCCGAAGATGCCTACCTTGCTCATCGCGTCGTGAAGCCTAGTGAATGCTTGTTAGGGGTTTGAGGCCCTTGGCGATCGCGAGCATCGTCTCGTTCGAGAGCGAGTCGAGCAGCGTGTTCACAACCCAGTAGGTCGCCCCTCCCTGCCGCAGAACGACCATGTGGAGATGCGTGCCCGAGTAGTAGAGGTCGAACGCGCGACCGTTGAGGATCCGGTGGAAGCTGCGGTCACCGAGCGCCGGCGCCGCGGTGAAGTCCGTCTCCTGTACACCCCAGAACTCGTTCGCGCCGTTGTGGAAGACAAGCCTGACGCCCTTGTGCTTGCGCGCGTTGTCCATCCAGTAGAAGGCGATCGGCTTGTCGCCCGGAAGCGTGTCGGGGCTGGAGTAGCGTTCGAGGACGGTCGGCACCATCAGCTTGAACGGCACCTTTTTCACGTACGGGCGCAGGAGATCCGCGGCCCCCGCGTCGTAGCGAACGGTGGGCTGCTGGTGCGTCGGGACCACGCGAGCTGGGAGCGACGCGATCGTGCCGTGGAAGGTCTGACCGAGCACGACCATCAGCGTCGACCCCGGATCGAGCGCGAGGATTTCGGGGCTGCGCGGCAACGTCGCAACGTCTGCCGGCTGCATGAGGTTCTGTAGCGCGACGGCCGCCGCCTTCGAGCGCTTCTGCGCCGGGTCGTAGTAGATCTTCGTGTGGAAGGTCGCGGTGTAGTTCGGCTCGAGGTTGTTCGGAGGCGTCAGTGTCTTGTAGCCCCGCTGCGCCAAAAGATACGACGCGTTCGCCGCAGCGCCCTGGACGCCGTTGCCGTTGAGCACCGTGACCGTGACCGACGACGGAGGCGGAGCGGTCTGCTTGACCTTCTGGCCGAGCGCTGCAGAGTTCGCATTCTTCGGCGCCTGCACGTCGGGATTCTGGAACTGCTCAACCGCCGCTTGGATGTCGCTCGTCGACGCGGTGCACTCACCGCCGCACTGGACATTGGCAATCTTGTCCTGGAACAAGTGACCGCCGGGCAGTCCCTGGGCGAACAGTGCGTATGAGATCACCTGGTCGAGCTGGAGGGCATGCCCACCCTCGCCGACTTCGATGTTCTTTGTCAGCGTGCCGACGAGGCTCGGGATGCGGGTGTACGAGAAGTTCCCTGCAACCTGGTCTTTCATCGCCCGCACGAACTCCTGCTGCCGCGCGTTACGCGTGAGGTCGGAATCGGTGTGCCGGAACCGGACGAAATCGAGCGCTTCCTGCCCCGACAGCTGCTGATACCCCGGCTGCAGGTTGATGTTCGCGAAGTTGTTGTACGACGCACCCGTGTTCTTGTTGAAGTAGCGACGGTCAACGTCCATCCAGATGCCACCGAGCGTGTCGACCACTTCCTTGAAGCCGTGGAAGTTCACCGTGATCAGATAGTTGACGGGCAAACCCGTCAGGTGCTTCACCGTGAGCAGGGTGCCTTTCGCGTTGCAATATGCATACGCGGCATTGATCCGATCGGTCCCCGATGGTGTTGCACCGCAGTAAATCGGCACGCGAAGATCGCGGGGGAACGAGAGCAGCGAGATGGTCTTCGTCAGCGGGTCCGCGCGGATCAACATCAGGGTGTCGGAACGCGACGGTCCGGCCGATTCGACGCCGGCGCGGTGGTCGTAGCCGATGACCAGTGCGATCGCTGCACGGTTCGCCACCGGTACGTCGAGGGCCCTCGAAGCGCGAACGACGGCCGGCGTGTGCGCGCGCAGGCTCGCGACGAAATGGTGTGTGTAGAGATAGCCACCGCCGGCCGCGCCGAGGATCAGCGAGGTGACGCCGAGCAGCGTGATCAGCAGGATGCGCCGGAAGAGCCCGAGCCCGGTCGCAGTAGGAGGCGGCGGCTGCCGGTAGCGGGTGACGTCGGTGACCGTCGCCGGCGCCGGCTCCGGTGGGAAAACGGCCTTGCCGTTGCCATTGGCACCGGCGCCGCGCCCGACGCCTCTCTTCAATGTCGTCCGCATAGAAACAGGTGCGGCGCCCGAAGGGCGCCTGCGGGAGCCAGGATACCCGAGGCGTCGGAGCCGTTAGCCGACGCTGTGCGAAAGCGACTTCTCGGCCTCGGCGAGCGGGATCTCGCGGCGACGCGCGTAGTCCTCGACCTGGTCGTGGCCGATCCGGCCGACCGCAAAGTATTTCGACTGCGGGTGGTGGAAGTAGACGCCGCTCACGGCGGCCGCCGGGGTCATCGAGAACGTCTCGGTCAGCGCGATCCCGGCCCG
>JAYUEQ010000270.1:0-2311 GCA_043739205.1 Thermoleophilia bacterium
TGAGTCAGGAGAAGTGGGGGCGGAGCCGTTCGGCCGTGCGCACGAGCGCCTCCGGCAGAACCTTCACGTCGGCGAGCACCGGCATGAAGCTCGTGTCGCCGTTCCAGCGCGGGACGACGTGCAGGTGCACGTGATCCTCGATGCCCGCGCCCGCAACCCGACCGAGGTTCCACCCGAGGTTGTGGCCGTGCGGCGCGTACTCGGCACGTAGTGCCTCGACGCCGCGCGCGCCGAGCCGGTGCACCTCGAGCGCCTCGTCGTCGGAGAGCAGGCCGAAATCGCCGAGATGTCGGTGCGGTGCGATCAGAAGATGCCCGGACGAGTACGGGTACTTGTTGAGCACGACGAGCGCATGCTCCCCGCGGTGCACGAGCAGCTCTTCCTCCGGCTCGCAGAAGATGCAACGGTCGAGCTCGCCGGCTTGCTGCACGTACTCGAGGCGCCACGGCGCCCACAACGGCTTCGGCATGGGAGGAGCGTAACTACCCTCCTGGGATGAACACGGTGACTACGCGCAACCCCGATGGCACGTTCGATGTCGTCCAGCGCGCGCCTGTCGGCTGTGAGCTCTCGAATGACGAGCTCCAGCGCCTCTACTGGTGCGAGGTGCGCGCGACCACGTTCGGTCTCGTGCGCTTCTCGCGCGGCGCGATTCGGCTCTTCGGAGTCTGGCCCGCGCTGATCGCGTTCGGACCGACGGTCGGCGGCAGGCGTGAGATCACCGGCGGGCTGTTCGCTCGGCATCCGTACGGAGCGATCACGTGGTCAGCGGCGGAGGGCGAGGCAATCGTCGCCCTCGAGGAGTTCGCTCCGCGTCTGCGTGGCTGGTTCTTCCAGGCCGAGCGGTGGTTCCACGACGTCGTCGGTCGGCGCTTCCTGCAGCGGGCTGCGCGGGCATGCGCGTAGCGGTTGTCGGCGCGACCGGGACGATCGGGCGTCCGCTCGTCGCGGCGCTCGCCGAGGCGGGCCATCAGGTGACGGCGATCTCCCGGAGCGGCACGTCCGTTCTAGGCGCCGACGCCGGCGTGGCCGCCGACGCGTCCGACACCGGCGCGATGCGCGCGGCGCTCGACGGCGCCGAGGTCGTCTACCACCTCGTTCATTCGCTCGGCCAGGCCGACTTCGAGGCGATCGACCGGGCCGCGGCGCGCGCGGTTGCAGCGGGCGCGTCGGCCGTCGGCGCCTCGCAGGTCGTCTTTCTCGGAGGCCTCGGTGAAGAAGGCGCCGATCTCTCCGCGCATCTCCGAAGCCGTGCAGAGACGGCGGCGATCCTGGTGGAAGGCTCGGTGCCGGTGACGACGCTGCGCGCAGCGATGATCGTCGGTGCAGGTAGCGCCGCGTTCGAGACGATCCTGGCGCTCGTCGATCGACTCCCCGTGATGATCTGTCCGCGCTGGGTGTCGGTCGAGACGCAGCCTGTCGCGCTCGTCGACGTCGTCGCTGCGCTCGTCGTCGTGTGCGGTCGTGTGCAGTCGTTCGGTGCGACCTACGACGTCGGAGGGCCCGAGGTGATGACCTACCGCGCGATGATGGAGCGCACGGCGCGCATCCGCGGCCGCAGGCCGTTGCTGATCGAGGTGCCGGTGCTGACACCGTGGCTTTCGTCGCTGTGGCTCCACCTCGTCACGCCGGTGAATGCCGCCGTCACCCGGCCGTTGATCGAAGGACTGAAGATCCCGACGCTCGCCCACGACGATTCGATCTGGGAGCTCGTACCGGAACGCCGCACGGGGTTCGACGATGCGGTGCGCGCCGCGCTTTCGGCTACAGCCAGCGCTTGAGGCGGAAGAACGAGAGCAGGCCGATCAGTACGACGGCCATGCCGACAAAGATTGTCCAGAACGCCCAGACCGTCCCGAAGCCCGGGAACTGCACATTCATTCCGAAGAAGCCGGTGATCAGTGTCAGCGGAAGCAGCACAACGGAGAACACGGTGAGGATCCGCAGCACGTCGTTCTGGCGGTGCGCGATCACCGACTCGTTCGTGTCCTCGAGCGCCTCGACGACTTCCTTGTAGTTGTCGAGGTAGTCCCAGATGCGCTCGGCCGCGTCGACGATGTCGTCGAAGTAAAGCTCGAGCTCCTCCGGGAGAAAGCGTTCGACATGACGCTCGAGCAAGCGGAGGGTCGAGCGTTCCGGCTTGATGATCTTCCGATAGCTGATGATCTCCTGCTTGACGTTCGAGATGTCGCGGACGACTTCTTCCGACCGTCCCTCGAACACGTCGTCCTCGAGCGAGTCGAGCTTGTGCCCGATCTTGTCGAGGATCGGGAAGCAGTAGTCGAAGAGATCGTCGAGCACCTCGTAGAGC
>JAYUEQ010000271.1:0-6142 GCA_043739205.1 Thermoleophilia bacterium
AGGCCCGAGAGGTGACACAGCAGACGCCGGATCGTCGGGGTGCCGTTCGCGATCCCGTCGATGTGTTGTTCGAGCCGGTCGTCGAGATCAAGCTCGCCCGCATCGCGTAGCTGCATGATCGCCGTCGCGGTGAACGTCTTTGTGATCGACCCGATGCGGTACTGGGTATCGGGGGTCGCCTCACGCCCTTCGTCGTAGTCCGCCGCACCGACCGCGTTCGCCCACACCTGTTCGCCCTTGCGCACGACCGCAGCGGCAACCGATGGCAGGCGATCCGCTTGCCGTTCTCGGAGCAACCTGTCGAGCGCGCCGGTGTCAGACGTGGACATACGCTCCGAGTGCCTGCGGCACGAGCTCGGCCGCGCGATCGACGTCGTCGTCGGTGAGATCGAGGTGCGTGACAGCCCGGAGGAATCCCGGCCGCATCGTTCGCGAGATTGCAACGCCGGCTTCGCGCACGAGACCGACTGCCTCCCACTCGCCGAGCCCGAGTGCGCGCGCCTCCAGGTGGACGAAGTTCGTCTGGACGCGCTCGAGATCGACCGGCAGCCCTTGTTCGGCCCACGCCTCCGCCAGTCGACGGGCGCGCGCATGATCGTCTGCAAGCCGCTCGACGTTGTGATCGAGCGCGTAGATGCCCGACGCCGCGACGATCCCTGCCTGGCGCATCGCGCCTCCCTTGCGATGCTTTTCCATCCGCGCGTGGTGCATCAGCTCGCGCGAGCCGGCGATCAGCGCGCCGAGCGGGCAGCCGAGCCCCTTCGAGAGGCACAGGGTCACAGTGTCGAAGAGCGCTCCCAGCTCCGCCGCCGGGACCTCCGACGCGACGGCGGCGTTCATCAGCCGCGCGCCGTCGAGGTGCAGCTTCAAGCCGAGCTCGCGCGCGGTCGAGGTGACCTCGCGCAACTCGTCGAGCGGCCAGACTGTGCCGCCCGCGTTGTTGTGGGTGTTCTCGAGCGCAACAACCGAGGTGCGCGGCGTGTGAAAGCTGCCGTCCTCGTGCATCGTGGCGCGGATCTGCTCCGACGAGATGCGCCCGCGGTCACCACGAACACCGTGCACCTGCAGACCCGCATGAACGGCGGCGCCGCCGAGCTCGGAGACGACGATGTGCGCCGTTTCCTCGACGACGACCTCCGTCGCACGCTCGCCGAGGATCAGCAGCGCGATCTGGTTCCCCATCGTTGCCGTCGGGAGATAAACGGCTTCTTCCTGCCCGAGCAGCTCCGCCCCGCGCCGTTCGAGCTCGAGGACGGTCGGGTCCTCCCGGTCCTGCTCGTCGCCGACCTCGGCGTTCGCCATCGCCTCGCGCATCGCCCGAGACGGCTTCGTCTTCGTGTCCGAGCGAAGGTCGATCATCTCGGCGACAATCTACGCATGCTCGACCCGTACGTGCTGCCGCCCGATCTGCCGGTGCCCGAGGACGACGGCGCCGCCGATCATCTCGCCGGACTGGAGCTGCCGTCGCTCGTGCTCGACTCGTCGAACGGGCCGGTCGACGTCGCCGCCTTCAACGTGCTCTACGTCTACCCCCGCAGCGGCAAGCCGGGCGTACCGTCGCTACCCGGCTGGGACCACGTGCCGGGTGCGCGCGGCTGCACACCGCAGTCGTGCGCGTTCCGCGATCACGCGGCTGAGCTCGCCGAGCTCGGCGCAACCGTCGCTGGACTGTCGGCGCAGACCCTCGAAGACCAGGTGGAGTTCGCCGAGCGCAACCACATGCCGTTTCCCGTGATCGCCGACCCCGAGCTGCAACTGGGCGCGGCGCTGCGACTCCCGACGTTCGAGATCGCGGGCCACACCCTCTACAAGCGCCTGGCGCTGGTCAGCGAGAACCGCCGGATCGTCAAGGTCTTCTACCCCGTCTTCCCGCCCGACCGGAACGCGGGGGACGTCCTAGCATGGCTCCGGGCTACCTTGGCCTGATGGATCTCGACCTGATCTCCGAAGTGCTGGCCGACGAGCCCGCCTACCGCTCCCGCCAGGTGTGGGAGTGGGTGGCGCGCGGCGCAACCTCGTACGGCGAGATGACGAACCTCTCGGTGGAGTCGCGGGCGCTGCTCGAGGAGAGCGCGCCGTTCTCCACCCTCACGCTGGTTCACGAGGCGAAGTCGGTGGACGGAACGGTCAAGGCGCTCTTTCACACGCACGACGGCCATCCACTCGAGGCAGTGCTGATGCGCTTCCGCGACGGGCGGCGCTCGGTCTGCGTCTCGTCGCAGTCGGGCTGCCCGCTGACCTGCACGTTCTGTGCGACCGGGCAGATGCAGTTCCGTCGCAACCTCACCGCGTGGGAGATCCTCGATCAGGCGCTGCACTTCAAGCGCATCGAGCCGATCGATCACGTCGTCTTCATGGGCATGGGCGAACCGATGCTGAACTTCGACCACGTGCTTGCCGCTGCGCGCCGGCTGCCGGACCTCGGCGTCACCCACCGGCGCACGACGATCTCGACCGTCGGTTGGCTGCCGGGCCTGACGCGCTTCATCGACGAGGTCGACGAGCCGATCAGGCTCGCGCTGTCGCTGCACGCCCCTGCCGACGCGTTACGGAGCTCGATCATGCCGGTCAACGACCGCTATCCCCTCGACGACGTGCTGGCCGAGTGCCATCGCTACTTCGAGCTGCGCGGCCGCAAGGTGTTCGTCGAGTACGTGATGCTCGCCGGCGTGAACGACACCGTCGCGCATGCGAAGAAGCTCGCGCAGCTGCTCGACCGTGACATCTTCAAGGTGAACCTGATCCCGTACAACCCGACCGGGTTCTACGACGGCTCGTCGCGGACGACGATCGGCGAGTTCAAGGACGCGCTCCACGCCGCAGGGTTCTCACCGACGGTGCGCCTGACACGTGGTCGTGACATCGCCGCCGCGTGCGGGCAGCTCGCCGCGACGGCTTAGTACGCCGGGCGGAGGCCCTCGAGCATCGGGAAGTGCCGCACGTTGCGCGTCAGGAGACGGGCGCCGAACTCGAGCGCGGTCGCGGCGACGATGTAATCGGCGACCTCGATTCCCGAATGGGAGGCACTGAACGCACGGGAAAGTGCCGCTGCTCGCCGCGAGACCCCTTCGTCGACCGGCAGCCAATGTGGCAAAGCGAGGAAGCGTTCGGTCCGCTCCTCCTCGTCGCCGCGGGCGCCCGCGAGGATCTCGAATCGCGTGATCTCACTCGCAGCAAGGTCATCCGCGCCGTGCAGTGCCGCACGAGCCGCGTCGCTTCCGCGGAGGTAATCGATCGCCACGCAGGCATCGAGCAGTGCAATCACCCGTCGATGACGTCCCTGTTCCCGGAACGGAGCGCGCGGACGTATTCCTCACCCGTCTCGAACTTGCGGTCCTTCCACGTGCCGAACGCCGCCTCCGCCCGCTCGAGCCGAACCGCATACGGCTCCCGCTCCGCCGCGCCGTACTGCCGTCGGACCGCCCGGCGAATCAACTCCGAACGGGAGGCGCCGGTGCGGACAACCTCACGATCGAGCAACTCGATCGCGTCGGCTTCCAGCGAGATTTGGGTACGAATCATCCGCGCCATGTTACATCACTTAGCGTACATCTTACATCGTCTTTTCCGGACATGTCTAGGGGCACGTCCAACCCGTCCGACCGCTAGCGCACACTGGGACTTGGACCGCGGCAGGCGCCCGAACCCACACAGGAGACGCGACGATGACGAGTGGACGGCTCCTCAACACGGTGCGCCACGAGCTCTTGCGCCGGCACCCGGCCTCGCCGGCGCTGCTGAAGTACGAAGAGCACCGCGCACAGAACGCCCAGAGTCGGATCGCCGACGCGATCACCGCGTTCGCCGGATCGATGGCGTTCGTCTACGTGCACATCGTCTGGTTTGCGCTCTGGGTGTCGATCCCGTTCGAGAAGTACCCGTTCGGCCTGCTGACGATGATCGTCAGCCTCGAAGCGATCTTCCTCTCGACATTCGTGATGATCAGCCAGAACCGCGCCGACGCACGGCGCCAGGTCTTCGCGGATCAGCAGTACGACATGATTCAGGAGGAGAAGAAACAGAACGAGGAGCTCATCGAGCAGACCAAGCGCATCGAGGAGCTCAACAAGTCGATCCTCGCACTGACGACCGAAGTGCGCGAGTCGCTCAAGAAGAGCTGACGAGGAGCGGCGCCGGCTCGATCGCGTCCTCCCCCGTCACCACCCGCTCGAGCGCGGCGACGCAGCGCTCGTCGAATGCAGCGCCGGACTCCCGGCGCATGAGGGCCATAGCGTCCTCGTGCGTCCACGCCGGTCGGTACACGCGCTTGGAGATCAGCGCGTCGTAGACGTCGCACACGGTGAGGATCCGCGTGTCGAGGTCGATCTCCTCGGCTGTCAGGCCGCGTGGATAGCCCGCCCCGTCGAGACGTTCGTGGTGGTCGCGCACGAGTTGGCGCACGGCCTGGGAGAAGCCCCCGAGCTCGCTCAGGAGCTTGCGCCCGAGCTCCGGGTGCCCCTGGACGATCTCGTACTCGTCCTCGTCGAGCGCGGCGGGCTTCTTGAGGATCGCGTCGGGAACCGAAAGCTTGCCGATGTCGTGCACCAGCCCACCGATCGCAAGCGTGCGCAGACGGCTTGCGGAAAGACCGAGATACTCCCCGACCTGCACTGCGAGGAGAGCGACCCGACGCGTGTGACGTTCGGTGTACTCGTCCTTGTCGGCGAGGCGCACCGTCAGCGCCCGCACGTGGGAACCGAGGAACACGTCCTCGGCAGCTACGAGGTCGGCGCCACGAAGGTCACCGGCGAGCGGACGTGACTGCGCCGCCCGCGCGAGGTCGATCGCGACGGCGATCCCGACGAGCAGGATCCCGTCGAGCTCCACCTCGTGCCCGATCCACCAGCCGAGCTGCGAGTAGTTCATCGTCAGCGCCGGGACGAGCGCGGTCGCGAGCCACACGAGCCCGACGACGACAACCAGGTCGAGTACGCGCTGGGTGAGAAGGAAGGTCCGCAGGGCGCGAAGTGCGAGCAGCCCGTATGCGGCGAGACCGACCACCAGGAGCGCCATCGCCGCGGTGCTGTTCGGCGCAGGTACCGACGGCACGAGGCTCGGCCACACGAGCGCCGGGAACCCCAGAGCGAGCACGACGGCCAGGAGCACCCCTTCGAGGATCAGGAGCAGGCGCACGCTCTGCAGGACGTGCGGCAGCGGCAATACCGACATGGCGAGGATCAGCGCTCCGACCGGCAACGTTGCACCACCGGTGAGGGCGATCACGCCGTTGTTTCCGAACCAGATGCCGGGCGTTGCGAACCCATGCAACGCAAGAAGGCTTGCCATCACAGCGAACGCGGTGCCGACGAGCACCGTCCGCGTATCGGAGCGCCGCGCGCCGACGATCGTCAGCCCGAGCGCGGCCCCGGCCGCGACGAGCGCGCTGAAGCCGACGGCGTAGAAATGCATCTCCCCCGTGAAGCTGACCTTGACATTCCCCCAGAGCACATCGACGGCTGCCGGCGCGCCACCGGCGGCGACTCCCACGATCAAGACCGGCAACAGCCGCTCCCTCAGCCCGCTCCGCATGAACGTCTCTGTCGGCACGAGAACGGCTGGTCCTTAGCCCCCAGCTACCCTGCCTCGCCGTGCCCGGAAAAGCCCTAGCCCAGCGCAATGACCTGCGCAACGTCGCAATCGTCGCCCACGTGGACCACGGGAAGACGACGCTCGTCGACGCCATGCTCTGGCAATCCGGCTCGTTCCGCGAGAACCAGGACGTCAACGAGCGCGTCATGGACTCGGGCGACCTCGAGCGCGAGAAGGGCATCACGATCCTCGCGAAGAACACCTCGGTTCAGCGCGGCGACGTCAAGATCAACATCATCGACACCCCCGGCCACGCAGATTTCGGCGGCGAGGTCGAGCGCGGGCTGACGATGGTCGACGGCGTGTTGCTGCTCGTCGACGCGTCGGAGGGGCCGTTGCCGCAGACGCGCTTCGTCCTGCGCAAAGCGCTGGAATCCCGTCTTCCCGTTGTGCTGGTCGTGAACAAGATCGACCGCCCCGACGCGCGCGTCGACGAGGTCGTGAACGAGGTCTACGAGCTCTTCCTCGACCTCGACGCGACCGCGGAGCAGATCGAGTTCCCGATCGTCTACACGGTCGCGCGCGAGGGCAAAGCGGGCCTCGATCCGAACGT
>JAYUEQ010000272.1:0-11913 GCA_043739205.1 Thermoleophilia bacterium
GCCCCGCGTGCCGAGCCGCAGGGCCTCGCGTGCGGTCATCGCGCCGGGGCCGCCGCGCCCGCGGGCAACGAGCAGCGCGTTCTTGACCTCCAGGAAGAGATCGCTGCGCTCGTTCGATGCGCTGCCGTCGACACCGAGCCCCACCCGCACGCCTGCCTCGAGCATGTCGGTCACGGGCGCGACGCCCGCGCCCAGCCGCAGGTTCGAAGTCGGGCAGTGCGCCACGCCCACGCCTGCGCGCGCGAAGGACTCCACATCCGGGGCGGTGCGGTGGACGCAGTGCGCACACCACACGTCCTCCGCGATCCAGCCGACGCGCTCCAGGTACTCGACGGGGGTGCAGTCGAAGAGCTCACGGCAGTACGCGTCCTCCTCCACGGTCTCCGCCAGGTGCGTGTGCAGCTGCAATCCGAGCTTCCGCGCGAGCGTTGCAGACTCTTCCATCAGGCGCGTCGTGACCGAGAACGGCGAGCACGGAGCGACGACGATCTGGACTGCCGCGCCGTCGGCGCCCGCTGCGAGCCGTTCCGTGTCAGCGAGGATCGTGTCGATGTCCTCGACGAGGTTGTCGGGTGGGAGCCCGCCGTCGGACTCACCGAGGTCCATCGAGCCGCGGGATGCGACGATGCGCACGCCGAGCTCCTGCGCTGCGCGCACCTCCGCTTCGACCAGCCCGGAGACGCCCCGCGGGAAGACGTAATGGTGGTCGAAGACCGTCGTGCAGCCGGAGAGCGCAAGCTCGGCGAGCCCGGTGCGTGCCGCTGCGTACTCCATCTCGTCGTCGATGCGGGCCCACGTCGGATAGAGCGTCTGCAACCAGGTGAAGAGATCTGCCTGCTGCGCTCGTGCGCGTGTCAGCGTTTGGTAGAGGTGGTGGTGCGTGTTGATGAGGCCCGGCGTGACAACCGCTCCGCCCAGGTCTTCGGCTGCTCCGGGTGCGTTGCCCGCGCCGACCTCGGCGATCAGGCCGTCGTCGACCCGGATCCAGCCGCGCTCGTGCTCGGTGCCGGCGTCGTCCATCGTCACGATCCACGCGTTGCCATAGGTCTTGGCAGTGCTGCTCATGTGACCGCCAGGGGCACGAGCTCGAACTTGTCGACATCGACGAGCCCGTGGTCGGTCAGCTTGAGCGATGGGATCACCGACAGCGCGAGGAACGCAAGGTGCTGGAACGGCGAGTCGAGCGTGCAGCCGAGCTCGCGCACGGCTGCGAGGACCGCGTGCGAGGCGGTAAGGACTTCCTCGAGCGGCGCATCCGAGAGCAGGCCGGCGACCGGAAGGGGCAACTCCGCGAGAACCTCGGCGCCGTCGACGACGACGATCCCGCCGCCGCGGTTCGCCAGTCGTCGCACGGCCGCCGCCATCGACGCGTCGTTCGTCCCGACGACGACGACGTTGTGCGCGTCGTGTGCGACCGTGGAAGCGATCGCACCGCGCTGCAGGTTGAAGCCGCGAACGAAGCCAAGGCCGACGCGTCCCGTGCCGAGGTGGCGCTCGACGACGGCGATCTTTGCGAGATCGCGCTCCGGGTCGGCGAGCGCTTCGCCGGCACGGTGCAGAGGCTCGTCGACGAGCGAGTCGGTGACGATCTGACCGGGGACGATCCCGATCACGCGGGCCGCGCCGCCCTGCCAGGGAATGCGGAACATCTCGGGGCCGAACGCGCCGATGCGAACCGTGTGACGCACCCAGTCCGGCACCTCCGCCGTGGGAATCTCGGCGGGTGGGCGGCCGCGCTTGAGGACGACATCGGGAACGAAGCGCTCGAGATCGGGGAGCACGAGCAGGTCGGCGTGGTAGCCGGGAGCGACGGCCCCCAGATGGCCGAGGCCGTGCCAGAGCGACGGGCTGAGTGTCGCGCAGGTGAGCGCATCCTCGGGCGGAATCCCGAACGCGACGGCGTCGCGCACCATCGAGTTGATGTGTCCGTCGGCCGCGACGTGCTCCGGCTCGCGGTCGTCGGTGCAGAACGCGATGCGCCCTGGGCCGTATTCCGCCAGTAGCGGCAGCAGCACTTGCAGGTTGCGCGCCGCTGAGCCTTCGCGGATCAGCAGCCACATTCCGGCGCGCAGCCGTTCGCGGCCCTCGTCCGGTGTGTACGCCTCGTGGTCGGAGCGAATCCCGGCTGCTGCATACGCCTGCAACGAGCGCCCGAGCACGCCCGGCGCGTGACCGTCGACGTGCTCTGCGAGCGCGAGTTTCGCAAGCTCGGATGGCGCGCCGTTGATCACGCCGGGGAAATTCATCATCTCGGCCAGCCCGATCACACGGCGGCGGCGAAGCAGGGCGTCGAGGTCGCCGGGCGTCAGTTCGCGCCGCGGCGATTCGAACCGCGACGCAGGCACGCACGACGACGCCATGAAGTACACGTCGAGCGGTAGCGCAGCCGTCGCGTCGAGCAGCCAGTGCACGCCGTCCGTTCCGAGCACGTTCGCGATCTCGTGCGGGTCGGCGACGACGGCGGTCGTCCCGAACGGCAGCACGAGCCGTGCGAACTCGTCCACGAGCAGCTTCGACGACTCGAGGTGCATGTGTGCGTCGATGAAGCCGGGCACGACCCACCGGCCCGTCGCATCGAGCGATTCGCGGCCCTCGTAGTCACCGAGTCCCGCGATCCAGCCGTCCACGATCGCGACGTCGGCCTCGAGCCATTCGCGCGTGAAGACCGACAGCACCTTGCCGCCGCGAATGACGAGGTCGGCCGGCTCGTCGCCACGTGCCACGGCCAGTCGCTTCGCAAGGGGTGCGTCCATTAGCGCAGAACCGTACCCTCCATCCACATGGAAGTCCTGACGCCCCAGACACTCGACGAGGCTCTCCGTTTGAAGTCCGACCACCCGGATGCCTGGCCGATCCAGGGTGGGACGGACGTGATGGTCGCGCTCAACTTCGATCGGGGACGGCCTGCCGTGCTGCTCAACCTCAACGAGGTGGCGGAGTTGCGTGGTTTCAGGCGCGAGAGCGGCGCCCTGCGCCTAGGCTCTGGCCTGACCTACGCCGAGATCGAGCACGGGGAGCTGAAAGACGTCCTGCCGGCGCTCGCGGAGGCCTCGCGCACGGTCGGCTCGCCACAGATCCGAAACCGCGGCACGATCGGCGGCAACCTCGCCACCTCCTCGCCCGCCGGCGACGCGCTACCTCCGCTCCTCGTGGAGGACGCGGACGTCGAGTGCACGTCGGTGCGCGGCACGCGCCGCATCCCGCTCGGCCAGTTCGTAACGGGTGTCAAACGCAACGCGCTCGAGCCCGACGAACTGATCACCGCCGTCTGGCTGACGCCGTCGAACGCGCCCCAGACGTTCATGAAGATCGGACCGCGTAACGCGATGGTGATCGCCGTCGTCTCGCTCGCCGTCTCGGCGGGTGAGGAGCTGCGCGCTTCGTTCGGCTCCGCCTCGCCGCGACCGGTGCTCGTCACCGCGCCGCGCGACGAAGCGGATTCGTTCGCCGAGCGCGTTGCGGCGGCAGCGTCCCCAATCGACGACGTGCGCGGCACCGAGGCGTATCGCCGGCACGCGCTGCAGGTGCTGACGACGCGCGCGTTGAAGCGGGTGCTCGCATGAGGATCTCGCTCACGATCAACGGGGAGCAGCACGAGGCCGACTGCTGGGAGGGCGAGTCCCTTCTCTTCGCTCTGCGCGAGAAGCTCGGTTTCCCCGGTTCGAAGAACGCCTGTGAACAGGGCGAGTGCGGGTCGTGCTCGGTGCTGCTCGACGACAGCCTGGTCTGTGCGTGCCTCGTGCTCGCGGTGCAGGCGGACGGGCACGACGTCGTCACCGTCGAAGGCCTTGCCGACGGCGAGGAGCTCCATCCGGTGCAGGAGGCGTTCGTCGAAGCGGGCGCCGTGCAGTGCGGCTTCTGCACGCCCGGGCTCGTCGTCGCGACGGTCGATCTGCTGAAACGCTCGCCGAGCCCATCCGACGACGAGATTCGCGAAGCGCTCTCCGGCAACCTCTGCCGTTGCACCGGGTACGCAAAGATCTTCGACGCGGTGCGCCTCGCCGCGAGCCGCTCATGACGCAGACCGCAACACCGCGCAAGCTGCAGGTCGGGAAGATCGGCGAGCTCGTCCCACGGATCGACGCGCCCCCGAAAGTGAAGGGCGAGTTCGCCTACGCGAGCGATCTGATTGTCCCGGGGATGCTCTGGGGCCACACGTTGCGCAGCCCGCACGCGCACGCGCGCATCGTCGCGATCGACATCTCCGAGGCGCTCACCATGGAAGGGGTGCACGCCGTGCTCACGCACGATGACGTGCCGGGCAAGAAGCACTACGGGCTCGAGTTCGCGGACCAGCCGGTGCTCGCGATCGACCGCGTCCTCTACTACGGCGAGTCGGTCGCGCTCGTCGCGGCCGAGCATCCCGAGCAAGCGCGCCGCGCCGCGGAGAAGATTCACGTCGAGTACGAGCCGCTCGATCCGGTCATCGACATGGAGCGCGCGACCGAGCGGCCCGATCTCCACCCGGAGCGCCCCACGCGCGGCCACGGGTACTTCGACGATCAGCGGCCGAACGTCGTCAGGCACATGGTGATCAAGCACGGCGACGTCGATGCGGAGGGCGATGTCAGCGTGAGCGGCGTGTACGACATCGGCATCCAGGATCAGGCGTTCCTCGGCCCCGAGTCGGGCCTCGCGGTCCCCGACGGTGAAGGCGGCGTCGACATCTACGTCGCGACGCAGTGGCTGCACGTCGACCGCGCGCAGGTCGCGCCCTGCCTCGGGCTCCCACTTGACCAGGTGCGGATTCATCTCGCGGGTGTCGGCGGAGCATTCGGTGGCCGGGAAGACCTGTCGATGCAGGTGCACGGCGCACTGCTCGCGCTGCACACGAACCGACCGGTAAAGATCGTCTACAACCGCGAAGAGTCGTTCACCGGTCACGTGCACCGTCATCCCGCGCGCATCTGGTGCGAGCATCGCGCGACACGCGACGGGAGACTGGTCAACGTGCGCATGCGCATCCTGCTCGACGGCGGCGCCTATGCGTCGTCATCGACCGCGGTCGCCTCGAATGCCGGCTCCTTCGCCGTCGGCCCGTACGAGGTGCCGAACGCATTCATCGAGTCGACGGCGGTCTACTCGAACAACCCGCCCTGCGGCGCGATGCGTGGCTTCGGTGCGGTGCAGACGTGCTTCGCCTCCGAGGCGCAGATGGACAAGCTCGCGGCCGCGCTCGAGATCGACCCGATCGAGTTGCGGCTGCTGAACGCGCTGAAGCCCGGCGACGTGCTGCCGACCGGCCAGGTGATCACCGGGTCGATGCCGATCGCGGAGACGATCCGCGCGGCAGCGGCGCTCGAGCCCCCGCCCGAGGACGCGCTACCGCGCGACGTGTTGCGTCTGCCGGGCGGCGCGGGCAACACGACGAACGGCGAGGGAGTGCAGCGCGGCGTCGGCTTCGCGGTCGGGTTCAAGAACATCGCCTACTCCGAGGGGTTCGACGACTACTGCGCGGCGCGTGTGCGGCTCTTCACGGACGGCTCGGCGGAGATCCACTGCGCGGCCGCGGAGGTCGGGCAGGGCGTGACCGGGGTGATCCTTCAGGTCGCCCGCACCGAGCTCGGGATCGACGACGTGCGGCTCGCGCCGGGAGAGACCTCAACGGTCGACTCGGCGGGGTCGGCATCGGCTTCACGGATGACCTGGATGGCCGCAGGGGCGGTGCGTGACGCCTGCCGCGCAGCGCTCGAGGAGCAGCAGCTTCGGCCGGGTGAGGAGATCGACGTCGAGAAGATCTACCGCCACGCGCGCACGACGCCGCTCGATCCGGAGACGGGTCAGATCACCGGCGAGCGCGCACACGTCGCGTTCGCTGCGTGCGCGATGAAAGTCGTCGCCGAGGTGGACGTCGACCTCGGCTTGATGCGGATCGTGTGGATCGGCTGCGCGCAGGACGTCGGCAAGGCGGTCAATCCGCAGCAGGTCGAGGGTCAGATCGAGGGTGGCACCGCGCAGGGCCTCGGGCTTGCCCTGATGGAGGAGATCCAGACGCGGGGCGGCCTGATCACGAATGCGAGCTTCACCGACTACTTGATCCCGACGGCGCTCGACATGCCGCCGGTCGAGTCAGTGCTGATCGAGGACCCGGAGCCCGACGCCCCCTACGGGGTGAAGGGTGTGGGCGAGCCGCCGACGGTCGTCTCGACCGCCGCCATCGTGGCAGCGCTGCGCGCGGCGACGGGCCGCGCGCTCACGCGCGTCCCGGTCAAGCCCGACGACATCTGCCTGGTGTCTGACACCTAGACACGGACGCTCTCGGGTCGCTCGCGCATCGGTGTCAGACACCTCTTCGGGAACGTTGTGAGCTCGAGGTCACGCCTTCACCCGGACGACCGCCACCCCTGAGTTCGATCCTTAAGCCGTCTTCAGCGTCTTGATGTACGCAGTGAGCGCTTGCAGCTGGGCGTCGCTGAGGATGCCGCCCCAGTGCGGCATCGACACGATCGGTGCGCGGCCGAGCACGCTGCCGCTGCGGATCACGTCGATGATCTTCTTGTCCGTGTTGAACTGGTGGAAGAAGTTCGCGCCCGAGAGCGGTGGAATCGACTTGTCGGGTGACTGGGGGTTCGGGACGCCGCCGAGCCCGTTCGGGCCGTGGCAGTTGATGCAGCCGTAGCGGACATAGAGCTGTGCGCCCTCGACTACCGGCCCCTGATCGGTCTGCACGGGCACCGCTGTCGCGCCCGCCACGGCCGGGAGGCCGGCATGGACGTACGCGACGAGTGCGGTCACCTGTCGCTGCGAGATGATCTGGCCCCAGACCGGCATGTACGGGCGCGTCGGGTTCGCCGACTCGCCGAGGCCGTGGTCGATGATCGAGCGCAGCTGCGTTGCGGTCATCGCCTTGCCGACGATCTTCAGCGGCGGCACGTCCTTGGAGATGCCCCCGCCCCCGTTCGGGCCGTGGCACTGGGCGCACGCAAACTGGTTGAAGTCGTGCGCGCCCTCAGCGACGAGGTTGCTCACGGGGGTGGTAGGAGGCGCACTGGGCTGCGCGCCGACCGTGACGGTGACGGTCTTCGTGCTCCCGCAACCGGCGAGGATCAGTGCTGCCGACGCAAGGACCAGGAGGCGGCGAGCCATTTGCCGATGCTACGCCTACCGGGACCCCTTGTCGCTGCGGGAAACTACGGTTCTTGACGCGAACCGCTCGAGCACACCGAGGTCGCTCGGCGGGTCGAGGTACACGATGAAATATTCGATTCCGGCCGCTGCAAGCGCGTCAAAGTTGATGTCATCGCTTGCAGTCACGGTGAACGAGGCCGTCTTCAGAATCGCGTCGTAGTCGCGGCCGGCGGTCCGGCAGTGACTGCGTAGCACGTCGAGCTTGTGGCGATAGAAGTCGGGGTCGAACGAGTCTGTGAGGTTGCAGGCGCTCGCATACTGCGCGACAAGCCGGAGCAGCACCTTCTCGCCGGCGCCGCCGACGAGGATCGGCCTGTCGGGTCGCCGCGCGCGCAGGATCTGCAGCGTGCGCTCGAGGTGTGCCAGCCGGTCGCGCACTGCCGGCAGCGCGTCGCCGTATTCGAAGTCGACGTACTCACGCTCGTCCCAACCCGCGCCGATGCCGAGGAAGACGCGATCGCCGCTTGCCGCATCGACCGTCTGCGCCATCTGGGCGAGCAGCCCTGGGTTGCGGTACAGCGCGCACGTCACGATCTGGCCGAGCCGAACGCGGTTCGTCTCGCGCGCCAACGCAGCGAGCGTCGTCCAGCACTCGAGCACCGGCTCGGGGTCGCCGTCCCGCGTCTGCAGATGGTCGTACATCCAGACGGAGTCGAACCCGAGCTCGTCGGCTGCACGCGCAACACCCACGACGGTCTCGAAGTCTCGCCCGGCCAGGTCGCCGCGCCAGCCCTGCGGGAGGATCACCCCGAACTTCATCGCTTACCGAACTCCTTCCTCAGGGATGGTTGCAGCCGGCGGCTCACGCCGCACGACCGCCGCGACTGCGACGACAACGATCGCTGCTCCGATCAGCAACCGCCAGGTAAGGCTCTCGCCGCGGAAGATCACTCCGAGGGTGATTGCCACAACGGGGTTGACGTATGCATACGTGGACACGAGCCCGAGTGGAGCGTTCGCGAGCAGCCAGACGTACGCCGTGTAGCCGATGATCGAACCGAACGTAACGAGATAGATCCAGCCGAGGATCGACTGCGTCGACGGTGCGAAGTGATGCACCGTGAAGACCGCGAACGGCAGCATCACGAAGCCACCGGTGAGCATCTCGACCGCCGTCGCCGCGAATGGGTCAACGGGCATCGGCAGGCGTGACGATAGAAACGAGCCTGTCGACCACATCAGCGCGGAGAGAACACAGAGCGCGATCCCCCACGCCTTCGCGCCGCCCGAAGGCTGCGCCAGCACCGCAACGCCGGCAAAGCCGATCCCCACGCCCGCGAGCACGGGCCACGGCAGACGCTCGCGGCCGACGCCGAGGCGAAGCACCATCACCCACAGCGGTACGGACGCGATGATCAGTGACGCGAGCCCCGTGGGAACGTTGCGCTCGGCGAAGAACAGGACCGCGTTCGCGCCGGGGAGCAGACAGCCGACGACGGCGCAGGAGAGCAGTTCTCGCCGGCTCATCCGCAACGTCCCGTGCCGCACGACGACCACGATCAGCGTCATCAGAGCCCCCGCTGTGATGAAGCGGGTCGAGACGGCGAAGAGCGGCGCGATCGTCTTGCCTGCGTAGTAGATCCCGAGGTAGGTCGAGCCCCAGATCACGTAGACCGTGACGAGCGCCGTCCAGACCTTTGCGTTCTTTGTCACGCGTTACCGAACGAGCGAGAGGGCCGCGCCGATTCCCAGGAGCGCGATCCCAACCGCTCGTGCAGGCGAGATGGCGATCTGCTCGACGCCGAAGAAGCCGAAACGATCGATGATCGCGCCCATCAGGATCTGCCCGGCGATCAGGATCCCGATCGTCGCCGTAGCGCCGATCCTTGGCTGGGCAAACGTGATCGCTCCGACCACGGTCAGACCCATCAACCCGCCGATCCACATCCAGGCGGGGGTCTTCAGTGACTGCGGCAACCCGCCGAGCCCGCCCCGGACGGCGAGCAGGAGCAACACCGAGAACACGAGCTGCACCGCTGTCGAGAACGACAACGCTTCGAAAACGCCGATGCGTCCGCCGAAGCGGCCCATGACGGCGACTTGCACGGAGCCGGCAAGTCCCGCCATGACCGCCAGGGCGATCGCGAGTGACGTCAAGCCGCGTTCGGGTCGTTCTGCCAGAGGCTGAACTTGTTGCCCTCGGTGTCGACGCACGTGGCGAACCAGCCGTGCGTCGGTACCGGCTGCTTGTCGTCAGCGGTGCCACCGAGCTCTCGTACCTTGGCGACCGATGCTTCGATGTCGTCGGTTGCGTGGTAGACGACCAGTCCCGAGCCGGGCTGATCGGAGCCCATGATCGCGCCGCCCTGGGCCGGCGTCGTCTGGAACATCCGATATTCGAACCCTTCCATGATGCTTGGCCCGACTTCCAGGCCGAACAGGCCGCTCCAGAACGCGACCGCGCGGTCGACGTCGGCGGCGGGCACCTCGAAATGAACGATCTCGCCAGCCATGATTAGGCTCCTCTCTCCAACAAAGGGGGAAGTGTGGTCAGAGCATTCGTACTCTACGACGAGGAACCGGACCCGCAGCGGTATGCGGAGCACGTCGAGCTCTGCGCGAAGGTGCCCGGCGCGACGTTTCGCCATGGCCGCGTCTTCGGGGCCGCGGTCGGCGAGCCACCCCACAAGTACTACGCCGAGTTCGAGTGGGCGGACATGGATGCGTTCAAGGCAGCAGCGCGCTCACCCGAGTTCGCCGAGACCGGCAAGGACGCGATGGCGATGGGCAAGCCCTTCACCGTCGAGTTCGCCGAACTGAGCTGAGCTAACCGAAGCCGGGCCTGCGCTTCTCGCGCACGGCGGCGACGCCCTCGTGGACGTCGGGGCCTGTCATATCCAGGAACTCGAGCGCAAGCGACGCGTCGAACGCCGGGCCGGCGACGCGCAGCCAGTTGTTGAGTGCGAGCTTCGTGTGCCGGATCGCCGGCTGTGAGCCCTCGGCGAGCCGCTGCGCGATCGAGAGCGCCTTCGCCTCGAGCTCGTCTTCGGGCACGCAGAGCGAGACGAGTCCGATCCGTTCGGCTTCGATGCCGTCGATCGGCTCGCACAGCAACAGGTGGTACTTCGCCTTCGCGAGACCGCAGAGGAGCGGCCAGACGATCGCGGCGTGGTCACCCGCCGAGACGCCGAGCTTCGTGTGGCCATCGACGATCTTTGCGGTGGGCGTGGCGATCGAGATGTCCGCGAGCAATCCCACCGCAAGACCGGCGCCGACTGCAGGGCCTGTCATCGCCGAGACGATCGGCTTCGGGCAGTTGACGACGTTGTAGACGAGGTCGCGTGCCTCGTGGAAGACGCGCAGGCGTGTCTCGTAGTCGGTCGCGATCTCCACGACGAGGTCGAGGTCGCCGCCTGCGCTGAACGCGCCGTCCGCACCGCGCACGATCACTGCACGTGTCTCGTCGTCGGTGGCGATCGTCTGCCAGACACCGGCCAGCTCGCGGTGCATCGCTCGGCTGACCGCATTCAGCTTTCCGGCGGCGCGCAGCGTCAGCCGCAGCACGTGCGGCGCCGGACGGTCGAACTCGAGGCTCGGGAAGGCCGCATAAGGATCCATCCGCCGGACTCTAGACCCGGTTATGGTTGGCGCGTGGCCGAGGTCGAGATCACGCGTGACGGAGCGGTCCTCACGATCACGCTCAATCGGCCCGACGTGCTGAACGCACTCAACAAGGCGGTGCACGACGGGATCTATGCCGGGCTCGTGCAGGCGCAGGACTCATCCGTGCGTGCTGTCGTGATCACCGGTGCTGGGCGCGGCTTCTGCGTCGGCCAGGACCTGCAGGAGTTCTCGAGCGGCGCCGGATCGGTCGCCGACAATCTGCGCGCGAACTACCACCGCACCGTGCTCGCGATCCGTGCGCTCGAGAAGCCGGTGATCGCCGCCGTGAACGGGCCTGCCGCCGGCGCCGGCATGTCGCTCGCCTTCGCCTGCGACGTGCGCATCGCGAGCGATGCGGCGAGCTTCGTTCCCGCGTTCGTCAACATCGGCCTCGTTCCCGACTCGGGCGGTTCGTGGCTCGTGCGCCGGGTGCTCGGTACCGCGCGAGCGTTCGAGTGGCTCGCAACCGGTCGCCGGCTGCCGGCCGAGGAAGCCCGCCAGTGGGGCGTCGTCTCGGAAGTCGTCCCGGCCGCCGAGCTCGCGCAGCGCACGAAGGAAGTCGCGGATCTGTTCGCCGGAATGCCGACACGCGCGGTGTGGGAGACGAAGCGGCTGCTCGATGCGGCGGAGATCTCGACGTTCGAGGAACAGCTCGAGCTCGAGGCGACGACGCAAGCCGGGCTGACCCAGACATCCGACTTCGGCGAAGGCGTAGCCGCGTTTCTCGAGAAGCGCGCGCCCGCGTTCACCGGTGCCGCGGTTGTGGCTCCGCATCCGATCCACCTCGTCGTGACCGACGACCTGGAGCGCTGGCGGCTGACGGTCGCGCTCCGTTGGCTGCTCGCGTTACCGCACCTGTTCGTCCTGGGGGTCTGGACGTACATCGCGTTGCCCGTCACCATCGTCAACTGGTTCATCACTCTCGCGCGCGGGCGTCCGTCAGCGGGCGTGCACGCGTGGGCATCCAGATTCATCCGTTACCAGGCGCACGTCAACGCGTACGTCTACCTCGTCGCCGACCCCTATCCGTCGTTCCGGGGCTGGCCCGGCCGCTACCCGGTCGACCTGGCGATCGCTCCTCCGACGGAGCAGGTGCGCTGGAAGACGCTGGTGCGCATCCTGCTCGTCATTCCGGCGTACGTCTTCGCGACCGTGCTCGGCTACGTGCTGTTCCTCGTCGCC
>JAYUEQ010000273.1:0-4207 GCA_043739205.1 Thermoleophilia bacterium
GCCAGTCGGCGCTGAAGTACAAGTACGCCGCGACCCAACTGGTCGAGGTCGACCCCGCGAACGGTTGGACGAGGTACGCGCCGTGATCAACAAGCCCCACGTCGATTGGTTCGCGCTTTCGCCGTCGCTGGCGCTGATCGGCGTCTCCTTCGCGCTGCTACTCGTCGCAGTGCTCGTCCCGAAGAGCGCGCGCAAGCCCGTCGCCGCGTTCCTCGCATTCGCGGCCTTCGTCGGCTCGTTCGCGCTCGCGGTGCTGCTCTACAACCGCAGCGCGCAGGCTGCGACCGCCGTTCATGACGCGATCTTCCGCGACCGCTGGGCGGCGCTCGCCCAGGTGCTGCTTGCAGGCTCGGGCGCGGTCGCGGTGCTCATCTCCTATCGCGAGAAGATGCGCGAGGAGCACATCGCCGAGTACTACGCGCTCCTGACCGCGGCGGGCGCCGGGATGGCGTTCTTCGTGCAGGCGTCGAACCTGATGACGTTGTTCCTTGGCCTCGAGTGGTTCTCGATCGCGCTCTACGTGCTGACGGCGATCGACATCGACCTGATCGGGTCGCTCGAGGCGGGGCTCAAGTACCTGATCGTCGGTGCGGTCGGCTCAGCGACGCTGCTCTTCGGCTCAGCACTCGTGTACGGAACGACGGGACAGTTGAGCTTCGACAAGATCGGCGCCGCGGGCCATGCGCACAGCGCGATGCTCGTTGTGGGCCTTGCGATGGTGATCGCGGGGCTCGCGTTCAAGGCGTCGGTCGCGCCATTCCACATGTGGACGCCGGACGCCTACCAGGGCGCGCCGACGCCGGTGACCGCGTTCATGGCGTCAGCGACGAAGATCGCCGCGCTCGTTGTCACCTACCGCGTGCTGACGACCGCGTTCCCGCACGACCAGCGGCTCTGGACAGCCGGGATCGCGGCGCTCGCGATCATCTCGCTTGCCTGGGGCAACATCGCTGCCCTGGTGCAGCTGAACGTGAAGCGGATCCTCGCGTACTCGTCGGTCTCACACGCCGGGTTCATGCTGATCGGTATCGCCGCAGCGAATGCGCTCGGCGCGCGCGCGGTCATGTACTACCTCATCCCTTACGCAGCGATGTCGCTCGGCGCGTTCGCGGTCGTCGCGGCGCGCGAGCGTGAGCTCGGCGTGCCGGTGACGCTGCACAACCTCGCGGGCTTCGGCTGGGAGCGGCCGTTCCTCGGCGTCTCGATGTGGGTCTTCGTGCTCGGGATGCTCGGGTTCCCGTTGACCGGCGGCTTCTTCGGCAAGTTCTTCGTCTTCGCAGCCGCCTACCGAGCGGGCTGGTGGTGGCTGATCGTCGCGGGCGTGATCGCGACGATGATCTCGGCGTACTACTACCTCGGCATCGTGCGGGCGATGTACTTCCGCGACTCGGCCGAACTGCAGCTCACCCCGGCCCCGGCCGGCGGCGCCCCGAACCGCGAACTCCTGCTGAGCATCGGCGTGCTGATCTGCCTCGTCGTGACGGTCGGCTCGTTCTTCGCGGTGCAGCCGCTGATCGACGTCGCGCGGCACGCCGCAAGCGCACTGCCGCTCTGAGCAAGTAACAGTCTGTTACAAGCCGAAGTCGCGGCGCAGTGCGGCCTCGAAGGCTGTTTGTAACAGTCTGTTACGAACTAGGGCTTCGCGGTGTGCAATGCGACGCGGCGGAGCTGCGGCGCGATCGCCACGAACGCCTTGATCGCGAGCACGGCGAGGCAGCCGACGAGCGCCGAGGCGCCGAGGGGCGGCAGCGCGTGAGTCTCCGTCGCCGGCGAACGCGCGGCGCACGAGAGCACCAGCAGGCCGGTTACGAGCGTCCAGAGGAGCGCCTGCAGGCCTGCGACCGAATGCTCGCGCTGTTCCAGATACTCGCCGAAGCCGACGAGAGCCGAGACCGCTGCGAACGGGACCGCGCCAAGGAGCGCGTTGAACGCAAGGCCATGCGCACCGCGTGCGTCTGCGAACGCTGCGAGCAGAACAAGGAGGGCCGGAAGCGCGCGACGTACCACGGCCACTTAGCTTCGCCCTCTACGGCGACGGTCCTTCTATGCTCAATTCGCTCTCGAGGAGAAAGGATCGACATGGCGACTCTCACCTGGCTCGGACACGCAGCTTTCCGGATCGACACGGACGCCGGCAAGCGGATCTACGTCGATCCGTTTCTGCAGAACAACCCGAAGACACCCGACGACGAAAAGCAGCCCGAGCGGATCGACATCATCGCTGTGACACACGGCCACTCCGACCACGCAGGCGAAGTGCCCGCGCTCTCCCAGCGATTTCCCGACGCGCAGATCGTGTGCCAGGTCGAACTGAAGAGCTGGCTCGGCGCGCAGGGCGCGAACGTCGGCGAGTTGCCCGGGATCAACAAGGGCGGCACACAAGAGATCGACGGGATCAAGTTCACGCTCGTCAACGCGTTCCACTCGTCGAGCTCCGATCAAGGGGACTACCTCGGCGAATCCTGCGGCATCGTGATCCGCCTCCCCGAGGGCCGCACCGTTTACTTCGCCGGCGACACGTGCGTCTTCGGTGACATGCAGCTGATCGCGCGGCTCTACAAGCCCGACGTTGCCGTGCTCCCGATCGGCGACTGGTTCACCATGGGCCCCGACCAGGCAGCGCTCGCGCTCGAACTGCTCGGCAATCCCCGCTGCGTGCCGAGTCACTGGGGGACGTTCGGGCTGCTCTCGGGCACGCCCGACGCGCTCGCGGCCCTGACAAGCGCACCGGTGGAGAACATCGCCCCGGGAGACACGGTCGAGCTGTGAGAGAGCGCTGGTTCGGAGCAACGGGACGCCGCGTCCCCGAGATCGCCCTCGAAGGCGAACTCGATGTGACGGAAGCGCTGGTGCTCGACACCCTCGACGACAACGCTCTGCGCGACGCGCACGCGCAGGGGCGGCCCGTAGCGATGCGCTGCACCACCGCGGACGAAGTGAAAGCCGCGCTCGCCCGTCCCGAGGTTGCGCTTGCGCTCGTCACCGACCCGGCCCTGCTTGACCTCGACCTCACCGAGCTCACCTATGGCTAGGGAGGTGATCGCCACCTACTCGATCGTCGCCTGCGATCTCGACACGGGGCAATGGGGCGTCGCGACCCAGTCGAAATTCCTCGCCGTCGGCTCGGTCGTGCCCTGGGCGGTGCCAGGTGTAGGCGCGGTCGCAACCCAGGCCTACGCCAACCCCCGTTACGGCCCCCAGGGGCTCCAGTTGCTCGCTGAGGGCCTCTCCGCCGCCGAGGTGGTCGCCCGGCTGACCGATGCGGACGACGGCCGCGCAGACCGCCAGGTCGGCGTCGTCGACGCCAAAGGCGGCGGGGCGACCTACACCGGCTCCGACTGCATGGACTGGGCCGGCGGTCTTGCCGGGCCGGGCTTCGCCGCGCAGGGGAACATCCTTGTCGGCGAGGAGACCGTCGCCGCGCTCGCGACCACCTTCACCGCCACCCATGGGCAGCCGCTGGCCGAGCGCCTACTCGAATGCCTGGCCGCCGCACAGGCCGCCGGCGGCGACCGGCGCGGCCAGCAATCCGCCGCGCTCCTCGTCGTCGAGCAAGACGGCGGGTATGCCGGCTTGAGCGACTCGCTTGTCGACCTCCGCGTCGACGACCATGCGCAGCCCGTCGCAGAACTCGCGCGGCTCTACGCGATGCACGCACTCCTCTTCGGAAAGACGCCGCGCGAACGCTGGGTCGACGTCGACGACGAATTGCGCGCGGAGCTCACCGAGCGGCTCGGCCGCCTCGGCTACAAGGGCGACCTCGAGCGCGCACTCGGCGACTGGTCGGGCACGGAGAACCTCGAAGAGCGCGTGGACGGGATTGCGAAGCTCGACCCGGTCGTGCTGGAGGAGCTGCGCAAGCGATGAGCGGCTACGAGATCCTTTCGCTCGACGACCTCGACCGTGTTCCGTATCGGGGCAGCGGTCAGGTGCTCCGACCGCTGCGGCGACGGCTCGGGTTCCGGCCGTTCGGCGTCAACGTCTGGAGCGCCGACGCCGAGGGCGACGGGCTCATCCCGCCGCACCACGAGGACAGCGGGAACGAAGAGCTGTACGTCGTTGTGCGCGGGACGGCGAGCTTCACGCGCGGCGAGGAGACGTTCGTCGCCCCGGCCGGCACGTTGGTGCACGTGCCTGCGGAGACATTCCGAGAGGCAACCGCCGTCGAAGCCGGAACGATGATCCTCGCGATGGGGGCGACGATCGG
>JAYUEQ010000274.1:0-5707 GCA_043739205.1 Thermoleophilia bacterium
AGCCTCGGCGAGCCGCTCGGCGTCGTGACCGCGATCGCGGGCCAGGCTCGCGGCTTCAAGGTGTTCGACGGGCGTGCCGACCACGCCGGGACGACACCAATGGATGCCCGTGCCGACGCGCTTGTCGACGCGGCCCGGTTCATCCTCCATGTGCGGGCATGTGCGGTTCCCGGCACGGTCGCGACGGTCGGTGCGATCGAGGTGGAGCCGAACGCGACGAACGTGGTGCCGCAGAAGGTCACGGTTGCCGTCGACGCGCGCTCAGCCGACGCGGGGCTACTCGAGGCGCTGATCGAGAAGATCGGGTTCGACGTGCAATGGAAATCCGACCCGGTGCCTATGGGCGACGCGTTCGCAGCTGTGCTGCCGACTGCGCCGCGGCTCGTCTCAGGGGCAGGGCATGACGCGATGTTCGTCCCGCACAGCTCGATGCTCTTCGTGCGCAGCCTCAACGGCGGCGTCTCACATCACCCCGACGAACTCACGAGCGCGGAGGACATCGCACTGGCGGTCAATGCGCTCACGGCCGCACTCGTTAGGCTCGCGCAATGAGCGACCGTGAGGTGATGTCGTGGGACGACCTGGGCACGGGCGCGGGCGACCTGGCGCTCTCAGTCGCCGACGACGGCTATCGCCCGGACATGATCCTCGGCATTGCCCGTGGCGGGCTGCTCGTTGCGGGCGCTCTCGGCTACGCGCTCGGCGTGAAGAACACGTTCACGATGAACGTCGAGTTCTATACCGGCGTCGACGAGCGCCTCGACATTCCGATGATCCTGCCGCCGGTGCCCGACCTCGTCGACTTTGCCGACTTCAAGGTGCTGATCGCCGACGACGTCGCCGACACGGGCGCGACGCTCGAGCTCGTGAAGGAGTTCTGCTCGGGGAAGGTGGCGGAAGTTCGCTGCGCCGTCCTCTACGAGAAGCCCCACTCGACCGTCCGCTGCGAGTACGTCTGGCGCCGCACCGACCGCTGGATCACCTTCCCGTGGAGCGCAGAAGACCCCGTTCTGCAGGGCATTCCTTCCGAGGCCTAGATAGGCGCCGAAGCGTCGGCTAGATTCGTTCCTCCCCCGGCAATACGCGCTTCAAGGAGAGGAACACATTGACCAAGACCAAGCTCGCGCTCGCCGCGATTCTTGTCGTGATCGTGGCTGCGGCCGTAGCACTTGCTGTCAGCACCGCCCCTGGCTCGGCCAAGTCCAACGCCGCGTTCAAGGCGGCCTGGATCTACGTCGGCCCGCACAACGACGGCGGCTGGTCGCAGGCCCACGACCAGGGTCGCCTCGCAGTTCAGAAGGCACTCGGTTCCAAGGTCGTCACGACCTACAAGGAGAACGTCCCTGAAGGCCCTCAGGTCTCCCAGGTGATCGAGAGCCTGATCCGCGACGGCAACAAGATCATCTTCGCGACCTCGTTCGGGTATCAGCCCGCGATGGTTGCGGCGGCGAAGAAGCACCCGGACGTCTACTTCGAGATGGCGACCGGGTACCTCTCGTCGAAGAACATGGCGGACTACTACGGCGCCGGTGAGGATGCGATCTACCTATCCGGTATCGCGGCCGGCGCGGCGACGAAGTCCGGCACGGTCGGCTATGTCGTCCCGTTCGCGATCCCCGAAGTGATCCGGCACACGAACGCGTTCACGCTCGGCGTGCAGAAGGCTCATCCCGGTGCGAAGGTGAAGATCATCTGGACGAACTCCTGGTTCGCACCGGACAAGGAGAAGAAGGCGGCCGAGAACCTGCACGCCGCGGGCGCCGACGTGATCGGGCAGAACGTCGACAGCCCGGCTGCCGGCCAGTACGCCGAATCCGCGAGCGTTCCGTGGGTCGGCTACGACTCGAACGCGAAGAAGTTCGCACCGAAGTCGTGGCTCACGGGAGCCGTCTACAACTGGGGCCCGTACTACATCGCGCGCACCAAGGCCGCGATGAACGGCACCTGGAAGACGGGCAGCTACTACGGGAGCATCAAGGACGGCTTCACGCTGCTCGCGCCGTACGGTCCCGGCGTCTCCGCTGCGACGAAGAAGCTGATCGCTTCGGAGCGGGCGAAGATCGTGAGCGGCACGTGGAACGAGTTCAGCGGTCCGATCTACGACCAGGCCGGAAAGCTGCGCATCAAGGCAGGAAGCCGCGCGTCCCTCGGCGACCTGATGTCGATGAACTACCTGGTGAAGGGCGTCATCGGGAGCCCGAAGGGCTAACGCCTCACGGGGCGGGCGAGACGTTGAGTCTCGCCCGCCCGCTTTTTATGCCAGCCGCCGTCGAACTCCGAGGGATCACGAAGCGGTTCCCGGGCGTCGTCGCGAACGACGGCGTCGACTTCGACGCGGCCGCGGGTGAGGTCCACGCGCTGCTCGGCGAGAACGGCGCCGGCAAGTCGACGCTGTCGAACATCCTCACCGGTCTCTACCGGCCGGACGAGGGCGAGATCCTCCTCAACGGCAGCGCCGTTGCGTTTCACTCGCCGCGCGACGCGCTCGACGCGGGGATCTGCATGGTGCACCAGCACTTCCGGCTCGTCCCGCCGTTCACCGTCGCCGAGAACGTGATCCTCGGCGATCATCGGGGTGAGGGCAAGAAGCTCGTCGTCAATCCGCGGCGGATCGAACGGCGCGTCGCCGAGCTCGGCGAGCGCTACCGGATCGCCGTCGATCCGCGCGCGCGCATCTGGCAGCTCTCCCTCGGCGAACAGCAGCGTGTCGAGATTCTGAAGGCGCTCTATCGCGAGGCGCGCATTCTGATCCTCGACGAGCCGACCGCGGTGCTCACGCCACAAGAGGCGGCCTCACTCTTCGAGACATTGCGCGTCATGGCGGACGAGGGGCGAACGATCATTTTCATCTCGCACAAGCTCCACGAGGTGAAGGCCGTGTCGGATCGCGTCACCGTCCTGCGCGGCGGAAAGAACGTCGAGACCGTCCAGACGAAGGACGCGACGCCGCGTTCGCTCGCCGCGCTGATGGTCGGGCGCGACGTGAACATGGCCGAGCGCGTGCCGCGCACCGGCGCGATCGGCGAGCCGGTGCTCGAGACGGACGACCTGTGGGCTGCAGGCGACCGCGGCAGCGACACGCTGCGCGGCGTGTCGCTGAAGGTGTGTGCGGGCGAGGTCGTGGCGATCGCGGGCGTTGCCGGCAACGGCCAGCGCGAGCTGGCCGAGACAGTGACGGGAATGCGCGCGCCGACCCGCGGCACGATCACCGTCGCCGGCAAGTCGCTTCGCGGCGGCGATCCGCGCGAGGCGATCCTCGCGGGCGTTGCACACGTGCCGGAGGACCGGTTGCACACCGGTGTCGCACCGTCACTGTCGATCGCATCGAACGTCGTCCTCAAGTCCTACCGCGGGCGCAGCGTTGTGAAGGGCCCGTTGCTCCGGCTGCGCACGATTCGTGACTACGCCGCACAGCTGATCAAGCGCTACGACGTTCGCGGCGGCGGCCCCGATCTGCCTGCGCGACGGCTGTCCGGTGGCAATCTGCAGAAGGTCGTGATTGCGCGCGAGTTCGAAGGCAAGCCGCGCGTGCTCGTGATCGCCTCGCCGACGCGCGGCCTCGACGTCGCCGCGATCGAAACCGTGCATCGTTATCTGCGGGATGCGGCCTCGGACGGGGTCGGCGTTTTGCTCATCTCCGAAGACCTCGACGAGATTCTGGCGCTCGCCGATCGCATCGCCGTGATCTACGAAGGCGCGATCGTCGGCGAGGTCGACGCGGCGACTGCAACCGTCGAGGAGATCGGGCTGTTGATGGCCGGGGGGCATCGCGAGTGATCCGGATCGAGCGGCGCCTTGCCCAGCCCAGATGGCTTCTCGTTGCGGTTCCCGTCGGTTCCGTGGTGGTTGCCTTCGCGTTCATGACGGTTGTGCTCCTGATCACGCACCATCCGCCTCTGCACACGTTCAGCCGTTTGCTCAGCTCGGGCTTCGGCAGCACGCAGTCGTTGAACGACACGCTCGTCTCGACGACGCCGCTGATCTTCACGGGCCTTTGCGCCGCAGTCGCGTTTCGTATGCAGCTGTTCAACATCGGCGGTGAGGGCCAGCTCTACGCAGGCGCGATCCTCGGCGCGGCGGCTGGGATCGTGCTCGGAAACCATTCGAGCTGGCTGTCGGTGCCGGCGATGATCGTCGCCGGAGCGGTTGGCGGCGCGGCACTCGCGCTCATCCCGGCGATCCTGCGCGCGTTCTTCTCCACGAACGAGATCATCACGTCGCTGATGCTCAACTACGTCGGCGCGCTCGTCATCAACTATCTGATCTTCGACTCGTTGTCGTACTGGCGCGACACGTCGAGCCCGACCGCGAAGGTGTTCCCGCAGGGCAAGCCGCTTCCGGATGCCGCCAGCTGGCACGTCTCGCACGTCGGCTCGCTGCTCGTGCCCTTTGGCCTGCTGCTCGGCGTGGTGATCGCGGCAATCGTCTGGCTTCTCTACACGCGCACGCGTTTCGGGTTCGAGGTGCAGGTGATCGGCGACTCGCCCCGCGCCGCGTCGTATGCGGGAATGCGCACGCGGCGCAAGATCCTCGCGGTGATGGCTCTTTCCGGCGCGATCGCGGGCATCGGCGGCGCGAGTCAAGACGGCGACATCAGGCATTCGCTCGACCCGCGCGGCCTCACCGCTGCCGGGTATGGCTACGCGGGGATTGTGATCGCGGCGCTGGCACGCTACAACCCGTTCGCGGTCTGTCTCGTCGCGTTTCTTCTCGGCGGTCTGCAGAACGCCGGCTACACACTGCAAGGCGTCGACTTTCCGTCGGGACTCGTCGGCGTCATGCAGGGGCTGATCCTGTTCTGCGCGCTCGGCGGCGAACTGCTCGTCCGCTACCGGTTGCGCATCTCGCGCGGCGCGCGCTCGGTCGAGGCAGCCGCATGATCAACAACTCCGTGTACGTCGTGGTGCTCGCGTCCGCCGTCACCTACGGCACACCGCTGCTCTACGCCGCGCTCGGCGAGCTGCTCACGGAGCGCTCGGGCGTGCTGAACCTCGGCGTCGAGGGGATGATGTTGATCGGCGCGGTGATGGGTTTCTGGGCCGTGCAGCGCACCGGCTCGCTCGTGCTGGCGATCGTAGTGGCGGCCGTCGCCGGCGCGTCCATGGCGTTGATTCACGCGTTCCTCGTCATCACCCTGCGCGCGAACCAGATCGTCTCGGGCCTCGCGCTGACGATCTTCGCGGGAGCGGCCGGCCTATCGTCGTATCTCGGCAACGATCTGACCCTGGCCGACCAGCCGGCCCGCCACGCGTTCGCACCGTTCCTTCCGAAGTCGTGGCAGACCGCCGACGTCGTCGGGCCGATCCTCTTCAAGCAGTCGGCGCTCGTCTACGCGTCGTGGGCGCTCGTCGTGATCGTCGGGCTCTACCTCAACCGCACGCGCTTCGGCCTCAACGTGCGCGCGGTCGGTGAGTCGCCCGAGGCAGCCGACGCGATGGGGATCAACGTCACCGCCTACCGATATGCGCACACGCTGCTCGGGGGCGCGTTCGCCGGTGTCGGTGGCGCGTGCTTCACGCTCTGGATCACGCCGCAGTGGGTTGACGGCATCACCGCGGGCGCGGGCTGGATCGCGATCGCCCTTGTCATCTTCGCGTTCTGGCGTCCAGCCCTCTGCCTCATCGGCGCCTACCTGTTCGGTGCCTTCTCGGGCATCCCGTTCGCGTTCCAGGCGCGCGGGATCCTCACGAGCATTCCACCGGAGCTC
>JAYUEQ010000275.1:0-5346 GCA_043739205.1 Thermoleophilia bacterium
GGGGTATGGCAGCCGCACCAGCGGCAGTATTTGCGGAACTCGACGCGGTCCGGCGTGTTCCGCTTGGACTTCATCGTCTGGTAGTTCCGCCGCTTGCACTCGGTGCAGGCGAGCGTGATCGCAACTCTGACTCCGGTCTTGGCCATGTCTCTTCTCTAAGTGAGGTGGTTTCTCCCCCGGGCACGCTGACGCACCGCCCTAGGGCCGCGGGATTGTAGCGGGACCCGGGTAAATGCGCCCTGACTTCGGACTCGACCTGCAGTCCGAAAAGGTGTCAGACACCTTGCGAAGCTGCAGAGCGAACAGTTTCTGGCACCGAGGTGTCAGACACCAATAGCGGCGGGTGGGCTCGAACCACCGACCTTCGGGTTATGAGTCCGACGCTCTAACCAGCTGAGCTACGCCGCCACGCCCGGCCATTTTACCGAACGTCCTCCCCGCCTCTTACCCTGACTGCGTGACCGAGGTAGAGATGTGCTGGCGCTGCCCGACGCCGATGGCGTGGGTTCACGGCACCTGGCAGTGCCCGCGATGCAAGTTCAAATTAGGGTGCTGCGAGGGCGAGCCCCAGAACTGCGCGGACCTGCTGGCGGATCCCGTTCCGGTCGAGACTGCCCGCGGGTAGCTCGACCGTGATGCTCGCGCCGACGCCTCGCAGGTGGTTCTGCCAGTTCGCCGCGCTGCCGGCGAGCCACGAGCGGTGCAGGAATCGCATCCCGGCGAGCCGCGCGTAGCGGCGACCCGCCGCCGTGCTGCGGCCGTAGGCCCAGACAAGGTCCATGTGCTGGTGGTACCAGACCGTGTAGCGCGGCTTGATACGGCGGATCAGGTCGCGCGCGGCGCGTGTCTCCGGTTCCGAGAACGGCTTCGGACCGGAGTAATAGGTCGAGCCAGGATGCCCGAAGTGCTGCCAGAGGCTCGGGAAGTTCCGGTTCAGGTCGACTCCGTGCGTGTTCTGGCGCGTCCCCGCCCCGAGCCCGTCCGGGTTCAGCACCGGAACGAGCCACAAGTCGGCCTTCGGATGCGTGTGCTCCAGCGCGCGCACGATCGCGATCCCGGCGGCCTCGTTGCCGTGAATGCAACCGACGACGAGGATGCGTGGCCCCGTTCCGGCAACGTGCACGACCGTGATCGGCCGGTGCTGCACCGAATGGCCGACGACAACCGCGGCGGCTAAGGTCGAAAGCATGGCGGTGATCGAGGCCATAGATCTGCGCAGGACCTACCAGACGACGACCGGCGTCATCCGCCGGAAGCGGCTGGACGTCGAAGCCGTGCGCGGCATCTCCTTCAGCGTCGACAAAGGCGAGCTCTTCGGTCTGCTCGGGCCGAACGGAGCGGGCAAGACGACCACGATCAAGATGCTGATCACGTTGCTGCTCCCGACGAGCGGCGAGGCGCGCGTGCTCGGCCACAACGTCGTCGACGACGCCCGCGAGGTGCGGAAGCGGATCGGCTACGTCTTCGGCGGCGATCGCGGCCTCTACGAGCGGCTCTCCGCCTACGACAACCTCCGCTACTTCGCCGAGCTGTACGGCGTCTCCGGCCAGCGGCAACGCCGGCGGATCGACGAGGTGCTCGAGCTCGTCGGGCTGAAGGGCCGCGAGAAGGAACGCGTCGAGGGCTACTCGCGCGGCATGCGCCAACGCCTCCACATCGCGCGCGGAATCCTCCACGACCCGGAGGTTGTCTTCCTCGACGAGCCGACGATCGGTGTCGACCCTGTTGGCGCGCGCGACCTGCGACAGACGATCGCCGACCTTGTGACGACCGGTAAGACCGTGCTGCTGACGACGCACTACATGTTCGAGGCCGATGCGCTCTGCGATCGGATTGCCGTCATAGCGAAAGGCCAGATCGTCGGCGAGGGCACGCCGGCGGCGCTGAAGAGCAACGTCGCCGGTGGCCGCGTGACGGAGATCGAGGTATTCGGCGTCGACGAGACGATCCTCGTCCGGCTGCGCGAGATCGGCGGCGTCACCGCCGTCACCGTCGAGGAGCGAGACCAGAAGCAGTTGCTGATCGTGCAGACGACGGGCGAGCGCGAACTTACCCAGCCGTTGCTCGCGGAGCTCGACGGCGTCGAGGTCGGGCGCGTCGCGTCGCGCGAGCCGACGCTCGAAGACGCATACGTCGCGCTCGTCACGGCGGAGTAATGGCCGCCGGTCTCAGGCTGCTCGGCTTCGCCTGGCTGATGCACGTCAAGATGATGTCGCGCTCCGCGTTCGACGGCCTGCTCGCGATCCTGTGGCCGCTGTTCTTCGCGACAGTGGCGTTCTTCATGTTCCGCACAGGACATGGGCGAGTAGCGCTCGGACCGATCGGCCTTGCGGCAGCGGTGATGGGGATCTGGACCGCGACGAGTGTCCCGGCCAGCTCGGCGCTTCAGCGCGAACGCTGGTCAGGGACGCTCGAGCTGCTCGTGGTCGCGCCCGCCAACTTCGCGCTCATCCTCCTGCCGATCACGATCGCGGCCTCGACGATCGGGCTCTATTGCGTCGCCGGGACGTTGCTGTGGTCGCGCATCCTCTTCGGCATCCATCTCACGATCGTGCACCCGCTCTTCTTTGGTCTCGGACTTGTCGCGTCGGTCGTGACGATCGGGTCGCTCGGTTTCCTGATGGCGGTGTCGTTCGTGCGCTCGCGACGTGCGTGGTCGATCGGTGCGGTCCTCGAGTACCCGATCTGGCTTGTTTGCGGCTTCCTCGTGCCCGTTTCTCTCCTGCCCGGGTGGGTGCGCCCGATCTCGTGGGCGCTCGGGCCGACGTGGGGCATGCGCGCCATCCGCGCGGCCGCCTATGGGGGATCGCCACTCGTGCCGCTCCTCATCTGTCTCGCGCTCGCCGGGGTCTACCTCGTGCTCGGTGTCGTCATGCTCCGTTTCTTCCTGGACGCAGCGCGAAAGCGCGCGACCCTCTCACTCGCATGACGTCGCTACGCGTCTTCTTCCTGGGTGGCCTGATGAGCTACCGCGCGCTCTTCGCGTTCATGTCGCCGGCCGTGTTCATCCCCACCCTGATCGTGACGCCGATCTTCCAGATCCTGCTCTTCGCGTACATCGGCCGTGCCGCGCACGCGCGCTCTGACGAGTTCTACGTCGTCGGCAACGCCATGCAATACGCAGCCGTGCCGTGCCTCTTCGCGATGACACAGACGATCGCGGGCGAGCGGTTTCAGCAGACGCTCGGGTACATCCTCGTCTCACCCGCCGGCCGGTTGCCGCTCTTCCTCGGCCGCTCCCTGCCCGTCATCCTCAACGGGTTCTTCGTCGCCGGGTTCTCGCTGATCGTCGGCGGGCTGATCCTGGGGGTGACGTTCCCGGCGTCCTCCCTCCTGCCGCTCGCGCTCGTCGTCCTCATCGCGAGCCTGTCGTGCACGGGCCTCGGTCTCATCAACGCGGGGCTCGGTCTGCGAATCCGCGAGACCTCGGTGCTCTCGAACATCCTCGTCGGCATCCTCCTCATCTTCTGCGGCGCGAACGTCGCGATCTCGTCACTGCCGCACTGGATGGCGAGGATCTCCTCCTGGCTCCCGCTGACGCATGCGATCGAGGCGGCGCGCGCGGTGGCGGGCGGCAGCTCGCTCACGTCGGTCCAGGGACTGATCGGGCGCGAGCTCGGCGTCGGTCTGATCTACGCGCTCGCAGGGCTCGCGATCATTCGCTTCTTCGAGACGCAGAGCCGCCGACACGCCTCGCTCGGGATCGCATGATCCAGGCGGCTCGCGTCTTCTGGATGGGCTTCGTTCTGCACTTCAAGAACCTCTCGGCATCGCCGTTCATGATGGTGACCGCCGCGATCTGGCCGCTCGTCTACGCGACCCTCGCGTTTCTCATGTTCCGCGCGACGCACCAGGCGCCGTCACTGCTCTATGCGGCCCTCGGCGCCGCTGTCATGGGCATCTGGTCGACGACGGCGACGAGCGCCGGCGGAGCGATCCAGCAGCAACGCTGGTGGGGCATCCTCGAGATTCTCGTCGCGTCGCCCACACGGCTGATCCTCGTGCTCGCGCCGATCACGACGGCGATCGCCGGGATCGGGATCTACTCGATCGTCTCGACCCTCCTCTGGGGACGGCTCCTGTTCGGCGTGCCGTTGCACGTCGAGCATCCGTTGCTCTTCGCCGTCTCGATCCCGGCGGCGGTCATCTCGATCGGGCTGCTCGGCCTCGTGCTCGCGTCGACCTTCGTCGTCTACCGCTCCGCGTCGAATCTCTCGCAGGCGCTCGAGTACCCGGTCTGGACGATCACCGGCATGTTGATTCCGCTCTCGCTGCTTCCCGGCTGGGTGACTCCGATCGCCTGGGTGCTTGCGCCGACCTGGGGGATGCGAGCGGTGCGCCACGCGGCGATCGGCGGTGAGGTCGCGACACCGCTTCTCCTCTGCGCCGCGCTCAGCGTCGCGTATGCCGCGATCGCGGCAGTTCTCCTCCATCACTTCGAGCGACTGGCCCGCGACCGCGCCAGTCTTTCGCTGACGTGAAGACCTGGTTTCGCATCTTCTTCGTCGGCGGCGCGATCAGCTTCCGCGCGCTCTTCTCATGGATTCGGCCGTCGATTTATATCCCGACGCTGCTCATCGGCCCGACGACGCAGATCGTCTTCTTCGCCTACCTCGGCCGCACCGCGCACCTCAAGTCGGACTCGTGGTTCGTCGTCGGCAACGCGGTCCAGTCCGCTTCGCTCGCGGCGCTCTTCGGCATGGGCTTCGCGATCGACGGCGAGCGGTGGACGCAAACCTTGTCGGCCGTGCTCGCGACGCCCGCGAACCGTGCGGCACTTTTCCTTGGACGGGCGCTGCCGGTGCTCGTCAATGCTGCTGTCACTGCGTCCACCGGCTTCATCGGCGGCGCGCTGCTGCTCGGGTTCCGCATGCCCTGGTCGTCGGTGCCGGCGCTTGCGCTGCTGCTCCTGCTGGCGTCGTTCGCCTGCACCGGGCTCGGCATGTTGGTCGGAGCAGTCGGACTGCGTTTGCGCGACGTTCCGATCCTCGCGAATCTGACGATGGCCGTCCTCCTGATCTTCTGCGGCGTCAACATCCCACTGGACAAGCTTCCGCACTGGATGCACCTCACGGCTGAGGGACTCCCGGTGACCCACGCGGTCGACGCGTCGAGGCGCGTCGCCCAAGGCGCCTCGCTCGCAAGCGTGCAGACCCCGTTGCTCGCCGAACTAGCTCTTGGTGCCGCCTATCTGCTGGTCGGCTTCGCGCTGCTCCGGTGGTTCGAGCACCAGGGCAGGCAGCACGGAACGCTGGACCGAGCGTGAGCGCCGTGCTCGACCCGTACTAGACCGCGCAAAACGGAGCCGGCCCTCACCCGGAGCGGGTAGCCCAGGCGCACCGCCTG
>JAYUEQ010000276.1:0-18848 GCA_043739205.1 Thermoleophilia bacterium
GTCGACACGGACGCGCTCGAGCACTTCCCGAACCGCGAGGAGATGCTTGCCGCAGGCGCCGCAAACCCGGTCGGGCGCATGGTCACCACGGAGGACATCGCGAGCGCTGTCGCGTTCCTCTGCTCAGCGGAGGCCGACATGATCCGCGGCCAGACGCTGATCGTCGACGGCGGCTTCTCGCTGCTCGTCGGCGGCGGCCGCACTCAGGCGTAACCACGATCGCCCACGCCATCGAGCCGGTGTTCGATCTTGATCTCATGACCGGTCTGGACACTTCAGGGGTCTGACCCCGGTAGTGGCCGTTCGAGTCGAGGCCGCCAGTACCTGGCTGAAGCGCCGCGGGGCATGGTTGTGCGGCAGCAACGTCTCTTTCGGACATCAACCGGGTCTGACCCCGGTGATGTCTCTTACGGCTGAGTGTCCGAGAGGTCGCGCAGGCGAGCGAACCGGTGTCAGACAGGGCGCGGTCGTCCGTCGTCAGGCGGCTCCGGCCGAATCGACCGGCCACGGAATCCGGAGCGGCTGATAGTCGCCGGGCCAGTCCGCATACGCCTCGTCAGGAACTGCCGTCTCCGTGGCAACCGAGGCACCGTACTTCGAGGCGACGTCGCTGACGGGATAGCGAATCGGATCGTCGGGTCGCGCACCGATCATCAGGATGGAGCAGGGACCGTCGCCCGAGCCAACGAGGACGTGACAGGTGTCGGGCGGACAGTGGAAATAGTCCCACTGCCGCAACCGACGCTCCTCGTCTTCGACGACCAGCGTGCATTCCCCTGACAAGACGAGGAATCCCTCTTGGACGCCCTCGGAGTGGTACAGCGCGTTCTGGGTCGCCGGGCCAGAGGACGCGCAAGTGGACGCCGAAGTTCTCGAACTGATGCTCCTGCGATTCGATCGGGTATGCCACGCCGCCCTTCTCGTCGTTCCGCACGGCAAGCGCGTCACCGAGGTTGAGGACGAACCAGCCAGCGGAAGTTATGTAGCGGCCGTACGGCGTATCGGCGGAACTCGCCTCGCTCACAGACAAATCGTCCTCCTCGCAGTCGGGGGCGCCAACCTACCGCGACTCGCTTCGCGTCAAACAGAACTACTGCGTGGAGTTCGAGAGCCACGACACCGCGAACGACCGACCGTCAGCACTGAGCACGCCCGGGCTAGCGCCCGCTGTCGACGACGAGTCGCGCGTCGCGAAGAAACGATGCGAGCTCTCCGGGACGAGAGTGATCGCGACGTTCGCCCACGTGGGGTCGCTGATCGTGCCCGGATGAGCGGTGGCGATCGTGGCCGCACGCGTGAAGTTGACGGTGCCGAAGTTCGCGAGTGGCAAGACCGTGCACCGCCCGGCGGAGTCGCACTCCGACGGGGCCTCGGCAATCCATTCGGCCGAGCTGAGATCGGGGGCAGCCACAGTCAGCGACTTCGTGAAGCTCGTCTTGTGCGTGCGGTTCTTGATTTGCAGGAGCACGGTCGTGCCGTTCACGTTGACCGAAGTCGTGATCTGATCACCGGGCTTCACCTTCAGCGGAACCTCGACCGCGGCGGCCGGGAGGATCTCGTACCACGCGTAGTACCGAGCGGTGCCGTTCGTGCAATCGACACCGGTGCCCGTCTGCTCGAGGCCGCTCGCGGTGTCCGAGGAACCGCCGAGCCCGACCCAGAACGCAGCCGAAGCATTCGCACCGCTGTCACAGGTCGTCACCGGCACGCGCCACGTTCCGGTGACGCTTGTGAACTCGAGCCCGGTGGCGTTCGCGTCCTGAAGCGTGTAGCCCGACCAGTTCGCGCTGACGCTCTGCGCACTGTCGTTGATCGCGAATCGCCGGGTGGACGACGCAGTTCCACCGCTCGCGGCAAGCGCAGCGGCGAAGGTTGTCGCGATCAGCAATGAGGCAATGCGCCGCACGCGCATGTTCTAACAGCCGTCGCTAAGAAACGGCTAAAGGCTCTGGGAGAGCTCGGCGACGGTGTCACCGACGCGAATTGTCCCGTCGGTGAGAATGTCGGCGTTGATCCCGGCGCGATGAACAAGCTCCTTGATGATCCCCGTCCGCGTCATCGCCTCGAGATGGGAGCACGGCTCGCAGAGCTCAACCCCGATGCACTCGACGTCCCCGACGCGGAAGCGCTTCCCGATCAGCTCGTTCAGCCTGACGCCGCGCACCGTCACCTGTCGTCGCGTCTCACCCGAAGCGAGCCCGACCTCCTCGACGACTTCCGCCTCGACGAGCGTGAGTGCCTGGCCGGGCGGCGCCCCTTCCTCGTGAAAGTGCCGGTCGCCTTCGAGCCCTTTGCCGGCCACTGCGTGCACCGAGTCGACCGTCCAGAGCTCCGGCACGCGCGGCGCGCCAAGATGAATCGCCTCGACCGTCATCGCGTGATCTTACTCAGGGCGCGCGTCGCTGAAGCCACATTCCAGACAGACGAACTCGACTTCGTCATCGCCGGTCTCTCTCATCCCCTGGGTGACGCCGCAGGCGGGGCAGATCGGCGGACGATCGTCCTTGTCCTCCCCGGGCCGGCTGCGATCGGTCATCGCCCGAGCGTAGACTAGGCCGATGGGACTCAAGGATCTCTTCAGCAAGTGGAGCAAGGGCGAAGACCGCCGTGCGATCGAACGTGCGGAGGACGAATCGCGCCGGACGCCCGAGGAGCGCGCGTTCGACCAGGAAGACTTCGAAGGCCGCAAGGAAGACCTCGCCGCGGGCTCGACGTGGGCCGGCCGCGAAGCCGAAGGCGCGGAGCGCGGCGAGCTCGACGCCTAAAACGCGCCGGCGTACGCGTTCAGCGCCGGCTGGCCACCGAGGTGCGCGTACAGCACGCGCGAGCCGGGCTCGATGCGGCCCGAGCGGACCAGATCGATCAGCGCCGCCATCGACTTCCCCTCGTACACGGGGTCGGTGAGCATTCCCTCGAGCCGGGCACACAGACGGATCGCGTCGATCGTCTTCTCGTCCGGCACGCCATAGATGCCCGCGTGCCATTCATCGAGGAGCACGATCTCCTCGTCGGCGAGGTCGCGGCCGAGCCCGATCGCCTCGGCAGTGCGTCGTGCAATGCGCGCGATCTGAGCCCACGTCTGTTCGACCGTCGCAGAGCCGTCGATGCCGAGCACGGACCGCTCTCGCTCCTGCGCCGCGAAGCCGGCGATCATCCCCGCCTGTGTCGAGCCGGTGACCGAGCACACGACGACGGTGTCGAAGAACACGTCGAGTTCCTGCTCCTGCTGGGCGACCTCCTGTGCCCAGCGCGCGAAGCCAAGCCCGCCGAGCGGATGATCCGACGCGCCGGCCGGGATCGGATACGGCGTGCCGCCTGCCGCCCCGACGGAGTCGAGTGCCTCTTGCCAGCTCGGGCGGAACGCAATGTCGAAACCGGCGTCGACCAGGCGGACGTCGGCGCCCATGATCCGTGAAAGCAGGATGTTCCCGACCTTGTCGTAGACGACATCCGGCCAGTCCACCCAGTGCTCCTGTACGAGCACACAGCCGAGCCCGAGCCGCGCAGCGACCGCAGCCACCTGCCGGGTGTGATTCGACTGAACGCCGCCGATCGAGACGAGCGTGTCGCAGCCCTGAGCGAGCGCGTCGGCGACGAGGTACTCGAGCTTGCGAACCTTGTTCCCACCGTAGGCCAGGCCGGAGTTGCAGTCCTCGCGCTTGGCCCAGATCTCGACCTTGCCACCGAGCTCCGCGCTCAGGCGCTCGAGCTGGTGCACCGGCGAGGGGCCGAACATGAGCGGGACGTAGGGATGGTCGTCAATGGCCACGGTTGAAAACTATCCTCGCGCCGCTACGAGAGCGCGTGCCGCATGCGCGCAAAGACGTCCGCTGCGATGTAGCCGGCCATCTTCGGGTTCTCTTGCAGGCGCCGGACCGAGTACTCGTACCAATGTGAGCCGTAGGGCACGTAGACGCGCACGCGGTGACCGTCGGCGACGAGCTCGTCGGCCCGCTCGGGGCGCACGCCGAGCAGCATCTGGAACTCGTACTGTTCGTGTTCGAACCCGGCCGCGCGCACGATGCGCAGCGACTCGCGGATCAGGTGCTCGTCGTGCGTCGCGATCCCGATGTACGACCCTTGCGCGACGAGCGCCTCAAGTGCGTGCAGGTAGTTCGCGCGCACGGCTTCGAACTCGCGAAACGCGATCTCGGAAGGCTCGACGTAGATGCCCTTGCACAAACGCACGTTGTCGAGACCCGGCAGATCGTCGACGGTCCGCCGCAGATACGCCTGGAGAACGACACCGAGGTTGTCGCTGCCCTCGGCGTGCAGCTCCCGGTAGAGCTGGAGCGTGCGGTCGGTCGTCGACGAATCCTCCATGTCGATGCGCACGAAGTTCCCGCGGGCCGCCGCGTCGCCGACAACCGACTCCAGGTTCTCGCGACAGAGTTCGTAGTCGAGCTCGAGCCCGAGGCCGGTGAGCTTCACCGAGACGTTCGAATCGAGCTGTTCCTCGTCGATGCGCGCGAGAGCATCGTGGTACTGGCCGGCGATCGCGCGCGCCTCGTCAGGTGTCGTCACGTCCTCGCCGAGCACGTCGATCGTCGCCAGCTTCCCCTTCGCGTTCAGCTTGCGGACGACCCGAATTGCGTCGTCGAGCGCCGGGCCTGCGATGTAGCGCGACGAGAGCCGTTGGACGACAGGCTTGGGGACGGCCGGCAGGAGCCGGACGAGCGCACGGTCGAGGAGAGCCACAGGCGCGGCGATGGTAGTCCAAACCGAAAGGTGACAAGCTGCGTACCACCCGGCATGAAGATCCTCCTCCTCGCCGCCCTCGCCCTCTCGGGCGCCGCCATTGCAGGCGTCGTCGCCCATGCGAGCGCCTCCAAGACGACGATTCGCGTCACCGAGCGCGAATTCACGATCGGCCTCTCAGCGACCCACGCCGCCGCCGGGCCGGTTCGCTTCGAGATCAAGAACACCGGCAAGCTCGCGCATGCCCTGTCGATCTCCGGCACGGGTGTGAAGACGAAGACCAAACTGATTCAGCCCGGCAAGACCGCCGTCCTCCTCGTCACCCTGAAACAGGGCATCTATGCGCTTTGGTGCCCCGTTCCCGGCCATGCCGCCCAGGGAATGAAGGCCGAACTGATCGCGCCAACCGCAGCCGGTGGTGGCGGCGCGAACACGAGCGGCGACACGACGACGGACAGCGGCGCGGCCTGGGGTTGAGTCGCTCCCTCCTCGCTTCACCTGACGCGACGGCGGGCCCTCTGGTCCCGCCGTCGGTCTATCTGGGCTTCGCCGTCGCCTCGATCGGCGGGCCTCTCGCGCTCGCAGCGATCTATCTGCCGGGCGCCGCAGATCCACGGTCGGCCGGGCTGTTCGCGCTGGTCGGCGGCGCGCTCTACGCGCTCCCGCTCGCGGTGTGGCTGCGCTACAGCGAGGAGATCGTCTCGGCCGGCGGCCTGGCCGCGTTCGTCGAAGCCGCGGTCGGCCGTCGCGCGGCGCTCGCGCAGGCGGCGATCTGGTCGTTCAGCTACTTCCTCTACTTGCCGTACACGGTGAGCGACGTCGTCTACGAGATGCTCGGCGATGTCTTTCCCGGCATTCACCCGTGGCGGCCGGTTCTCCAGATCGCCCTGCCGGTCGCGATCGTCGCGTTCGTGCTCCTGCGGGTGACGACGGTGCTGCGCGTGCTTCTTCTTTCCGCCGTGGTGCAACTCGCGCTCGTACTGATCCTCGCGTTCGTGATGCTCCAGCATGGAGGAGCCCCGGCGGCGTCGTTCACGCGCGTGCCGTCGGTCGGTCACCTCGCGCGCGGCAGCTCGAACGTGGCGCTGCTCTTTCTCTGCGGCAGCCTGCCGCTGTTCCTTGGCGCTGAGGTCGTCGGCGGCGCCCGCACGGTGCGCCGCACGCTCGTCGTGGCAGGGCTCGTGGTTGCCGGCTACCTCGTGTTCGCGGCGTGGCCGCTCGCTGCCGTCGACCCGAGCCTCACGCACGCGAACCTCCCGGGCTACGAGATCGCGAGCGCCTACTCGGGACGCACGCTCGCAATCGCGATCGGGGTCGGGGGCGCGGCGAGCGTCACGGGGCTGATCGTCGCCGAGTACCTGGCCCTTTCACGGCTGCTGCACGCCGTGACGCGCATCCCGATCCGGAAGCTCGTGCTGTGGATCGGTGCGCCGTTCGTCGCGTTCGACGGTTTGAGCCTGATCGACCCGGAGTCGTTCGACAAGAACGTGCTGCGCCCGTCGCTGGTCGCGCTCTTTCTCTCACAGCTGATCGTCTTCGGCGTGTTCCCGGTCTACCGGGCGCGACGCGGCAGGCTGACGGCCGTGGACGTGGTGATCGCCGCCGGAGCGTTCGCATTGATGGCGTGGGGCTTGTATCGGGCGGTCACCCACCCGCTCAGCACTTAGCTCTCGCGCATGAACCCTTGGCGCGCGGCGCTGACGAGCGCCACCGCCTCGGGGAAGAGCACGCGCATCGCGTCGCGCATCGCAACCGATTGTTCCTCGGCGCTGCCCTGAATCGCGACCTGCGACAGCGCCGCCGCGGTGAGCTCGACGGCGGTGTTCAGCGTCAGCGTCGCGTACTGCTCGCGCTGCGCCTCATGCACCGACTCCGCCTGCTGCTCCGCGAACTCGCGCAGCCCGCGCAGGAGATCCTCAGGATCGCCGCCGAACGGGAAACCGAATCCACCTTCTGACATCGGTCCAAGGTAGCTGAGTCAGGTGAGCTGAAGCTTGTAGGCGCGCTCGACGTCGGCTACGAACTCCTCGACCGCTCCGGTCGACGAGCGGATCGCAGCCGAGAACGGTGACGAGGTCTCGCCGAGCGCCCGTTCGAGCGCCATCGTTGCGGCGCCCACCTCGTCGAGGAACACCGGGGTGGCGACACGCGGCGGCGCGCCGATCGTGCGCTCGAGCACGAGCGCGGCTTCCTCCGCCTCTTCGATCCCGGGCGCCTGCTCGACCATCCGCACCTGCGCGAGCTGCGAGCGCAGCGTCTCCAGGTCGCCGCCGCCGGCGAGGTCGGCGGCGAGCTCGTTCATCGCGACGATCGACGCGGTGTCGCGCACGTCGTCGCGGCGCACGACCGGCGTGCCCTCGTCGTCCAGGACGAGCCACTGGCGGTCGTCGTCGCCGCCGAAGGCGATCAAGTAGAGCCGCCGGCCGCGCCCGGGCTCGGCTGCGAGCACGCCCGAGACGGGGCCGTGCTCAGCCGCCGCAACGGCAATCCGCGCCAGATCATCGGTCAGGGCCATAGAGTCAAATCGTATGGATGCCGCAACACTCTTCGCACCGCTCGGTCCGACGTACGAGCGTTGGGGCGCGGTGCTGTCGTTCGGACAGGATCCGCGCTGGCGCCGGTTCCTCGTCTCCCGCATCGACGCGGGCCCGACCGACACGGTTCTCGACGTCGCCACGGGCACGGCTGCGGTGGCACGCGAACTGGTACGCCAGAAGGATTGCTTCGTCGTGGGTATCGACCAGAGCGCCGAGATGCTCGAGGAGGGCCGCCGGCGCGTTGCGCTCGCCGCGGCGACGAGCAAGGTGCGGCTGCAACAGGGCGATGCGCGCTCTCTGCCGTTCGAGGACGGACAGTTCGACGCGCTCACGTTCACGTACCTGCTGCGCTACGTCGAGGATCCAGCGGCGACACTACGCGAGCTCGCACGTGTCGTGAAGGCGGGCGGCACGATCGCGGGCCTCGAGTTCGGCGTGCCGCGCGGGATCTGGCGGCCGCTCTGGGAGGCATGGGTGCGCGTCGGTCTGCCGGGCGCGGGGCGGTTGATCGGGCACGGCTGGTACGAGGTCGGTGGGTTCCTCGGCCCGTCGATCCGCGGGCACTACGAGGAGTGGCCGCTGCCGCGACTACTCGGGGCATGGCGCGACGCCGGTATCGGCGATGTGCAAGCGAAACGACTCAGCGTCGGCGGCGGGATCGTGACGTGGGGCAAGAAGAAGTAAGGCCCGCGTTCTACGCGCTACGCGAGGGCGGCTGGCGCGATTACGTGACGCTGCTCCATCCGCCGTACACGCTGTGGAACCTGTCGTACGTCGCGGTCGGCGCAGCGCTCGCACCGCACTTCCACCTCAACCGGATGCTCTGGGCGCTCGCGTCGTTCTTCCTCGCACTCGGCGTCTCGGCGCACTTCCTGGACGAGCTGAAGGGTCGTCCCCTCCGAACCCACATCCCGTCGTTCGTGCTCGTAGCGGTTTCGGTCGTCTCGCTCGCCGGCGCGTGCGCGATCGGTATCGCCGCGGCCTGGGCGTGGGGCTGGTGGCTGCTCGCATTCGTGATCGCAGGCGCGATCTTCGTCCCCGCCTACAACCTCGAGCTCGCGTTCCACACCGACTGGGGCCTGGCGTTCACGTGGGGCGCTTTCCCGGTGTTGACGGGGTACTTCGTCGAGGCTCAGACCCTGCGGATCGAGGCGATCGCTGCCGCCGCCTACGCCTTCGCGCTCACGCTCACGCAGCGCACCCTCTCGACGCCGGTCCGGCAAGCGCGCCGTAAGGAGGGGACGACGGAAGGCACCGAACCGCTCGAGCGCGCGTTAGTCCTGCTCACATGGGCTTCGGTCGCGCTCGCCGTCGCTCTTGTGGCGGCGCGCCTACGATGAAGCCGTGACCGCCGCAACGATCGTCGCCATCGCCGCAGCCTCCATCGCCGTTCTTGCGGTGGCTGCATCGGTACTCGTCCTCCGTAAGGTGCGACGCCATCAGCAGCTACTGGAGCGCGAGATCGAACGGGGGAAAAGCGCCTTCGACGAGGTCGTCGCTGAGGAGGTGCGGCAGCGCTCCGAGGAGCTTGAACGCACGCTCGCGCGCCTCCGGGCCGACTCGCTCTCGCAACTCGCGGACGAGGAGCGCCGGATCGCCGACGAGCGCCGCCGGGACGTGGTCGAGCGGGAGCGCGACGCGAGCGCACGGCTTGGCGAGCAACTCGCCGAGGTGCAGCGTTCGGTCGAGCAGCGCCTCACCGACTGGGCGAGCGACGTGGAGCAGCTGCAGGAAGGGCTGAACGCGGAGCTCCGGCGCATCGAGGCAAAGCAGCGCCAGTTGATGGCGGAGACGGAGTCGAAACTCGGGCAGGCAGCCGAAGGACTGCAGGGCCAGGTCGACGAGCAGCGGCACCTCCTCACGCGTCTGCGCGCCGAGCTTGCCGGCTCCGCAGAGCAACTGATGCAGGGAGCAAACGCGGAGCTCGAGCAGCACGCGGCCGAGCGCCGCCGCGCGCTCCATGAAGTTGCCGACCGGCTGCGCAAGCGCGAGCGTGATCTGGCGGAGATCGCAGAGCGCGAGGGCAACGAAGCCGCTCAGCGCATCCAGATTGCGATCGGCGACGTCGAGCGGCGCCAGGTCGAGCAACTTCAGCGCATCGTCGGTCGCGAGACGCAACGCTATGCGGAGGCGGCGTCACAGCAGTTCGACACGCAGATCAAGACGGCGCGCGAAGAGGCGGCCCGACGGTTGAGCCGCGAGCTCGACCTGGCGGTCGAGCGCTTCGCGCGCGAGGCCGAAGGCGTTCTGACGGAGCGCCTGAATCACGTCAGCGACGCTGCCGCCACACGCGTCGAGGAGCGGCTCGCCCGCCTGCGCGCAGCGCTGGAGCGCCAGCGCGACGACGCTCTTCAGTCGCTCGAGGATCGTGCGCATCAGGTGGAATCGAGCCTGCGGGAGCGGTTGCACGAGATCGCGACCGACGCCGAGGCCGAGCGGGCCGTCATGGATGCCCGGCTGCACGAGTTGGCACGTCGCGTCGACGAACTCGCAACGAGGGCGTAATGGTTCTGTTTGGCGCCCAACTTCCAGAGGCAGGGATCGTCTAGAACAAGACGAAATGGCGTCCACCATGCCCCAGACTCTCGAAAACCCGCAGTCCGAGCGCGAAAAGGTCGAATCGTGGCGCCTGCACGTGCTGATCGAGGCCGGGTATCCCCTGCCGCTCGCTGAGAAGGTCGCCCACTCGGAAGCGGACCTGCATCGGGCCGTCGAGCTCGTGATCGCGGGCTGCACGTTCGAGACCGCCGCCGAAATTCTCCTTTAGCGCCCTCTGGCGTAAGCATCGCTCGCCCATACGACCGGAGAGGTGTCTGACACCAGGATTGTGCGCGGCGGCCAGGTGCGTCACGTGGAGGTGTCGGACACCAGTTCGACCCGCCGCTAGCGCTGACCGCTCAGGGTGTCTTTGTCAGCAGTCGCCCATGCGACCGAGCCCGTTCCGTCGATGATCTGATCTCCGGCCTGGACAGCTCAGGGGTCTGACCCCGGTCGTGGCCTCCCGAGCCGAGGCCGACCGCGCATGGCCAAAGCGCCGTGGCGCATGGTTGTGCGGCCGCAATGTCCCCTTCGGCCATCACCTGGGTCTGACCCCGGTGGTATCCCCTACGGACGAGTGTCGGACACCGTGTCGCACTGACGCCGGCTCGTATCGTTCAGGGGCGCTGCGGGGGGCGGTGACCACGCGACTGCGGTGAGCGTCGCGTCTGACGTGTTCGGGTCTACGACGTCTTAGGGGATCTTTGCCGATGCCGAAGCCGACGCAGATACGCGTCGAGTTGGTGACGCGGAACGAGTCCAGGTCGAACCCCGCAAGCGACCGTCCGTAGTTCGTCGTCACGGATCAGCAGGCGGACATCGTCCTCAGAACAACCGAGCTCGGCAGCAACCTCGCGAACAGTCAATGGGGCAGGCCACGGCATGCGCGGAGTATCGCTTGTGACGGCGACATTGAGCTCTGAACCCCCAGCGTTCTGTCGTCATGTCGACGCAGTTAAGGGGCCTTGAGCGTCCGCCAACCGCCGGCCCGGTTGTTCGCAACGATCTGCTTCAGCATCGCCGTGAGGGCTCGGCGATTGATGCTGTCACCTTCCCGGAACGAGACCGTGCGGGCGGTCTTGTTGGTGTGCCCACCGGTGATGATCCGGTCGGGGTCCGGGACGAGTGCCCCGTCGTAGAGGAACAGGTTGACGTGATCTTTGGCGGCGAGAAGCGCGCACACGTTGCCCTGCAGCACGAAGTACGGCTGCACAGTGCGCTTGATGATCTCCGCCACCTCTGGATCCACGCCGTGGATCAGATCACGGAGTTGCCGGCAGAGAGCCTGTTGCCAGTCGGGCAGCCCGGCGATGTAGTCGTCGACGCGCGGATCGCGTTTGTCGCTCATCGTCTCTCCCACACGGACACGTGTTTGCGGCTCTCGCTCGTGAACGGCGAGCGGTCCCAGTCCTCCCAGCGCTCGCGCAGCCGCAGTCCTGCGAGGCGCGCCATCAAGTCGAGCTCTGCCGGCCACACGTACCGGAACGGGATCGACGATCCGCGCCACGCGGCGTCCTCCGGCCAGAAGTGATGTGAGACGAGCCCCTGGGTTGCGATGTCGTACTCGTCGAAGCCGAGATGCTCCGCGCTCACGTCGAACGGGTGGAACCTCTCGCCGGGTGCGAGGCGCTGCAGGTCGGGCGTGCCGACCTCGATCACGAAGGAGCCACCGCTGTCGAGGTGGTCGGCTGCGTTCTGGAAGCACGCGACCTGGGCATCCTGCGTTGTCAGGTTGCCGATCGTGTTGAAGACGAGGTACACGATCGAGAACGTTCCGTCGACGCGCGTCGTCGCGAAATCGCCAATGGTCGTCCCGATCTGTTCTGCGCCCGGCTTCTCGCGCAGTCTGGCGACCATCGCATCCGAGAGGTCGATGCCATGCACGCGAACGCCTCGCTGCGCGAGCGGGAGCGCCACCCGTCCGGTCCCGATGCCGAACTCGAGCGCCGCGCCGTTGCGCGCGAGCTCCGCCAGGAAGTCGACTGTCGGGTCGATGACCTCCGGATTGAACATCGCCCCGCCGTCGTCGTAGCGCGCCGCGACCTCTTCGCCGAAGTAGTCCTTCTTCATGGGAAAAAGCGTATGCCTCCGACCAGACCCTTCGGCGGGGTCGCTCGTACGCGACTACGCGTCAGGACCGACCGCGTACACCTGCCACGTGCCGGGAATGCCCTTGAGCTCCTGTCGGCCGCGGTCATCGAAGCTCAGGCCGGAGCCGGCGACGAGATCGCGGACGGTGCTCGAGACGAGAACCTCGCCCGTGCCTGCGAGCGCAGCGACACGAGCACCGATGTTGACCGCGATCCCTGCGAGCTTGCCCTCGTGGAGCTCGCACTCGCCGACGTGGATGCCGATCCGCGCCTCGAGGCCGATCCCGTGGAGTGCGGCGACGATCGCCTGACCCGCGCGGATGGCGCGCGCCGGACCGTCGAAGGTCGCGAAGAAACCGTCGCCCGCGGTATCGCGTTCCTCACCGCGAAAGTGCGCGAGCTCGCGGCGAACGAGCGCGTGGTGCTGCACGAGCAAGTCACGCCAAGCTCGGTCACCGAGCTGCGCTGCGCGTTCCGTCGAGCCGACGAGATCGGTGAACATCACCGTCGCGAGCACGCTGTCGGGCACGGAGGGCGGCTCCTCGCCGGCCACGAACCGTTCGATCTCGTCAGCGATGTCGGGCGACAAGAAGATCCCGAAGTGGTCCTCGCCGGACACACGCACCACGTGGGCAGCAGGGATGCGCACGGCGACGTCACGTGCATTGGCCTCCTCGTCGAACCGGCCACGCCGATACAGAACCAACGTCGGCACCCGCACTGCCGGAAGGACCTCGCGCAGATCCGTCTCAACGTGCGCCCGGTTGAGCGCGTAGGCAACCGCAGGAGTCGCGCCCACGCGGAGCCAGTTCGCAAACCAGCGCCGGTCCTCGTCGTTCCCATAGAGCGAAGGGCAACCGTCTCGAAGCAGGAAATCCGCGAACTCCTGCGTCCCCCAGCCCTCGCGCAGGGCGCTCAGCGTCTCCTGGCTCTCAGGGTCGTCCAGCCCCGCCCCGACCGCAGCCGGCTGGAACAGCACCAGCGCCCGGGTGCGCTCCGGATACGTCGCCGCATAGAGCGCGCCCATCCCGCACCCCTCCTGTGCTCCAAGAACCACGGACTTGGACGAGCCGGCCGCATCGAGCACCGCGCGCAGATCCTCCATCCGCGTTTCCAGCGTCGCGAACTGCGAACCGTGATCGGAGAGGCCGGTGCCGCGTTTGTCAAACAGGATCAGCCGAAACGACCGCGCGAGGCGCTCGTAGAACTCACGCCAGCGCGGGTACTCCCACCCATAGACGAGGTTCGACATGTAGTCGGGGATGTAGACGAGATCCGTCTCGCCTTCGCCGATGACCTGGTACGCGATCGCGATGCCACCGTTGCGCGCGTACCGGATCTCCGACTCCATCACAGCATCTTGTCGGTCCTGCCCGACGGCAACAAGGGAGCATGGAGCCTGGGCGCGTTGACGCAACCCGGCGCTAGCATCGACCGGGTGAAGGTCGAAGCGATGGAGGTCGAGGGGCGGAAGGTCTACTCCGTCCGCGGCTTCAACAACGGGGTTGCGCGCTGGCTCAACAAGCTGCCGACACTCTGGATCGAAGGCGAGGTGACCGAGCTCCGCCGCCAGCAGCGTTGGGCGTCCGTGTTCTTCACGCTCAAGGATCCCGAGGACGGCGCGACGCTGCCGGTGCAGATGCCGCGCGGGCAGTTCGACGCGCTCGAGCTCAACCTCGCTGAAGGTGAGCGCGTGCACGTCTTCGGTCGGGCAGAGCTCTACGAGCAGAAGGGCCAGCTCAGCGTGAAGGCGCTGACGATCGAACGCTTTGGTCTCGGCGCGCACCTCGCGGCGCTCGAACGGCTGAAGAAGAAGCTTGCCGCCGAGGGCCTGTTCGCCGCCGACAAGAAGCGCCCCCTTCCGCGCTACCCGCGCCTGATCGGGCTCGTCACCGGCAACGACGCCGCCGCGAAGCGCGACGTGCTCACGCACATCGTCCAGCGTTTCCCCCCGGCCAACATCGTCGTTGCCGAGACCTACGTGCAAGGCCCACGCGCGGCCGTCTCGATCGCAACCGCGATCACCGACCTCTGCCGGCGTGGCGCCGACGTCATCGTGCTCGCGCGTGGCGGCGGCAGCTTCGAAGACCTCCTCCCGTTCTCGGACGAGCGCGTCGTGCGCGCGGTCGCCGACTGCCCCGTACCGATCGTCTCCGCGGTCGGCCACGAACAGGACACGCCGCTCTGCGACCTCGCAGCCGACGTGCGCGCATCGACGCCGACCGCCGCCGCGCGTCTGGTCGTGCCCGACATCGCCGAGCTGCGCGCGCGGCTCGCGCGCTCCCGCAACGGCCTGCACCTCGGCGCGCGCCGCGCCGCCGAGCGCCATACGCAGAAGCTCGCGGCGACGCACGAGCGGCTGCGCCGCGCGCCACTCCTTGCACTCGAACGTCGCCGCGCACGGCTCGACACCGTCCACGCGCGCCTCGGAGCGCTCAGCCCGATCGCGACGCTCGAACGCGGCTACGCGATCGTCCGCCGCGGCGACGAGGTCGTGCGCGCGACTGATCAGGTCGCGCCGGGAGATGCGATCGCCGTCCGCGTCGCCGACGGCAACTTCGGAGCGACGGTCGAGTGACGTTCGAGGAAGCGGCCAAGGAACTCGAAGGGATCGTGGAGCGGCTGGAGCGCGGCGACGCGGGCGTCGACGAGCTGACGAAGCTCTGGGAGCGGGGCGAGGAGCTCTACAAGATCTGCGCCGAGAAGCTCGAAGGGGTGCAGGGAAAGATCGAGGAGCTTGCTCGTTCGACCCAAACCGACGACGCATCAGGTTAGGATCGCGCCTATGGCCGCTCCCAAGGATCTCCTCAAGTCTGTCCCGCTCTTCAAGGGCCTGGACGACAAGCACATCGACACGCTCTCCCGCACGTTCACCGACCGCACCTTCTCGGCTGGGCAGGAAATCACCAGCGAGGGCGGCGGCGGCGTCGGGTTCTTCATCATCGAGGACGGCGAGGCAGTCGTCACCGTCGGTGGCGAGGAGCGGCGCACGCTCGGCTCGGGCGACTACTTCGGCGAGATCGCGCTGATCGACGAAGGCCCGCGCTCGTCGACGATCACCGCGAAGACGGACGTCCGCTGTTACGGGCTCACGCCCTGGCAGTTCCGCCCGCTCGTCGAGGAGAACGCGACGATCGCCTGGCCGATGCTCGTCTCGCTCGCGCAGCGGCTCCGCGAAATCGAAGCCAAGTCCTAAAGAGCTAGAGCGAGCTCCTCACCGAGCTGAACGAGGTCCTCGCCGGCGAGTTCTCGCCGGCCGGACAGTGCGTGCGCAGTGAAGCCTTCGCAAACGATTCCGCCGAACAGCTCGCACGGCACGCCGAGCGCCTCGCACCGGCGGAGCACCGCGCCCGGCGCCTTGCCCTCGAACGTCGTCGCATCGACCGTGCCCTCGCCCGTCACGACGAGTGCCGCGCCCTGCGCGCGCTCGTCGAAGCGCGTCAGGTCGAGCACGAGCTCGGCGCCCTCGACCAGCTCCGCGCCCATCGCCGCGAACGCCGCGCCAAGCCCACCGCCTGCGCCGGCGCCCGGAACGTCGCGATAGGCGGCGAGCTCCTCGAGCGCGGCGAGCCGCGACTCAAGCTCCTCGACCTGATCGAGATCGGCGCCCTTCTGCGGCCCGAAGACACGCGCCGCGCCACGTTCACCGAGCAGCGGGTTTCGGACATCGCACGCGACGCGGATCGGCACGTCGTGCAGCCAGCTTCCGAGCACGCTGCGCATGCCGACGCCGCCATCCACGGTCGCCGTTCCTCCGATCCCGACGATCAGCGACGTCGGCCGCGACGCGAGCGTCGCGAGCAGCAGCTCCCCGAGGCCTCGGCTCGTCGCGCGCAGCGGATCGCGCTCCTCGTCGCGCAGCAGCGGCAGGCCGATCGCAGCCGCTGCGTCGACGACCGCCGTGCCGTCCTCGAGCAGGAGCCAGCTCGCGGCGACGACGCGACCGAGCGGATCGCTGACGACCGCCGTGCGCCACTCACCGCCGAGCGCGGCGTGGATCACCGACGCGGTCCCTTCGCCGCCGTCCGCGACCGGTGCTTCGACCGCTTCGACGCCGTCGACGCGCCGCATGCCCGTTGCGAGAAGCGCCGCCGCCTCCTGCGGAGAGAGCACGCCCTTGAGACTAGCCGGAGCCGCGAGAAGCTTCATCGACTCGCTCGTCGTCGTCCATCTGCTTCAGCACGGCGTACGACAGGCCTTCGCGCGCGAGGAAGATCAACCCGACGCCGACGCCGACCGACGCCTCGATCGCCTGCAGCCCGACGCCGAAGGCGACGCCTCTCGCGTACTGCACGCCGTAGTTGACGAGCGGCAACGCGATCGCGATCTGCACGAGCCCGAAGTTGCCCGGCCAGAGCGGGAAGATCGTCGCGACGTTGATCAGCACGAGCACGAGGCCCGCCGCGGAGAGCGACTGGTAGATGTGGAACGCGCGCATCGCCGACCAGACCGCGAACAGCTGACACGTCCATCCAGCGAATTGAAAGCCCGCCGCGGTTGCAGCTGCGGTCGGGGAGCGCATCACCGCGAGTCCCTGGCGACCCCGAACGAGGAGCGCACGGAGGGGGCCAAGCCCCTCGAGCGCGTCGCGGTTCGCCCGGCGCGCGAGCACGATCGTGGCGAAGAACAGCGCGAGCCCGATCGCGAGCACGATTGCGATCGACGTGAGAGCCCAGCCGGGGATCTTGGCCGTGACGAGCACCCAGATGACGAGCGTGACGGCGGGAAACAGATCGAACATCCGGTGCGCGAAGACCGAGCCGACGAGCGTCGCCGTCGCGCCTCTCCGCCCGGGAATGCGGCGGCGCAACACTGCGACGCGCGCTAGCTCGCCGACGCGCCCGGGAAGCACCGCGTTCGCGAACAGCCCGACCGAGAACGCGGAGAAGACGAGCGCGAAGTTCGGACGCGGCGGAGCGATCGACTGCTTGATCACGGTCTCCCATGCGTACGCGCGGAAAAGCACCGAGAGCAGGTTCAGCCCGATCGCTGCGAAGACCCACTCCCAGCGAACGAGCGTGAATGCGTCTTGCACGCTCGTCCAGTTCGGGCCGTGCCAGATGATCAGCGCGATCGCGCCCGCCATCAACGGCAGAACGAGCAGGAACCGCCAGCGGCCGTCGCGCAAGCTCACGCCACGACCTCGAGATACGTCTCTTCGAGCTGACGTGCGATGTCGTCCCAGGCGTAGTTCGCGAGCGCATGCGCGCGCGCGGCCCGGCCCATCTCGACGCGGCGTTCCTCATCCCTGAGCATCTCGATCACCGCGGCCGCGAGCTTGCCGGGATCGTCCGGAGGTACGAGCGTCGCCGCCTCCGGGATCGCGACCGCTGCGTAGCCGGGGATGTCCGATGCGACAGCGGGCGTCGCGCACGCGAACGCCTCGGCGAGCACGAGGCCGAAGCTCTCGCCGCCGAGCGCAGGCGTGACGAGCAACTTGGCGCGCTCGAGCTCGTGGGTGCGCACCTCGTTCGGGACGATGCCGAGCACGTCGATCCCCGCTTCGTCGAAGCGCAGACGCGCGTGCAGCAACCGGTACTGCATCGGGTCGGTGCCGATCACGCGCAAGCGCGCGCCGGTCGCCGCGTGGATCTGCGGCCACGCCTTCAGCAGTACCGGCAACCCCTTGCGTGTGTCGTGCCTCCCGATGAAAACGACCGCGTGGTCGCGGTCGACAGGATCTGCGTTCTCGGGGATGAGGACCCCGTTCGGGATCACCCTGTACGGCCCGGGAATGAACCGCGCCGCAGACTCCTCGGCCATCGGTGACACCGCGATGCGCGCGTCGATGCGGTCCATGAGAAAGCCCCAGAAGTGCATTGCCGGCCCCATCCAGCCGAGGTCGCCGTGGGCGTGGTGCGTCGCGACGATCGGGCACTGCGCGTACGAGACGGCGGCGACGCACACCGCCGGTGTCATCGGCTCGTGCACGTGGATGACGTCGAACTGCTCCTCCTCGAGGATGCGGCGGACGCGACCGATCGACCGGGGTGAGAGCACGATGTTCGGAAGCGAACCGTTCGCCGGCACGACGACCGAGCGCCCGACGGGGATGATCCCCTCCGGCAGGTCGCCGTGGCGACCGCTGCGCGGATGCAAGTAGCGCGTCAGCTTCCCCGGTGGGTCGTTGCCCATCAGGATCTGGACGTTGTGCCCGCGGCGGCGCAGCGCCGCGGCCTGGTGCTCGGAGTGCTCGACCACCCCTCCCCAGTACGACCACGAGAACGGAACGACGATCCCGATCTTCACGCCGCCACCGCCGCGAACGCGCGCTGCAGCCGTTCTGCGCCCAGCTCGATCGTCTCGTCGGAGACGGCGAGCGAGAGGCGGGCCCAACCGGCGCCGCTCGGCCCGAAGCCCTCGCCCGGCGCGACCGCGACGCGGTGCTCGAGCAGTAGCGCCTCAGCGGTGAGCCCTTCGGGCAGGCGAAGCCAGACGAAGAAGGTCCCCTCGCAGACAATCGGCTCCGGCAGCGCGCGGGCGATCACGTCGCGGCGACGCGCATATGCGCCGACGCGCTCCGCGACGGAATCCTGTGGCCCCTCGAGCGCGGCGATCGTCGCGGCTTGCAGCGGCGCGAAGATCCCGACGCGGTTGTGGTCGTTCAACAGGTTGATGCGCTCGATGATCTCCGCGTTGCCGAGAACGAATCCGACACGCCAGCCCGCCATGCCGTAGGTCTTCGACATCGACCACATCTCGACGCCGACGTCTTTCGAGCCCGGCGTCGCGAGGAAGCTCTGCGGCTCGCGACCGTCGAAGACGATGTCCATGTACGCCGCGTCGTGCACGACTGCGCCACCAGTGCGTTGCGCCCACTGCACCGCGGACTCGAACGTCCCGGGCGGCGCGCAGACCGCACACGGGTTCGACGGATAGTTGAGGTACAGCGCAGCGGCTTCGGGCGCAGCGTCGAGATCCGGCGCCCACTCCGGCGCCTCGAGCGGGACGAGCCCGATGTTCGCGCCCGCGAGCGCGGGGCCGG
>JAYUEQ010000277.1:0-11512 GCA_043739205.1 Thermoleophilia bacterium
ACGGCCCCGAGCATCGCGATCCGATGGTCGCCGCGAGAGTCGATCTTGCCGCCCTTCGGGCGCGAGGGGACGCCGGTGACGGAAAAGCCCTCCTCGTGCCCCTTCGCGCGCACACCGATCGCGCGGAGCGCATCGACGAGCGCCTCGATCCGATCGGTCTCTTTGTGCCGCAGCTCACCGGCGCCGTAGACCCAGCTCTCGCCGTGCGCGTGCGCGGCAAGCAGACCGAAAAGCGGTAGCTCGTCGACGAGCAGCGGTACCTCTGCGCTCTTGATCGTCGTCGCAGTCAGCTCCGCCGAGCGAATCTCGATGTCGCCGACCTGTTCGGCGCCGATCTTGCGACGCGTGAGGATGCCGACGCGCCCGCCCATCCGCTCGAGCACGTCGAGCAAACCCGTGCGGCGCGGATTGAGGTTGACGTCGTGGATCGTGATCCGCGACTCGGGGATCAGTGTCGCCGCGACGATGAACGGCGCCGCCGACGAGAAGTCACCGGGCACGTCGACCGAGCCGAGGCTCAGCCGCTCCGGCGGATCGATGCTGACCGACTGCGGCCTCGTCGTGACGGTGACCCCGGCCGCGCGCAACATCAGCTCGGTGTGGTCGCGCGTCGGCTGCGGCTCGATCACCGTCGTGCGCCCGCTCGCGCCGAGCCCGGCGAGCAGCACCGCCGACTTGATCTGTGCGCTCGCGACCGGCAATTCGTAGTCCATCGCCTCGAGCGCCGCGCCGGTAATGGTCAGCGGGAGATGGCCGTCGGTCGTCTCGATCTGCGCGCCCATGCGTCGTAGTGGCTCTGCGACGCGCTCCATCGGCCGCGCCGAGAGCGACTCGTCGCCGGTCAAGGTGAACGTCCCGTCCTGAAACGCGAGCAGCCCGACGATCAGGCGCGCGAGCGTGCCGGCGTTGTTGCACTCGATCGCTGCGGACTGCAGGCCGCGCAGGCCGACGCCGTGCACGATCAACTCGTCGGGGCCGAGCTCCTCCACCTCGACTCCGAGGGCGCGCACGGCGCCGAGCGTCGATTCGGTGTCGCCGGAGCGGCCCCAGCCGCGCACGTGCGTCTCGCCGTCGGAGATCGCGCCGAAGAGCAGCGCGCGATGGGAGATCGACTTGTCGCCCGGGACCGCGAAGTGACCCTCGAGCGAAGCGGCCGGCTCAATTTTCATTCGACTGTGTCCTCTGCATCGAGTACGGGCGATACGACGACGCTGTACCCCTGGCCCTCGAGCAATGCTGCGGCCCGTTGGGCTTCGCCCTCGCCCTCGACGAGCACCTGCAAGGTGCCACCGCGTTCGGGCGACATGTGGTGCAGCTCGAAGTCCTCGATGTTGATGCGCTCCGCGCCGAGTGCCTGCGTGATCGCGGCGAGCACGCCGGGGCGGTCGGAGATGTGCACGCGCAAACGCTGGAGCGAGCCCGGATCGGGGTACTCGCGCTCGAGCATGCGCCGCCGGTTCGTCGAGGCCTCGCCGATCCAGCGCGCAAGGAAGCCCGCGTCGCCCTGCTCGAGCGCGGATTCGACCTGCTCGATGCGGCGGCGGTGCTCGGCAAGCGCGCCGCGAATCGCGTGTGCGTTGTCGAGGAAGATGTCGACCCAGATGCGCGGGTTCGCTCCGGCGATGCGCGTCATGTCGCGCAGTGAGCCGCCCGCGTGCGCGAGCGGCTCGTGGCCCTCAACCCGCGATTCGCCGGTCTGGTTCGCAACGATGTTCGCGAGCACGTGCGGCACGTGGCTCGTCATCGCTACGAGACGATCATGCGCGTCGGCGTCGATCGCAACGGGCGTCGCACCGACGTCCGATGCGAATCCGTGCACGAGGCGGTGCCGGTCGGCGTCGGTGTGGGCCACCGGCGTGAGGAACCAGGTCGCGCCCTCGAAGAGGCCGGCGGAGGCGTTCTCGGCGCCTCGCGACTCCGAGCCGCAGATCGGATGGCCGCCGACGAAGCGCGGCGAACCTGCCGCAGCGGCGACGACACTCGCCTTCGTCGAGCCGACATCGGTGACCGTCGCATCGCCGGGAGCCGCGAGCACCGCCTCGACCTGTGCGGGCAACGCGGCGATCGGCGCGGCGACAACGACGAGGTCGGCGTCGCGCACCGCCTCCTCGAGCGAGCCTGCCGGTTCGAGCGCGTCGCGTGCGACCGCGGCCGCCAGCGCGTCCGGGTCGACGTCCCAGCCGACGACGCTGTCACCGCGACGGCGAGCAGCGAGCGCAACCGACGCGCCCATCAGGCCGGTACCTATGACTGCTACGCGCACGGTTTCACTTTACGGACGGGACTCCCGAGAAACTCCCGAACCTGGTTAAAAAGCGAACCAGGTTCGACCCCAGAACTGAACCTGGTTCGGTTTGTGAACCAGGTTCATGAGTTGCGGTCCGCACGGCGCTACCGGGGGCGGGTCTGCATCAGCTCGGCCAAGCGGAACGCGAGGTCGAGCGACTGCCGTGCGTTCAAGCGCGGGTCGAGGAGCGTCTGGTAGCGCGCAGAAAGATCTGCTTCGAGCACGTCGTCGGCGCCGCCGAGGCACTCGGTCACGTCCTCGCCGGTGAACTCGAGATGCACGCCGCCGGGCCACACGCCGACTTCCCAGCACGCGTGGAAGAAACCGTCGAGCTCGTCCATGATCGCGTCGAAGCGACGCGTTTTGACGCCGTCGGCGGTCTTGATGCCGTTGCCGTGCATCGGATCGGACGCCCAGAGAATCGGATGGCCCTCTTCCTTGACGGCGCGCAGGAGCGGCGGGAGCACCTCGCGCACGTTCTCGGCACCCATGCGCGCGTAGAAGGTGAGCCGACCGGGGATCCGAAGAGGATTGAGCCGCTCGGCGAGCTCGATCAACTCGGCCGGCGTCGCTTGCGGTCCGACCTTGACGCCGATCGGGTTGTGCACGCCCGAGAAGAACTCGACGTGTGCGCCGTCCGGCTGGCGCGTGCGCTCGCCGATCCAGAGGAGGTGCGCGGAGCAGTCGTACCAGTCACCGCTCAGCGAGTCCTTGCGCGTCAAGCCTTCCTCGTAGTCGAGCAGCAGGCCCTCGTGGCTCGTGTAGACGTCGACCTCGTGCAGGCGCCGCTCCGCCGTCAGGTCGATGCCGCACGCCGCCATGAACGCGAGCGCGCGCTCGATGTCGCCCGCGAGCTGGTCATAACGCTGCCCCTCGGGTGACGAGGCGACGAAGTCCTTGTTCCAGAGGTGCACCTGCGTCAGGTCGGCGTAGCCGCCCTTGGTGAACGCGCGCAGCAGGTTCAGCGTTGCCGCCGACTGGTTGTAGCCCTCGACCATCCGCCCCGGGTCCGGGATCCGCGCCTCTGCGGTGCGCGCGTCGTCGTGGACCATGTGGCCACGGAAACTCGGGATCTCCTCGTCGCCGACGAGCTCGAACGGCTCCGAGCGCGGCTTCGTGAACTGGCCGGCGATCCGGCCGAGCTTCACGACCGGCAGCGTCGCGCCGTAGGTGAGCACGGCGGACATCTGCAGCATGATCTTCAGCTTCTCCCGGATCCGCATCGTCGAGAGCTCGTTGAACGACTCGACGCAGTCCCCCGCTTGGAGCAGGAATGCACGGCCGTCGATCACCTTCGCGAGGTTGTCCCGCAGGTTGCGCGCCTCGCCGGCAAAGACGAGCGGCGGGCTCCCCTTCAGACGCTCGAGCGCTGCGCCCGCGGCGACGGCGTCCGGCCACTCGGGCTGCTGGAGCGCGGTGAACTCTCGCCAGGAGGCGGGCGACCAGGTTGAGGAGGTGACAGTCACTGCAAGAAGTGTAGTGACACCGTTTCTCGTCTACTTTTCCCTGATGGACACGATGCGCGTCTTCTCTGGAATCAGAGCCTCGGGCGACAAGACCCTTGGCAACTACTCAGGCGGCTACCGCCAGTACCGCGCCACCCAGGAGCAGGGCGAAGCCTTCTTCTGCATCGTCGACCTGCACTCGATCACGACGGCCTTCGAGCCGGAGCAGCTGCGCGAGGCGACGCTGGCCGGCGCCGCGATGCTCTTCGCGAACGGCCTCGACCCGGACCGCTCGACCGTGTTCGTGCAGAGCCACGTGACTGCGCACCCCGAGGGCGCGTGGCTGCTCGGCTCGGTCACGAGCTTCGGAGAGCTGCGCCGGATGACGCAGTTCAAGGACAAGTCCGAGCAGCAGGAGTTCGTCAGCGGCGGCCTCTTCACCTACCCGGTGCTGATGGCGGCCGACATCCTGCTCTACCAGACCGACATCGTCCCGGTGGGGGACGACCAGCGCCAGCACGTGGAGCTGACCCGCAACGTCGCCGAGCGCTTCAACCAGCGGTTCGGTGAGACGCTGAAGGTCCCGAAGGGCGTCTACCCGGAAGAGGGTGCGCGGATCAAGAACCTGCAGGAGCCGGAGCGGCTGATGTCGACCTCCGCCGGCAACCCCCAGGGCGTCGTGCGGATGATCGACCCGCCTGACGTCGTGCGGAAGAAGTTCAAGACCGCAGTCACCGACTCGGGCAAGGACGTGCGCCACGATCCGGACAAGGCGGGCGTCTCGAACCTGATCGAGATCTTCGCCGTTGCGACCGGCTCGTCGATCCCGGAGATCGAGGCGCGCTACGACGGCTCGGGCTACGGGCAGTTCAAGGAGGACGTCGCCGAGGCGGTCGTCGAGCTGCTCTCCCCGATCCAGGAGCGCTACAACGCGCTGCGGGCGGACGAGGATGAGCTTCGGCGGATGCTCGCAGTGGGCGCAGACAAGGCCCGTGAGGCCTCCGCCCCCACGCTGGCATTGATGTACGAGCGCATGGGGTTCGTGCGCCCTTAGACGGTCAACCGGCAATTGGCGCACGCACGGATGGTGGCCTCGATGCGGCGCATCTCAGCCTGGTCGGGCTTACACGTAGACACCGCTATGCGCCGCGCCCGACCAGTCTGACCTGCTTGATCGGGGCCATCCCCGCACGCACTCGAATTACCGATTGACCATCTAGACTCGCGCCACAGTCAATTCCCGACCCAGGGGGATCTCGTTTTGGGGACACGGAACGCGACTGCGGCATGCACGGCGCACCACCTTGTCACCGCATTGTGCGGGACCGCTCACCCCTGTGTCGGTAACCGCGGCGTAGCGTCGCCGCGGACCGTCAAACGACGAAGGGGGAACAATGAACAGGGCCAGACGGGCGGCAGTTCTTGCCGTCCTTGCAGCGGCGTGCCTCACGGCCGCGTTGGTTTCCGGGGTTGCTTCCAACAGCGGGGCCGCGGCGAGCGCCGCAGGGCCGTGCGACCTCGGCAACAAGGACGGCGCGATCAAGCACGTGATCTATCTGCAGTTCGACAACACGCACTACCGGCGTGACCGGACCGGCGTTCCGTCGGATCTGGAGCAGATGCCGCATCTCTTGAACTTCCTCAGGGGCAACGGCACCGTGCTCACGAACAGCCACACGATCCTGATCTCACATACAGCCGGCGGGATCCTGGCGTCGCTGACCGGGCTCTACCCGGACCGCAACGGTCAAGCCGTGTCGAACTCGTACGACTATTTCCAGGGCACCGGCGTGCCGCGCTTCACCTCGTCGTTCAAGTACTGGACCGACTCGGTGGACGGAACGAACGAGACGATGCCGAACATGGTTGGCGACGGCGGCCAGACGACTCCGGCTCCGTGGCTGACGTACACGAACGCCGGCTGCAACGTCGGCGGTGTGTCAACCGCGAACATCGTGCTCGAGAACAACTCGACCGCTGCATCCGGCGACATGACCAAGGTCTTCGGGACCGGCTCGGACGAGTGGAACGAGGCGAACGACCCGGCGACGCGCGCCAAGGCGTTGGCCGACTTCGTCGGCATCGCGATCCACTGCGCCCCGGGCAACGCGGTCTGCGAAAACAACCCGAAGGCAAAGCCCGACGACACCACGATCTACCCGGGCTCGAACGACGGCCACAAGGCGCTCTTCGGCGCCAAATATGTCAATCCGGCGATCACCGGCGGCCAGCCGTGTGTGAAGGCGACGGACGGCTCGAACATCACCGACCCGGCCGGCAACTGCGGCTTTCCGGGCTTCGACGGGGCGCTCGCCAAGAACACGCTAGGAATGGTCGCGCAGATGCAAGAGAATGGCGTGCCCGTGACCTATGCGTACATCTCGGACGCGCACGACAATCACACACTCGCCCGCGCTTCCGGCCCCGGCGAGGCCGACTACAAGCAGCAGTTGGCGAACTACGACGCGGCGTTCGCGACGTTCTTCCAGCGGCTGCAGAACGACGGCATCAACAAGAGCAACACGCTGTTCGTCGTGACTGTCGACGAAGGGGATCACTTCGCGGGCGGCACCGGTTCGCCGGATGCTGCAAATCCCGGTGCGCTCACGTACACGCACACCGCGTGCCCGCAAGCGTCACTGACGGCGGTCACGCCGTGCCCAGCCGACCAGATCGGCGAGGTCAACGTGAAGATCGGTTCCGTGCTGCCCACGGGTCAGCCGGCCTTCGACATTCACTTCGACGACGCGCCGACCTTCTATGTGAACGGTCAGCCTGAGCGGACGAGCCCGACCCTTCGGAAGTTGGAACGGGACGTCGCGAATGCGACGGCTCCGAACCCGTACGCGGGAGCGGTCGTGCCGATCGCCGAGCAGATGGCCGACACCGTCGAGGAGAACGCGCTGCACATGGTCAACGCAGATCCGAAGCGGACGCCGTCGTTCACGATGTTCGGCAATCCGGACTTCTTCTTCCAGACGACAAACCTGTCCGGCGGTTGCACGGGCAGCAACGTCTGTGTGAATCCCGGGTTCGCGTGGAACCACGGCGACTCTCAGGAGGAGATCGGGAACACGTGGGCCGGCTTTGTCGGGCCTGGCGTCGAGACGAACGGCATCGACGCAAGCACGTGGGCCGACCATGTCGACCTACGGCCGACGATCAACTCGATCCTCGGCCTGAGCGACTCCTACCAGGACGACGGCCGTGTGATCACAGAGATCCTGAACAGCCATGCCGTCACGTCCGAACTGAACGCGCACAACAAGACGACGACGCAGCTCGGCGCGCTCTACAAACAGGTGAACGCGCCGTTCGGCCAGTTCGCGACCGACACGCTGTCAGCGTCGACCGCGGCAATCAAGACGACTGACGACCTGAAGTACGACCGCATCGAGACCGCGATCGCGAATCTGACGACCGAGCGGAATCAGCTCGCAGGCCAGGTGCGCGCCGCGCTGAACGACGCTGCGGCCGGAAACGCCCAGATCGACGAGAGTCAGGCGAAGGGCTGGATCAAGCAAGCGCAGAGCCTGCTCGACCGCGCGCACGCCTTGGCGTTGTCGAGCTAAGGAAAGCCCAGTGAAAACCGCGGCGGCCCGCAGCGTGCGGGCCGCCGCCCGACAAGGGAGGGACGGAAGATGAAGAGGATCGGAGTTTTCGCTGTAGCACTGCTGGCGGTCGTCGTTGCCGTGACGACGGCCTCTGCGTCATCACCGCGGAACGACCTCAAGAACTTCCAGCACGTCTGGGTCGTGATGATGGAGAACACGAGCGAGACGAGCTTGATCGGCAATCCGAACGCGCCGTACATCAATCATCTCGCACAGACGGTTGGGGTCGCCTCGAACTACTACGGAGTCGCGCATCCCAGCCAGCCGAATTACGTGGCGATCACGTCGGGCTCGACGAACGGCGTCGTCGGTGACGGCGACGTGACGATCAACGCGGCGAACATCGTCGACCAGCTGGAGTCACATGGCAAGACGTGGCGCGACTACCAGCAGTCGCTCTCACTCTGCAACGGCAACAAGTTCGCGCATTCGTGCGGTGGGCCTCACAACCAGCTGTACGAGCGCAAGCACAACCCGTTTGTCTCGTATGTCGACGTGGCGAGCAACCCGGCGCGCATGGCGAATGTCGTCGATCTCGACCAGTTGCAGACCGACCTGTCGAGCGGCAACGCGCCGGACTACAGCTTCATCGCGCCTGACCAGTGCCATGACATGCACGGGATCGCGGACACCCACGCCAACCCGTGCGACTTCTCGAACGAACAGAGCATCATCGGGATGGGCGACACGTTCCTCCACGGGCTCGTGGACGAGATCACGTCATCGTCGGCGTGGAACGGAAACTCGGCGATCTTCGTGATCTGGGACGAGAGCGACTTCACCGGCAGCGGCCCGTCGGGCTTCGGTGACACGAGCGGTTGCTGCGACGCCAATCCGGGCGGCGGGCACGTGCTCGGGCTCGTGCTGTCCCACTCCGACCACTCGGCGCGGCAGTCGAGTGTGGCGTACAACCACTACTCGCAGCTGAGCACGATCCAGGGCGGCTGGAACCTCGGCTGCCTCGCGCTCACGTGCGATTCCGCGAACGTGACGCCGATGAGCGACCTCGTCGGCCCGCAGGGTTAGGCGTACGTAGCCGCTCCACCTCGGAGGGCTCGAGCTCGCGCCACTGGCCGGGCTCGAGCCCTTGGAGCGTCAGATGCGCGTAGCGGGAGCGGTGCAGCGCCTTCACGCGGTAACCGGCGGCCTCGAACATGCGCTTGACCTGGCGGTTGCGCCCCTCGTGGATCGTCAGCTCGATCGTCGAGCCCGCGAGCCGGCGGACCTCTGCCGGCGCGGTCCGGCCGTCCTCGAGGTTCACGCCTTCTGCGAGCTTGCGAAGCGTGCCGTCGCTCGGCTGTTTCCATAGTTGGACGACGTAGACCTTGTCGATCTCGTACTTCGGATGAGCAAGCTGGTGCGCGAGGTCGCCGTCGTTTGTGAGGAGCAGTGCGCCGGTTGTGTCGGCATCGAGGCGGCCGACCGGAACGACGCGCGTCGGCAGTTCGACCAGGTCGACGACCGTCGTTCGGCCTTGCGGATCGCTGGCGGTCGTAACGACACCGGCCGGCTTGTGCAGGAGCACGTAGGTCAGCTGCTGCTTCGCGAGCGGCTCTCCGTCGAGGAGAACGTCGTCGGTGCGCTGCACGAACGTGTTGAGCTGGCCCGGCTCCCCGTTCACGCTCACACGGCCGTCCTTGATCAGTTCGTCGGCCTTGCGGCGCGACGCGACGCCCGCACGGGCGAGCCAGGCGTTCAGACGCATCAGAAGATCGCGGCTGCGAGCTTCTTGCGGTAGGTGCTGGCGAGCGGGTGCTCCTGGCCGAGCTCCTGGAAGATCTGCACCATCACCTCGCGCGCGGCGTTGCGCTCCTCGGGCGTCTTGACCGCCTCGACCCGCGCGAGCAGCGTCTGGAGCGCGCGCTCGTAGTCCTTCGCCTCGAGTGCCTCGGCGATCTCGGGGTCGTCGATCGTGTCGGCAACCGACGGCTTCGTGAGGTCGGCGAGGAACGCCTTGACGCGTGCCGGTGGCACCGCACCGACGAACTCGGCGACGACCTGGCCATTGCGGAAGGCCTTGACGGCTGGGATGCCGCTGACCCCGTACTGACGCGCGACCTCCTGGTTCGCGTCGACGTCGATCTTCGCGAGCGTGACGCCGTGCTCGCTTGTCTCCTGCTCGAGCACCGGCGTGAGCATCTTGCACGGGCCGCACCACTCGGCCCAGAAGTCGACGACGACGGGTTCGCGCTGCGACCGCTCGATCACCTCGGTCTGAAAGGTCTGGTCGGTGACGTCCATGACCACCATCTTGCCTGGCGCAGCCGGTCTCAGGTCTGAACCTGATTCGGTGCCAGCCGAACCAGATTCAAGAGTTTCGAGCCGCGCTTACGCCGGGCGCTTTTCGGCGACCGCTTCGAGCCGCTCGCGGATCTCGGTGACGTCGGCACCCAGATCGTCGACGCGCGGGAGCGCGGCGAGGGACTCGAGGCCGAAGATGCGCTCGAACAGCGGTGTTGTCCGGTAGCGGATCGCACCGAACTCGTTCTCGCGGCCGCCTTCGGCGATCAGGCCGCGTTCGACGAGGCCGGCAATCACGCCGTCGACGTTCACGCCACGGATGCGTGCCACTTCCGGGCGCGTCATCGGGCCGAGGTAGGCGACGATCGCGAGCGTCTCGAGCGCAGCTTGCGACAACCCCTTCTCGACCGGCTTCTCGAACAGGCGCGCGCAGGCCTCTGACGCGGCGCCCGAGGCACGGAATGCCCAGCCGCCCGCGACGAGCTCGAGCACGATGCCGCTCGACTCTTCGCAGTAGCGCTCGGAGAGGATCTCCAGCGCCTCCGCGATGTGCAGGACGTCGACTTCGGCTGCTGCGGCGAGGTCCTCGACCGGCAGCGGCTGCGAGGCCACGACGAGCAGAGCCTCGACGGTTTTCGCCAGCTCGGAAGCGGGCGTCACCTCCAGGGTGATCAGGCGGAGTGGGCTGACGGCGTTCCTGAACTGCTCCACGAAAGACTCCTTTCAGCGTCGGCACGGGAAATCCTTATCGGGGCGAACGGCCCAGCCTGGGCGATCGCGATCTCGTTCTGCTTGCGCAGCTCGAGCAGCGCCAGGAACGCGACGGCGATCTCGACGCGCGAGAGGCCGGCCACCTCCTGGTCGAAATCGAAGCGGGTGCGGCGGCGCAGCAGGGCGCGCCAGCGGTCGAGGAACTGGGAGGTCGGCGGGAAGCGCAGCGCCATGTGCGCAACCGACGGCTCAGGCGGCTCGACGGCCAGCCCGCGCAGAGCTTCGACGAGCTTGAGCGGCGACTGGGGCGCAAGCTTCCGCTCCATTTTCGGGGCGAGCGGCGCGGGCCCGAGCCGGAAGAAGTAGTCGCGGCGTTCGTCGAGCCGACCGCGTAACCAGTTCGCCGCTTCCTTCGCGCGCCGGTACTCGGCGAGCCGGCGGGCGAGCTCCTCGGCGGCCTCCTCGGGCTCGAGCTCGGCGAGCTCGGCCTCCTCTTCGGGGAACATCGCGCGCGCCTTCAGCTCGAGCAGCGCGGTGATCAGGATCAGGAACTCGCCGCAGGCGTCCAGATCGAGCTCGCCCTTCTCGTGGAGGTGCTCGATGAACGAGATCACGATCTCCGCGAGGTCGAGCTCGCGGAGCGGCAGCTCGTCCCGGAGGACGAGCGACAGCAACAGATCGAAAGGCCCCTCGAACGCGTCGAGGTCCAGCTCAAGCTCGCGGACGGCTACCGGTGTCACCACGACAAGGTACTGCCGCTACCGGACGCGACGACCCTTCGGGATCGTCATCGCAGGGCCCTTGGGCGGCTCACGACGCGCCTCTCGCGCGCCCCGCTCAGGCGCCCGCCTCTGGCGCCAGATGAAGTACGCGACGGAGGCAACGAACAGGATGATCGAGACCCAGGCGTTCAACCGCAGCCCCGCGATGTGATGCGCGGGATCGACGCGCAGGAGCTCCTCGAAGAAACGGCCGAAGCAGTACCAGGCGACATAGAGCGCGAAGAGCCCCGGCGGGCGGATCGTCCACCGGCGCGCGATCCAGAGCAGGACGAGCACGCCGACGAGATCCCAGATCAGCTCGTAGAGAAAGGTCGGATGGAACGTCTTGTACGCGAAGTACTGCGGGTTCGTGATGTGGTTTGCATCAATCTCAAGCCCCCAGGGAAGCTTGGTCGGCTTGCCGTAGAGCTCCTGGTTCCACCAGTTGCCGAT
>JAYUEQ010000278.1:0-7366 GCA_043739205.1 Thermoleophilia bacterium
CCACCCGCGAGGTTGCTCGCGGTCGTTGCGCCGGTCTCCCTGGTCGGCGTCGCCGCGTTTTTCGCGGCGACGTTCTTTTTTGCCCGCGATCCCGGCTCGACGACCACGGTCGTCGGCGTGCTCGCGTTTCTCGTGGCGTCCACCCTCGCCGAGCGCTTCCCGGTGCCCGTCGAAGGCGCGGACGCGAACGGGGTCTCGCTCGGGTTCGTCTTCACGGTCGCCGCCCTCGTCCTCTTCGGCTGGGCCGCCGCGACAGTGGTCTGTGTCACGGCCCCGACCGTGGTCGCGCTGATCTGGCGGCTCCGCCCGCCGATCCGCGCCACGTTCAACGCCGGCGTCTTCGGGATCGTCGGCGCGGTCGCCGGCCTGATCCTTCGCCACCTACACGGCGGAGACGCCCCGATGCTCGCGGCGAAGGTCGGAGCAATGGCGGCGACGCTCTACATCATCAACATCCTGCTTGTCACCGCCGCGATCGCGGCCTCAGGATCCGAGCTCGGCTACATCAAGCTGATCCGCTCAAACATCCGCTGGACGATCGTGCCGTTCACCCTGATGGCGTCGACCGCCCTGATGCTCGTCGTGCTCTGGCAGCGGACGCCTTACCTCTTCGCTGCGCTCGCAGGCCCGCTCGTCGCCATCTCGCTCTACCAGCGCTCGACCCACAAGGCGCTCAACGCGATCCGGCTCGCGCTCACCGACCCGCTGACCGGCCTCGGGAATCACCGTCACTTCCACGAGCGCCTGCAGCGCGAGCTCGCACAGGCGGACGAGCACGGCGGGACGGTCTCGCTCTGCTTTCTCGACATCGACGACTTCAAACGGATCAACGACCAGTTCGGCCACCCGGCGGGGGACCGCGTCCTGTCGCAGGTCGCTTCGCGGCTGCGCCAGGGCGGCGAGTCGTTCCGCCTCGGCGGCGACGAGTTCGCCGTCCTGCTCGTGGGCATGGACGAGCAACTCGCTCTCTCGACGACGCAGTCGATCGTCCAACGCATCGCGGAGACCGAGCTCGGCAAGGCCGGCCAGATCACGGTCAGCGCCGGCGTCGCGACGTTCCCCCAGCACGGACGCGAGCGCGACTCGCTGATCCGCCTCGCAGACGGCGCGCTCTACTGGGCGAAGGAGCACGGCAAGAACCAGGTGCGCCTCGCGCGCGCCGACGTCGCCGAGCTCTCCGAGTTCCGCAGGGTCGCAAGCGGCGCCGATCGGATCGCACGCTTCAGGGCCGCCGCTTCGCTTGCCCGCGCCGTCGACTCGCGTGACGCCTACACCGGCAGCCACTCGGAGCGGGTCGCGAACCTCGCGGCGGAGATCGCAACCCAGCTCGGTCTCCCGGCCGAGGAGGTCGAACTGACCCGTCTCGCCGGGAGCCTCCACGACCTCGGCAAGCTCGCGATCCCGGAGGAGATCCTTCGCAAGCCGGCAGCGCTCAGCGATGCGGAGCGGCTCGTCCTCGAGCGCCACCCGCAGATCGGCTATCGCATGCTCGAGAGCCTCGGCGTCGACCCGATCGCCTACTGGGTGCTTCATCACCACGAGCGTTGGGACGGCAACGGCTATCCCGACGGGCTCGCCGAGGACCGCATCCCGCTCGGCGCGCGCATCATCTTCGTCTCCGACGCATTCGATGCGATGACCTCGGACCGGCTGTACCGCGACGCGCTCTCGTTCGAGGATGCCGTCGCCGAGGTGGAGCGCTGCGCGGGCTCGCAGTTCGACCCGAACGTGGTGAGCGCGTTTCTCGCCTGCGTCGGCTCGCGGGTCACGGTCAGCGTCTAGCTCCAGCGCGCCTCGATCGAGGGATTCTCGCGCCAACCCCCATTCCGGGGGAGGACACCTCGCCCACACGAGGTGAGGATGCGGCTCGTGACTCGCGGCCTCACACTTCTCGGAGCCCTGCTCGCGACGCTCGCTGTCGCACTTCCGGCCTCCGCCGCCGAGGGACGCACGCTCAAGGGCGTGATCGTCTCCGTCACGCCGGCCGCCGTCGCGGTCAAGGACACGAAGAACGTCGTCACGACGTGCGCTCTTGCCGACAGGTCACCGTCGCTCGACGGCTACGCGGCCGGCGACCGCGTGCAGTTGGCGTGCGTTCGCACCGGCGGGAAGCTGGTGCTCGCGAAGATCCGCCGCCTCACCACCCCGGCCGGTTCGCCCGCGAATGATGCGGAGACGACGAAGTTCGCCGGGGCGATCACCGCGCTCACCGACGGATCGATCACTTTGCACGACGGAGACCACGACTTCACGTGCACGATCGGCCCGTCGTCGCCGACGACCGCGGGCCTCAAGGTCGGCCAGCACGTGAATGTCGCCTGTGCGAACGGCGTCCTCGTCGCTATCGCGCCGGTGGTCACCACACCTGGGCGCGCCTACGAGGGAACGGTCAGCGCAGTGAGCGCGACCTCGATCACCGTGCACACCCCGCACGGCGACGGCACGTGCACCGTCGGCGACGGCTCGCCGAGCCTTGCCGACGTGAAGGTCGGCGACCGCGTGCTGGCCGGATGCAAGGCAGGAACGAACCAGCTCGTGCTCCTCAAGAAGCTTCCGGCCGTCCCCGCGCCGCAGCCGCAGCCGGAACCGCACCCGCTGACCGGCGCCGGCACTGTCAGCGCGGTCTCGCCCACCTCTCTCACCGTGCACACCGACGGTGGCGATCTCACGTGCTCGATCAGCGACGGCTCGCCGAGCGTCGCCGAGGTCAAGGTCGGCGACAGGGTGAAGTTCGGGTGCCTCGGCGGCGTGTTGAAGGCGCTCGTCCGGGGCGACACGACGGCACCTCCGGCACCGGCACCGGCACCGACACCGGCTCCGCCGACCGACGGTCACACGGTCACCGCCGGAGGCACGCTGAGCGCGCTCTCGACCTCGTCCCTGACCGTGCACGGCGAGCACGGCGACGTCAGCTGCACCGTTCCCGCCACTGCGCATCTCGGCGACTTCCACGTCGGAGACCGCGTCGGCATGGCGTGCACCGACGGCGTCCTCGTCAAGCTCGTCAAGCTCTAAATCCGCGACGCCGGCTGAACTGCGTTCCGCGGTGTCTGACACCGGAACGGTGTCAGACACCTTTCCGAGCGCCGGCTTCGCCGGCGCCGTTCCTTATAGCGGGATGTTGCCGTGCTTGCGCTTCGGCGTGGGCTCGCGCTTCGTGATCGACGTCTTCAGCGCGTTGATCAGCACGGGCCGCGTGCGCCTCGGCTGGATCACGTCGTCGACATACCCTCGCTCTGCAGCGCTGTAGGGGTTCGCGAACCGCTCGCGGTAGTCGGCGATCAACTCGGCGCGCCGTGACTCGGGATCGTCAGCCTCCGCAAGCTCGTTGCGGAAAATGATGTTGACGGCGCCCTCGGGGCCCATCACAGCAACCTCGGCGGTGGGCCACGCGAAGTTGAAGTCGGCGCGAACGTGCTTCGAGCTCATGACGTCGTAGGCGCCGCCGTATGCCTTACGCGTGATCACCGTCAGCTTCGGCACCGTCGCTTCGCAGTAGGCGTACAGGAGCTTCGCGCCGTGGCGGATAATCCCGCCCCACTCCTGCTCCGTGCCCGGCAGGAACCCGGGGACGTCGACAAACGTGACGAGCGGGATGTTGAACGCGTCGCACGTGCGGACGAAGCGCGCCGCCTTCTCCGACGAACTGATGTCGAGCACGCCGGCAAGAGCCTTCGGCTGGTTCCCGACGATGCCGACGCTGTAGCCGCCGAGCCGCGCAAAGCCGCAGACGATGTTCTCGGCAAAGAGGGGCTGGATCTCGAGGAACTCTCCGTCGTCGACGACCGCGTTGATCACGCGCTTGATGTCGTACGGCTTGGTGGCCTCGTCGGGCACGAGCTCGTCGAGCTCGGGCGCCTCGCGATCGATCGGATCTGCTGGCGCGTCGTACGGGGCCGGGCTCGCGTTGTTCTGCGGCAGGAAGCTGAGCAGGTAGCGCGCGTCCTCCAGCGCAGCTTCCTCGCTCGATGCGGTCAGATGCGCGACACCGGACTTGGTCGCGTGCGCCAGGGCTCCGCCGAGCTCTTCCTGCGTCACCTCCTCGCCGGTAACCGTCTTCACGACGTCGGGGCCGGTGATGAACATGTACGACGAGCCCTCGACCATCAGGATGAAGTCCGTCATCGCGGGTGAGTAGACGGCACCGCCCGCGCACGGCCCCATGACGAGTGAGATCTGCGGGATGACTCCCGAGCTCTGCACGTTGCGCCAGAAGATCTCGGCGTAGCCCGCGAGGGAGACGACGCCCTCCTGGATCCGCGCGCCGCCGGAGTCGTTGATCCCGATCAGCGGGCAACCGTACTTCGCCGCCATGTCCATCACCTTGCAGATCTTCTCGGCGAAAACCTCGCTCAGCGAGCCGCCGAACACGGTGAAGTCCTGGCTGAACACGAAGACGCGGCGGCCGAAGATCTCGCCGGAGCCGGTGACGACGGCGTCGCCATAGGGTCGCCGGTCGAGCATCCCGAAGTTCGACTCGCGATGGCGGACGTAGCGGTCGAGCTCGACGAAGGTGCCGGGATCGCAGAGCTTCTCGGCGCGCTCCCGGGCGAGGAGCTTGCCCGCGTCCTTGTGCTTCGCGACCGCCTTCTCCGAGCCGTGGTGCTCCGACTGGTCACGAAGATCCTCGAGCCACTCGAGCTTCTCGCGGGTCGTGTCGTGCGTCCGCTTCTCTGCCTTCGCCATTCGCGCCAGACTAGAGCAGAATAAGGACGTGAGCACCGACGTCCTGCGGCCGCTGCGTGATGCCGTCGACACCGCCGTCGCAGGCGATCGCGCCGCGTTCGCGCGCGCGACGCGGAACGCCGTCGCCCAGGCGATCCTCGCCGCGGCACTGAGCCCGGAAGCCGCCACAGGCCGCCCGGAGCACGAGCCGCCCGACGCCGAGGTGCGGAACCTGCTCGGCCCGGACGTGGGGGGCGCCCTGATGGAGCTCTATCGGGGCGGCGACGACTGGACGAGTCGCGCGATCGACTTGCTCGAACCGCTGAACGCGCTGGCACACGCAAGGTGATCGACATCGAGCGCGTGCGCGCCGACACCCCCGGCGTCGAGCACGTCGCGCACTTCAACAACGCGGGCGCTGCGTTGCCACCGCGGCAGGTCGTCGACGCCGTCGTCGGGCATCTGCAGCGCGAGGCGGAGATCGGCGGGTACGAAGCCGCGGCGGAACGCAAGGATCGCTGGGAGCACACCTACGACGCGCTGGCCCGCCTGATCGGCGCCGACCGTGACGAGATCGCCGTGGTCGAGAACGCAACGCGCGCATGGGACATGGCGTTCTACGCCTTCGCGTTCAAGCCGGGGGATCGCATTCTCACCGGGCGCGCGGAGTACGCATCGAACTGGATCGCGCTGAAGCAAGTGACCGACAGGACGGGCGCGAGCATCGAGGTCGTGCCCGACGACGACAGCGGACAGATTGACGTCACCGCGCTCGAGCGCCTGATCGACGAGCGCGTGAAGCTCGTCTCGCTCGTACACGTGCCGACACAAAGCGGTCTCGTCAACCCGGCCGCCGACGTCGGCCGTGTGACTCGCGCAGCAGGCGTGCCGCTGCTCCTCGATGCATGCCAGTCGATCGGCCAGCTACCCGTCGACGTGAACGAGATCGGTTGCGACATTCTCTCCGGCACCGGCCGCAAGTTCCTGCGTGGCCCACGCGGAACAGGCTTCCTATACGTACGTCGTGATCTGATCGAGCGACTCGAGCCGCCGTTCCTCGACATGCACGCGGCCGAATGGCAACCCGACGGCAACTACCGCATCCGCGCCGACGCGCGTCGCTTCGAGAACTGGGAGACCTATTACGCCGGCAAGATCGGCCTCGGTGTCGCAGTGGACTACGCGCTCGCAATCGGCGCCGAAGCGGTGTGGGAGCGCATCCGAGCGCTCGCGTCGCGACTGAGATCACTGCTTACCGACATCTCTGAGGTGACGCTGCTCGACCGGGGCGCCGTGCTCGGTGCGACGGTCACCTTTACCCTCGCGAATGTCCCGGCACCCGTCGTCAAGCGCCGCCTGGCCACCGAACGGATCAACGTGTCGGTCATGGACGCCGCGTCAGCGCAGCTCGACTTCGGAGCGCGGGGGCTCGACGAGGTCGTGCGCTCGTCGGTGCACTACTACAACTCGGACGACGAGATCGACCTGCTCGTCGACGCCGTCAGACGGGCCAGAACAGACTGAGCACGACCGGAATCCCTGCGAGCGACGCATCCACGATCCGGTAACCCACCTCGACCGTTTCGCCGTTCTTGCAACCGAGCGCGAACACTCCGCCCCCGCGCTGCAGGCAGAGCTCGTCGATCGGTCGGCCGATCAGCTCCGAGCGGTCGTAGCCCGTCAGCTCGCAGGCGTATCCGTTCGCCGCGATGTAGCGGCCGGAGTCCGCCGCGAGGACGCCCACGTTCGCGTGCTCGACGAGCTCACCGAGCATCGTCGATTGCACGAGGGCACTAGAAGCCGCAGACCCCCTCCCCATTCGCAAGTCAGATTCGCTGACATCCATCCCGGTGTCAATCCTCTAACTAGAGTCAGCGCGTGACCCCCGTCGATCGCTCAACGATCTGGCCCTACGACGAGCGCGGCGAGCCCGGCCGCTTCTACTACTCCCGCTACGACCATCCGTCAGGCGTTGCGGCGGAGGCAGAGCTCGGCCGGCGTGAAGACGGCGATGCGCTCCTTTACGCATCCGGCATGGGCGCGGCGCTGACGGTGTTGCTCGCGTTCGGGCGACCCGGCATGACGGTCGCGCTCGCCGAGGGTTGTTACTACGGCACGAGCAGGCTGCTCGGCTTGCTCGATGGGTGGGGCATCTCCTACGTCGAGTACGACCAGATCGGACCGGCGCCCGCGGCGGACATCGTCTGGGTCGAGGCGCCCGCGAACCCGGTGCTGACGATGCCGAACTGGGGCTCGCTTCGCGGTCATTCCGGCGTCGTCGTGTGCGACGCGACCCTGGCGACGCCGACCTATCTCCGCGCGCTCGACGAGGGCGCCGACGTCGTTCTGCATTCGGCGACCAAGTACCTCACCGGGAGCCACGACGCGCTGCTCGGGGCGACCGTCACACGCGACCCGGAACGGAGTGCCCGCCTGCGCGAGTTTCGCGGCACCGCCGGAGTCGTCTCGGCGCCCGACGCCGCCGCGGCACTCGTGCGCGGCCTCGACACCCTCGACGCGCGCATGGCCCGCCACACCGAAACGGCGACCGAACTGGCGCTGCGGCTCGAAGCGCATCCGGCCGTCTCGGTCGTGCGGTACCCCGGCTTCGGCGGTGTCATCTCCTTCGACGTCGCCGATCCGCGGGCGGTCGAGACCTCCACGAAGCTGATCCTGAACGCCACGAGCCTCGGCGGCGCGC
>JAYUEQ010000279.1:0-5661 GCA_043739205.1 Thermoleophilia bacterium
GCTGCGCCGCCTTTCGCGATGCGCCCGACAAGCTCGCCGGAGTACGGGGAGCGGACCTCGGTCCAGTCACCGGTCTCGACGCGCTCGCCGGCGATCAGCAGGGGATGGTCGGTGGCAGTTGTCGCCATGCTGCAACTGTAATGCGAACATGCAGTCTGTGAGCCCGAGGAACGGACTCAGGTTCTGGATGCCTGTGGCATACATCGTCGCTTCCGCGGCGATGGTGTTCAGCCTTGGGGTCCCGACCTCGCACGATCTCGTGATCGTCTGGTTCGCGATCGGCATAGCCGCGTTCTCGATCACCGACCTACGGACGCGTGTGCCGCGGTTCGCGATCGAATGGGGGCCGTTCGTCGCGGTGCTGTTCATCTACGACCGGCTGCGAGGCTTCGCCGACGGCCTCGTCTTCCCGGCACGCGAGTTCCCGCAGGTGCACGTCGAGGCCGCGCTGTTCGGGAAGCCGATCCCTACCGTCTGGCTCCAGTCGCACCTGTGGCATGGCGCACGCGACCTTCAGTGGTGGGACTACCTCACGTGGTTCGTCTACCTGACGCACTTCTTCGCGACCCTGATCGTGGCCGCGATCCTCTGGACCTGGGCCCACGACAAGTTCGCGCGCTTCGCAACGATGGTGTGTGTCCTCGCCCTGACCGGGTACGCGACCTATGTCCTCTACCCGGCGGTGCCGCCGTGGCTCGCAGCCCAGCACGGCACAATCGGGCAGTCCAATCGCCTGGTCGGGATCGTCTGGCTGCATGTGCCGATCGCTCACTACGGATCGCTGTTCGAGAAGGGGCAGAACTACGCGAACAACGTGGCGGCGATGCCGTCGCTTCACGCAGCCTACGCGCTGCTCGTGACGCTGTATCTCTGGCGCCTCGTACCGCGGTGGGTACGTCCGGTGCTCGCGTTCTACCCGCTCGCAATGGCGTTCGCGCTCGTCTACTCGGGCGAGCACTACGTTGTCGACTGCCTTGCCGGCTGGGTCTACGCGTCCGCAACGTTCGTCGCGGTGAACCTCGCGTTCGAGTGGCGTTCGCGGCGCGTGCCGGCGCTCGAGCCGGCACTCGCGGATTGACGGCAATGCGCCCGGATAGAGTTGAGGTGATGGACGCCTTCATCGTCGACGCGGTACGCTCGCCGATCGGCCGCAAGAACGGGACGCTTTCGGTCCTCCGCGGAGACGACCTGGCTGCACAGGTGCTGAACGGCCTGATCGCGCGCCACGATCTCGATCCGCTCGAGATCGAGGACGTGCAGATGGGCTGCGTCACGCAGATCGGTGAGCAGGGTTGGAACGTCGGGCGGATGGCGGTGCTCGCCGCCGGCTGGCCGGTCGAGGTATCTGCGACGACCGTCGACCGTCAGTGCGGCTCATCGATGCAAACGAACTTCAACGCGGCGGCGGCGATCATGGCGGGCCAGCTCGACGTCGTCGTCTCGGCGGGCGTCGAGATGATGTCGCGCGTCCCGATGGGCTCGAACGGCGGATCCATCTCGGAGCAGGTGACCGACCGGCACGAGATCGTGATGCAAGGAACCTCGGCCGAGTTGCTCGCCGACGAATGGCACCTAACGCGCGAGGAGCTCGATGCGTACTCGCTCGAGTCGCACCGCCGCGCGCTCGCCGCATCCGACGAGGGCAAATTCGAACGGGAGATCATCCCGATCGAGCTCCCCGAGGCGCCCAGCGCATCGAGCGGCGGCGGAGTTGCTGCGCCGCCGGTGTTCGCAGTCGACGAGGCAGCCCGCCGTGAGACCTCCCTCGAGGCACTCGCGGCGCTCAAGCCGGCATTCCGTCCCGACGGCGTTGTGACGGCCGGCAACTCATCGCAGATCGTCGACGGTTCGGCGGCGGTGCTGATCGCGAGCGAAGCGGCGGTCAACCGCCTGGGCCTGCAGCCGCGCGCCCGGTTCGTCTCCTTCGGCATCGCCGGCGTCGATCCGACGCGGATGCTGCACGGGAACCCGCAGGCGATGGAGAAGGCAGTTGCGAAGGCGGGGTTGACGATGGACGACATCGGCGTGATCGAAGTCAACGAAGCGTTCGCGTCCGTCGTGCTGCAGACCGTCAAGGACCTCCACCTCGAGCAGCGCATGTCGGACGTCAATCCGAACGGTGGCGGCATCTCACTCGGGCATCCGCTCGGCGCAACCGGTGCGCGCATCACCTCGACACTCGTCTCCGAGCTCGAGCGACGCGATGCGCGCTATGGCATCGCCTCGATGTGCGTCGGCTTCGGTATGGCGATCGCGGGAGTCGTCGAGCGCCTGTGAAGATCGGTGTCGTCGGCCTGGGCGCGATGGGCTCGGGCATCGCACAGCTGGCGGTCGAAGCGGGCTTCGACACGATCGGTCGCGAGGTCGACCTCGCGCGCGCCGAGAAGTCGCGCGACCAGATCGCGCATTTCCTGACGCGGAAGGTCGAGAAGGGAGCGTTGACGGCCGAAGCGCGTGACGCGGCGGTTGCGCGGCTGAGCCTCACGACCGCTCTCGCCGACCTCGCGGACTGCGACGTCGTGATCGAGGCGGCATACGAGGATCTCGAGGTGAAGCACGAGCTCTTCCAGGTGCTCGAGTCGGTCGTCCGCGACGACACGATCCTCGCGACGAACACCTCTGCGCTCTCGGTGACCGAGATCGCATCGGTACTCGAGCGTCCGGAGCGCGCGGTCGGCATGCACTTCTTCAATCCGGCGCCGTTGATGCCGCTCGTCGAGATCGTGCGCGCGGAGCGCACTGCGGCCGATGTCTTCGACACTGCGTTCGAGCTCGGTGCAAAGCTCGGCAAGACGCCGATCCGCTGCACCGACACGCCGGGGTTCGTCGTCAACCGCGTGTTGATCCCGCTGCTGAATGACTGCGTGCGCGTGCTCGACGAGGCCGGCGTCACGCCCGAGGACCTCGACGCCGGGATGAAGTTCGGCGCCGGCTGGCCGATGGGCCCGTGCGAACTGCTCGACCTCGTCGGCGCCGACGTGCACGTCCACGCAAGCGAGGCGCTCTACGCAAAGTTGCGCGAACCGCGCATGGCGCCGCCCGCACGCCTCGTCCGGATGTTGCAGGCCGGCAAGCTCGGCCGCAAGACGGGCGAGGGCTTCTACACCTACTGAGCCGAGACCGAACCTGATTCGGTGTCAGCCGAACCAGATTCGAGCGGTAGACCGTCCGACCCTCGCCGTACCTTTGCCCGGCAGATGGCGATGTGTCAGATCTGCCGCCGCACACTGCTCGCCGGTGAGCGCTACCGCACGTGGCGCTGGTCGCGCCGCGATCAGAGCGTGTGCGTCGTTTGCGAGCCGATCGCGCATGACGGCGGCGCGGTCCGGGTCGTCGACGCGTATGAGTACGTGCAGGCCGGCGGGCTCAGCCAGCACGTTCGCCGCGTGGCCTAGCGAGTCGCCGTGCAGCGCCGGGGATCGTCCCGCCCTGCACGACGACCGACGCGAGCACGACGACGAACACGATCTCGTAGATCCGAGTTGCGTCGTGCACGTGATGCGTGACGGCGAACGCGGCGAGCAGGATCGGCACCGCGCCCTTCAGCCCACCCCAGATCACGAACAGCCGCTCGCCGTGCCGCAACCGCACGGGCGCAAGGAGCGCTCCGACGACTGCCGGACGGGCGACCAGCGTCACGAACGCCGCAAGCGCGAGCCCTTCACCCCAGCGGCCGGCGCCGATGCCGGAGATGCTGACGGTCAACCCGAGCGCGACGAACGCGACGATCTCCGCTGCGGAGGCGAGCCGGTCCTGCAGCGACTGCGACGGCGCTTCGATATCGCCGACGACGAGCCCCATCACGAACACCGCGAGGAAGCCGGACCCGTGCGCGAGGTCGGCGACCGCGTAGACGATCGCGACGAGCACCAGGGTGCGCAGCCAGCCGACCCGCAGCAGGCGCCGTTCCAGGAAGCCCCCGGCGAGGCCGACGAGCAGGCCGATTACGACCTGCTCGCCGAGCACGCGGCCGACGATCCAGAAGCTCGCGTTCGCGTGCGTCGCGAACGCGATCAGGCCGAGCATCAACGCGATCCCGACCGGGTCGTTGGCGCCGGACTCACCTTCGAGGATCGTCCGCGTGCGGCCGCGAAGTTGGTGGCCACCACGGAGCACGGAGAAGACCACCGCTGGATCCGTCGGGGCGATCGCCGCGCCGAGGAGCCCGGCAGTCAGCCAACCGAGGCCGAGGACGAGATGCGCGAATGCCGTCACTGCGCCTGCCGTTGCGAAGGTGCCGAGGATGCCCAGCGAGACGATCGGCACCGCTGCCGCGCGGAAGCGTCTCCAGCCGATCGAGGCACCGCCGTCGTAAAGGATCACCACGAGCGCGACCGTCACGATCACCTCGACGGTCGAAATCGACGGCGCAACGGAGGGGAACAGGTCGGACGCGAAAGCCGCGGCGACGAGAAAGAGGGCGGAAGGGGGGATCCTCACCGAGGGCGACGCTACCGCGAGTCCACGCAAAAAGTCCTTACGTTTCGCTCATTCGCGGCATAATTCGGCAGGAAAGACTGTGTCTTGCCGATGCGCCGGCTCTGCCTCACCCTGCTTTGCGGCCTCGTTGCGGTTCCTGTGGCTGTTGCAGCCTCACACGCGACGGGCGACGGCGTGCTCGAAATCCAGGCGGCGACCGGCACGATCGTGCTCACGGGGATCCGGGGAACCGTCTGGGGGCAGTTGGACAGGGGCAAGCTCGTCGCTACCGATCCGGTGGCGGGTGACGGTGCGATCTACGTCTCCGGCGCCGAGACCGCAGTGCCCGGAAGGACTGAGGGCGTGACCGTCTACACGGGCCGCGACATCCACTTCCGGGTCACCGGCGGCAAGTACAAGCTGGTCTTCCGCGGCCCGACGCCTGACCTGAGCGCGGTGGGCGTTGACCTGACCGCGGTCGGTGTCGGCAGCGTGCAGTTGACCGGCGACGCGTTTGCCTCGAACACGGGCAAGTACGCGCTCGACAGCGGGAAATGGAATCCTGTCCCGGTATGGACAATCGCCAAGCAGTTCGGCGTCCAGCCGGCAACGGCTCCGTAGCGTGAACGCCACGGCACCGAACATCCTGGTGGTCGAGGATGAAAGCTCGATCGCCAGCTTCGTCTCGCTCTATTTGAAGAACGCGGGCTACGGCGTGCGCACGGCCGCAAACGGCACCGAGGCGCTCGCCCAGGTTGCGAAGGAGATGCCGGGCCTAATCGTCCTCGACCTGATGCTGCCCGACATCGACGGCATCGAGGTCACGAAGCGCATCCGGCAGACGAGCGACGTGCCGATCCTGATGCTCACCGCCCGCGACGAGGACGTCGACAAGATCATCGGCCTCGAAGTCGGCGCCGACGATTATCTGACTAAGCCGTTCAATCCGCGCGAACTCGTTGCGCGCGTGAAGTCGATCCTCCGCCGCGCAGCGCCGGACCGGCGCGAGCGGGAGAGCGAGACTCTCGAGCACGGCGACCTCCACATCGATGCCGGCCGCCGTGAGGTGAAGGTCGGCGAAGATGAGATCCAGCTCGCGCCGAAGGAGTTCGACCTTCTCTGGGAACTGCTCGATCATCGCGGGCTCGTCCTGACGCGCGACCAGCTGCTCGAGCGCGTCTGGGGCTACACCTTCGCCGGCGACACGCGCACCGTCGACGTGCACGTCCGCCAGCTCCGCCG
>JAYUEQ010000280.1:0-20580 GCA_043739205.1 Thermoleophilia bacterium
GTCGTAGCGCTCGGCGTCGAACGCCGGGTCGGCGACCGCGCGCATGATCTCTCCCGAACTCGGGAGCTCGGAGCGAGCGACATGGCGCTCGGGATTCCAGAGATCGGACCGGATCAGCGCCTTCGAGCACTGCGTGTATGCCTCTTCGACCGCGACGATGATGCCGAGCTGCGGCACCTTGCCGTCGACGGCGCTCGGCGCGAGCAGCTCTTCGTCCTGCACGATCCGCGCGCGGCCGTTGACCCGGAACGAGTCCCCAACGCCGGGAATCAAGAAGAGCAACGCGATGCGATCGTCGGCGAGCAAATTCGTCAGCGAGTCGGCGAGCTTGTTGCCCGGCCGGTCCGGCAGCAGCAGGGTGCGCTCGTCGAGGATCCGCACGAAGCCGGCGGGATCACCGCGCGGCGAGACGTCGAGACCGCCGCCCGGGCTGGCGGTAGCGACGCAAACGAACGGCGAACGCTCGATGAACTGCCGCGTGAGATCGTTGAGCCTGTCGGCGATCTTGCTCTCGACGAGCGCGGTCGGAGAGCCGATCACCTCCCGCAACTCACTCTCGCGCTCGATCGTTCGCCGCGTCATGAGCAGAGCCTAGCCATCTAGGATCCTGTGATGGAAACGCGCGCACTCGGTTCGACCGGCGTTCAGGTCAGCCCCCTCTGCCTCGGCGCGATGATGTTCGGCGCGTGGGGGAATCCGAACCACGACGAGGGAATCGCCGTCATCCACCGCGCGCTCGACGCGGGGATCAACTTCATCGACACCGCCGACGTGTATGCACGCGGTGAGTCCGAGGAGATCGTCGGCAAGGCGCTGAAGGGCCGCCGCGACTCGGTCGTCCTCGCGACGAAGGTGCACGGGTCGATGCACGACACCGATCCGAACATGAAGGGCAACTCTCGCCGCTGGATCATCCAGGAGGTCGAGCACAGCCTTCGCCGTCTGCAGACCGACTGGATCGACCTCTACCAGATCCACCGTTGGGATCCGGACACGGATCACGACGAGACCCTCGGCGCGCTCACCGACCTGCAACGCGCCGGCAAGATCCGCTACCTCGGTTCCTCGACGTTCCCGTCGTCGCAGATCGCGGCAGCGCAGTGGGTCGCCGAGAAACGCGGGCATGCCCGCTACGTCTGCGAGCAGCCGCCGTATTCGATCCTCGTGCGCGGCGTGGAGATGGAAGTGCTGCCGACCTGCGAGCAGTACGGCATGGGGGTCATTCCCTGGAGCCCGCTCGCGGGTGGCTGGCTGTCGGGCAAGTACCGCAAGGGCAGCGACGTGAAAGGCCAGCGCGCCGAACGGATGCCGGCCCGCTACGACCTCTCGGTCCCCGGCAACCAGGCGAAGCTCGACGCGGTCGAGCAACTCGCCCAACTTGCAGAGCAGGCGGGGATCAGCATGGTCCACCTCGCGCTCGCCTTCGTGATCCGCCACCCGGCGGTGACCGCCGCGATCGTCGGACCGCGCACACTCGAGCAACTCGAAGGCCAACTCGGTGCGGTCGACGTGCACCTCAGCGACGATGTCCTCGACGCGATCGACGAGATCGTGCCGCCGGGAACGAACCTGAACGCGGCCGACGCGGGCTGGCGCCCGCCGTGGCTCGACGATCCCGCCTCGCGCCGCCGCTAGAGGCAAGCCCTTGATCGCCGCGCGGCGGTGGTGTTCGATTGCGCGGGATGGCACAAGCTGTGATCACGCCCGTCGCGGCAGGCACACGCCCGTGGCGCTGGGTCCTCGTACCGATCGTTGCCGGCGCGTTCGTCTCGCTGACCGCCGGGTTCCTCGCCCGCCACCAGCCGCGATCGACCGGCTACTTCCAGCTCTTCTTCAGCGACCCGGTGCACCTGAAGGCGGGGTTCGCGACCGCCGCTGCAGCGCTCGCCTGCTTCCAGCTCTTCACCGCTGCATGGATCTTTCGCAAGCTCCCGTGGGCGAAGCCCGCGTGGGTGAACCCCGCGCACCGCTGGACCGGTCGGCTCGCGTTCGCGTTCACGCTGCCGGTCGCCTACCACTGCATCTTCAAGCTCGGCTTTCAGCACCCGGACAACCGCGTGCTCGCGCATTCGCTCTTCGGCTGCGCCATCTACGGCGCCTTCGCCGCGAAGATCACGATCCTGCGCCTGCACCGGTTCCCGCGCTTCGTGCTTCCGGTCGCGGGCGGGCTGCTGTTCGCGACGCTGATCGGCGTCTGGTACACGAGCGCGCTCTGGCTCTACAACCACTCGACGAGCGCGGCGCCCGCGTATGCAGCGTCGGCGCCGATCCCCGCGAAGGCTGACCCGATCGCGGGCGGGAGCATCTTTAAGTCCGCGGGCTGTGGCAGCTGCCACACCCTCGCCGCGGCGAGCGCGCACGGGCAGATCGGCCCGAACCTCGACAAGTTGAACCCGCCGTATGACCTCGTGCGCGTTCAGGTCGAGCGCGGCAGCGGCGCGATGCCGTCATTCAAGGGGCAACTGACGCCCGCACAGATCCGCGACGTCTCTGCATACGTCGCGACCTACGCCGGGCCGTGACGGGCCGGGCGTAAGCTGCGCTCCGTGGCGGAGACGATCAAGACGCGGGACCAGCGCACGCTCGGCGTGCACGAGGCCGGCGACCCGTCGGGGTTCCCGGTCCTGTTCCACCACGGCACGCCGGCGGCGGGCCTTCCCTACGAGATGCATGCTGGGCTTGCGCGCGACCAGGGGATTCGGCTGATCGGGTACGACCGGCCCGGCTACGGCGCCTCAACCCGGGCGGAGGGCCGTCGCGTCGCCGACTGCGTGGCCGACGTGACCGAGATCGCTGATGCACTTGGCCTGGACTCGTTCGCCGCCTGGGGCATCTCGGGTGGCGGGCCACACGCACTCGCCTGTGCAGCGCTGTGCGACGAGCGGCTGAAGGCGGTTGCGAGCCTCGCAGCCGTCGCGCCCTACGGTGCCGAAGGGCTCGACTGGCTCGAAGGCATGGGCGAGGAAAATCACGTCGAGTTCGGCGCGGTGCTCGACGGCGAGGAGGCACTGCGTGCCTTCTGCGAGCCCGCAGCGAGGAACATGCTCAGCGCGCAGCCGGAAGAGCTCCTGCAGGTGTGGGACTCCCTGCTCGGGCCGGAGGACAAGTCGGTGCTCACCGGGCGCTATGCGGAGTACATGCTCGAGTGCGACCACCACGGCCTGGAGCACGGGGTCGACGGCTGGATCGACGACGACTTCGCATTCGTCGAGCCGTGGGGCTTCGCGATCGAGGACATTTCGAGGCCGGTGCTCTTGCTGCACGGCGAGGACGACCGCTTCGTGCCCGTCTCGCACGGCCTTTGGCTCGCCGCGCGCATCCCCGGCGTCGAGGCACGGATCGATGCAGCGGATGGGCACCTGACGTTGTTCGAGCGGCGGATGCGCGAGGTAAACGCTTGGCTGCTGTCACACAACTGAACGTCGCGCTCAACGCGGGGCTGCGCAAGGCGATCCTCGCCGCCGCCGATAGCTCGCGCGTGCAGCGCCTCGTGCGTAGCCACGGCATGCGTTTCGGGGCCGCACGCTTCGTCGCCGGCGAGACACTCGACGAGTGCATAGCGGTGTTGCACCGGCTCAACGAACAGGGCCTCTACGCCAACACGACGCTGCTCGGCGAAGGCGTTCTCGAGCCGGAGCAGACGGACGCGGTGGTCGCGGCGTACCGCGAGGTGATCGAGCGCATCGCGTCGGAAGGCCTCCGCGCGAACGTTGCGCTGAAGCTCACGCATCTCGGCCTCGAGATCGACGAGGAGCTCGCGTACGCGAACATCCGACGCCTGCTCGAGCTCGGCAGCTTCATCCGGATCGACATGGAGCAGTCCGAGTTCGTCGACCCAACGCTGCGCATCTACCGCCGGCTCCGTGCCGACGGCTTCGACAATGTCGGCACGGTCCTGCAGGCCTACCTCTACCGAACGCCGGACGACCTCGAGAGCCTGCTACCGCTCGCACCCAACCTGCGGCTCGTCAAAGGCGCCTACCTCGAGCCGCCACAGATCGCCTATCCCCGAAAGGCCGACGTCGACGCCGTCTATAGGCGGCTGCTCGAGCGCATGCTGCAGGCAGGCGGTCACACCGCCGTCGCGACACATGACGAACGGCTGATTCAACACACGATCGCGTTCACCGACGAGCACGAGATCGCGAACGACCGCTACGAGTTTCAGATGCTCTACGGCGTGCGGCCGCAGTTGCAGCTCGACCTCGTACGCCGCGGGTACAAGGTGCTCGTCGCGACGCCCTACGGGCCGGAGTGGTACCCGTACCTGATGCGCCGCCTCGGCGAGCGGCCCGCGAACCTGCTGTTCTTTTTGAAGAACACGCTTCGCAGGTAGAGGGCATCGCGGCGCGCCCGCGCTCTACCGGCGGCGCGTGATGCTGCGAATCAGAACCGCCGGTAATCGGCGACGCGCCGTGTTCAACGCTTCCTGCAGCGCCGCAGTCGCGCCGTCGTGCAATCCGGCTCCGTGGCCGCAGAGGATCCGCTCCGGCGTGACCCGCCCAAGTGCGCGCGGCGGGAACGGGCGCACGAGGGGGTGCACGCCGATGCGTTCCCCCGGCGCACAGAAGTAGCTCACCGTTCCGAGCGCGTCCGCGCAGACGAGCGTGCGCGCGGTCGGCTCCCACAAGGCGACCTCGCGCCACCAGCGGCGACGCCGCACGACGAGCGTCTCGAACGGCGCTGCGCCGATGGTCTCCCAGGCGCGAAGGTGCGAGACGCCGAGGCGCTTCGCCCACGCAGCGCAGCCACGCTCGTGACGGTCGAGCAACTGCAGGACGCCCGCAGGCTCACCTAAGGCGCGAACGCGCTGCTCGAGCTCCGGCGTGTCGACCGGGTCGACCAGCCAGACGTGGCCGGCAACGACGAGCGCATGCGAGGTGCGACGCATGAACTCGTCCTGCGACCAGCCGAAGCCTCCCTCCCATTCATCCGTCGGTTCCCACGCCACGCGGCCCCATGATCGCATCGATCAGCCCGTACTCGATCGCCTCCTCCGGCGACATGAACCGGTCACGGTCGATATCGCGCAGCACCTGGTCGACGTCCTGGCCGGAGTGGCGTGAGATGATCTCGGCCATCCGCTTCGTCATGTCGAGGATCTCGCGCGCTGCGATCTGGATGTCCGCCGGCGTTCCGCGGAAGCCTCCTGAGCCCTGGTGGATCATGATCTTTGCGTTGGGCAGTGCGAACCGCTTGCCGGCCGCACCGCCGCAGAGGATCATCGCGCCGGCGCTCATGCCCATTCCGAGACAGACGGTCGATACGTCCGACCGGACGTACTGCATGGCGTCGTAGATCGCCATCCCCGCGTACGCGGAGCCGCCTGGCGAGTTGACGTAGAGGTAGATGTCACGCCCGGGATCCTGCGCGTCGAGGTGGAGCAACTGCGCCGCGATCAGGTTCGCGATCTGGTCGTCTACCTCCTGACCGAGGAACACGATGCGCTCGCGGAGCAGGCGCGAGTAGATGTCGAACGAGCGCTCGGCACGCCCGTCCTGCTCGATGACCATCGGGATGACGGAACCCACCAACACGAGCGACCTCCTCAGGTAACGTGCAACTTGTAGGTTGCATACTCTAGCGCAACCAGGAGGTTGCATATGATTCGTCGCGAGATCGTTTTGCCTGCGCCCCGCGAAGAGGTGTGGGAAGCGTTGACCGAGCCAGATCGGCTCGAGGACTGGTTCGCGAACGACGTCGACCTCGACCTGCGCCCCGGCGGCGGCGCGAGCTTCCGCTGGTCGAACGGCGAGGAGCGGCACGCCACTGTCACCGAGGTCGAGCACGAACGGCGCCTGTCATTCGCCTGGGACGACGAGGGGGAGGTCGAGCTGACCCTGGACGACGACGCTGACGGCACACGATTGACGGTGATCGAGTCGTCGCCGTCCTGGAGCACCGCGCTGGAACTGCAGGCTTCCGCGTTCGCGTGTGTCTGAGCTGAACCTCGTCTTCGGCGCACTCGCGGACCCGAGCCGTCGGCAGGTGATCGGTTACCTGTCCGCGCGCGAGACTGCGACCGCGACCGAACTGACGGGCGAGCTGCCGATGACGCGGCAGGCTGTCACGAAGCACCTGGCGACGCTCGCCGATGCCGGCCTCGTCGAATCAGAGCGGAAAGGACGAGAAACGCGCTACCGCCTGACACGGGCAGGCGCGGAATGGGACGATCGCCTGGACGCGCTGGTCAAGCATCTGGAGCGGCGGCGCGGGCGCGCTTGAGGCCGTCGAGAATCAGGTCGAGCCCGAACTCGAACTCTCGCTCGCCCTCGACACCGGCGAGGTGCTGCTCGGCGTGCTCGGCCAGGTACGGGAAGCCATCCGCGCGCAGCTCATCGATGAGCCCCGCCGCGAAGTCCGCGAAGTCCTGGTCGCCGGCGATGTTCTTCGCACCCGCCGAGTGGCCGAGGTGCCACAGCGTGAAGCCGAGGATGTGGCTGTCCAGGGCGTGGTAGGCGTGGTAGGTCAGCTCGGGCGAAAAGCCGGCCTCGCGCAGACATCCGAGCAGCCATTCGATGTAGCGGACCCGCGGCTCGCGAACAGCACTCGTCTTCGTCGGTGACATCACGAGGCTGCACGCCCACGGGTGGCGCATGAAGGTCTCGTAGGCCGAGACCGCACACGTCCGGACTGCGACGTCCCACTCTCCGCTCGCCGCAGGCAACTCGATCTCGCTGACGACGAGATCGGCAATCGCGTCGACGAGGTCGCCCTTGCCGGCGACGTGGTTGTACAAGGACATCGCCTCGACGCCGAGCTCGCGCGCGAGCTTACGCATCGAGAGCGACTCGATCCCGCCTTCGTCGGCGAGCCGGATCGCGGCATCGAGCACCCGCTCCCGGCTGAGCGGGAGGCGTGGCTGCGCACCCGTGCTCGGTTTCGATGCCATTTGACAACCTTACACTGTACGTCTACTGTTCACTTACAGTGTAAGTACCCGCCTCTGGAGGACGCCATGCACGCGATCGTCAGCACCGAGTACGGCTCGCCCGATCGGCTGAGGTTGGAGGAGCTCGACAAGCCTGCTCCGGCGCCCGACGGCGTCCTCGTCCGCGTTCGCGCGGCGTCTGTGAATCCGTACGACTGGCATTTGATCCGCGGCACGCCCTACGTCGGCCGGCTGATGGGGATGGGCCTGAGGCGCCCGGCGGAAAGCCGCAGGGGCGTTGACACGGCCGGGACGATCGAGGCGGTCGGCGAGAACGTGACCGACTTTCAGCCCGGCGACGAGGTGTTCGGCCGCTGCGACGGCGCTTTTGCGGAGTACGTGCTCGGTGACCCCGAGAAGCTGGTCGCAAAGCCGGAACGTCTGACATTCGAGGAAGCCGCAGCGATGCCGATCGCGGGAGTGACCGCGCTCCAGGCGCTGCGCGACAGCGGCGCCGTTCAGGCGGGTCAACGCGTGTTGATCAACGGTGCCGCGGGCGGCGTGGGCAGCTTCGCGGTGCAGATAGCCAAGTCGTTCGGGGCGCACGTCACGGGTGTGTGCAGCACTCCGAACGTGGAGCTCGTGCGGTCGATCGGCGCCGATGTCGTCGTCGATTACACGCTCGACGACTTCAGTCGCACGAAGCAGCCCTATGACGTGATCCTCGACACGGTCGGGAACCGCTCGCTCAGGGAGCTCCGACGTGCGCTTGCTCCGAATGGGACGCTCCTCGTCGTCGGCGGTGGTGGCGGACGGCTGTTCGGGCCGATCACACAACTCGCACGGGCGTTCGTGCTGGACCGGTTCGTTCGCCAGCAGGTGAGGCCGGTAATGGCCGGGATGCACAAGGCTGACCTTCTCGTGCTCAAGGAACTCGTTGACGCGGGGAAACTCACACCGGTCATCGACCGCACGTACCCGTTGCGCGAGACCGCGGAAGCAATCCGCTACCTCGAAGGCGGGCACGCCCGGGGCAAGGTCGCCATCACCGTCTAGGCTCGTACGCGTGTCGACCTACGACTCCGTCAAAGACCTGCCGCTCGCAATCGACGGCTACGAGCTCGTGCCGCTCGAGCAGGAGGTCGCGCGCGGGTTCACGCTGCGGCGCACCGTCGTCGTGCTGCGCGGCGGCGGCGAGGAGGGTCGCGGCGAAGAGGTCGACTACAACCCCTTCATCCAGCAGGAGTTCCAGGCACGGCGCGGCGAGCTGCCGCTCGCGGGCGAGCACACGCTCGATTCGTTCTCGTTGCTGCAGTCCGGCCAGACCGACTACCGGCGTTGGGCACTCGAATCGGCGGCACTCGACCTGGCGCTGCGCCAAGCCGGGCTCCCTCTGGCCGAAGCGGTCGGCAGAACGCCCAAGCCGCTGCGCTTCGTCGTTTCGACCCGGATCGCGAACGTCGCCGGCTGGCGCGCGCTCTCACCCGAGCTGCGGTTCAAGCTCGACCCGGACCGCGACTGGACGGACGACGTGATCGCGCAGGTCGCAGGCGTCGTCGACACCGCGGACTTCAAGGGGACCTATCGCGGCGACTTCGGGATGCCGCCGGACCCCGAGCTCTATGCGCGCATCGCGAATGCCTTCCCTGATGCGTGGCTCGAGGACCCTGCACTCACTCCCGCCACCTCGGCCGTGCTCGAGCCGCACCGTGACCGGATCACCTGGGATGCAGGCATCCACGAGTGGAGCGACGTCGAAGCGCTGCCGTTCCGGCCACGCTGTCTGAACTCGAAGCCGTCACGCTTCGGTTCGGTGAAGCGGCTCTTCGACTTCTACGACGCGTGCGCGCGCGAGGGGATCGCGTTGTACGGGGGCGGCCAGTTCGAGCTCGGCCCTGGACGAGCACAGATCCAGCTGCTCGCCTCGCTCTTCCATCCCGACGCGCCGAACGACGTCGCGCCTTCCGCCTACAACGCGACCGAGCCGGTCGCCGGCCTGCCCGTGAGCCCGCTCGAGGTCACGCCGCAGGCTGGCTTCCGAAGCTGAGCGCTTTCGCCGCCAGGCGACCCACCGACTCGTCGCCTGCCTGACCGATGCGGTACCACGCGGCGCCCTCGCAGGGTTCGCCGCGACCGACCACGAGAAAGCGGACGTCGAGGTGGAAGTGCGCCGGTTCGCCCGGCCGCGCGGGGATCTGGTGGATGTCGAGATCGAACGGCCGCGGCGCATGTGGGTGCAGGTGAACCTCGAGCGTGGTCTCCTCGTGTGCCTCGCGCAACGCCGCGGCCTCGAGCGAGATGTCGGAGTGCTCGACGTGCCCGCCGGGCTGCAGGAGCCGGTCCAGCTTGACGTGTTGCACGAGGCACGTACGAGCGCAGCTTTCGTCGATCACGAACGCGGAGGCAGTGAAGTGCGCGCTTGCTTCGCTGCGCGACAGCGGCTCCGTCAGCTCTTCGGCGAGCCGCACCATCGTGCAGCGATCCGCCTCTTCGCGCTCGTCGAAAGAAACGTGCAGCCGCAACATCTGCACGAGCACGGCACGCCGCGTCATTCGTACTGCAGCGCCTCGAGCACGTTGAGCCGCGCCGCGCGACGTGCCGGGAAGATCGCCGCCAGGATCCCGACAACGATCGTCAGCACCGCGAAGACAATCAGTGACGTCAGCGGCAGCGAGAACTGGATGAAGTTGACGCGCGACACGAGCAGCCCGCCGAGCACGATCCCGAGCACGATTCCGAGCACTCCGCCGATCGCTGCCGTGATCACGCTCTCGTGGCGAATCATGCGGCGAACCTGGCGGCGCGTCATGCCGATCGCGCGCAGCATCCCGATCTCGCGCGTGCGCTCGAACACCGTCAGCACCAAGGTGTTCACGATTCCGAAGATGCTGACGATCACCGACAGCGCGAGCAGCACGTAGAGGATGTTCAGGATCGAGTTGAGCCCGCTGATCTGGTTGTCGACGAACTTCTGCCGCGTCGCAACCTTCGCGTTCGGATACGGGGCGAGGACTTGCTCGAGCTTCTTCAGGTTCCCCGCAGTCTCGCCCCCATGCACACGGACGAACGAGTACAGGTTGCGGGGGCTCTCGTTGTAGCGATCCCACGTTGCCTGGGAGATCGTGAGCTTCCCGAACGGCGAGCCGCCGGGAGGGGGATCGAAGATGCCCTGGATCCTGAAGGTCTTCTGCTTGCCGTTCGCAAACGTCAGCTTGATCGGCGATCCAATGTGCAAGTTGTGCGTCTTCGCGTAGCCCTTGTCGGTAAACGCGCCTGCGTCGCCCAGCGTGGCTATCGTCTGATCCGAGCCCTGCACCCAGTCGAGCGTGAACATGGTCGCCGCGGGCGGATTGACGGCGGTCGCGAAGAACGCCTTGCCGTAGGCGCCCGCATCTCCGGTGCGCACGTTGCCGACCGCGTCGACGACGGGGTTCTTGGCTGCCGCGTCCGCCGCTGCGGGCGCGATCGGCGTGAAGTTGTTCTGCGCGGTGATCGCGTAGTCGGCGTGCTTCCAGATCTTGTTGACTGCACCGCGGAAGCTCGTGGTAATTCCGGCCGCGAGCACCGCGACGAGTGTGACGAGCGCGAGGCCGATCATCAGCGCTGCCGCCGTGGAGGCGGTGCGCTGTGGGTTACGCCGCGCGTTGTCGCGTGCCAGGAAGCCTGCCGCGCCGCCGATGCGGGTCGCGGGCCAACCGAGCACCGAGACCAGCGGCTGAACGAGGCGCACGGAGAGCAGAGCAACGCCGATGAAGATCAGCAGAGCGCCGAGCCCCATGTAGGCGAGGATGCCCTTCGTTGCGAGGTGCGGCCCGAAGAGGCCGTATGCAAGGGCGGCGAAACCGAGCGCCGTCGTCAGCGCGGAGCCGAGAGTTCGGAAGCGTGCGTAACGCGACTCCGGCAGCGTTGCACCCTCGCGCACCGCCGCAATCGGTGGCACGCGCGTTGCACGAAGCGCAGGCCGCAGGCTCGCCAGCAAGGTGACCAGGATCCCGGCCGCGAGTGCGATCACGACGGTCGAGGCACCAAAGACGATGCCACTGTTCGGCAACGTAAAGCCGACGACATCGAACAGCTTGAACAGCCCCTTCGCGAGCCCCAGCCCCGCGAACAAACCGGTGACGGAAGCGAGCACGCCCATGACGAGCGCCTCGACGACGATCGAGGTCAGCACCTGGCGTCTGCTCGCTCCAAGAGTGCGCAGCGTCGCGAGCTCGCGCGTGCGTTGCGCGATCGTGATCGACAGCGAGTTCGCGATCACGAAACTGCCGACGAAGAGCGCGATGCCGCCGAAGGCGAGCAGAAAGCCGCGCAGGAAGGTGATGAACGAGTTCGTCTGCTTCGCGTCTTCGCGCGCCTGATCCGACCCGAGTCGCACCTGTGCCGTCGGCGGGAGAATTCCGCGGACCTCGTTCAGGACTTGCCGCGCGGTCACGGTCGGTTTCGCGGAGACCGCGATCTCGTCGATTCGGCCCCGCTTGTCGAAGAGTTGCTGCGCAGTGGGCAGGTCGAAGCCCGCGAGTGTCGCACCACCGAGTTGGGCTGACGAGCCGAACTTGACGATCCCCGAGATCCTCAGGTGGCGGACGGGCCCCTCCGCCTGAACGCCGATCGTGTCCCCGACGGCGAAGTGCTTCTTCTGGGCGACGTTCGTGTCGATCACGATCTCGTTGCCGTGTGGCCAGGCGCCGCTGACGAGCTTGAGCGGGTTGAACGGCGAGTCGCCGCTCTCGATGCTGAAGCCGAGGTTGGGCGCGCCGCCGAAGACGATCGCCTTGTTCTTGCGGTCGACTAGTTGGGTTGCTTCGCTCTTCACGCCGCCGTCGGCGAGCGCGACGTCGGGGAGCGCCCTCACTTTCGTGAGGAGCGACTCCGCGATCGTCGGCGAGAAGGTGCCCTGACCTTGTTTGATGTTGAACGGCGATTTGCCGGAGACGACGACGTCGGAGCCTTTGCGCACGTCGGTGAAGATGAAGTTGAAGGCCTTGTCGATCGAGTCGGTCAGGACGAGCGTGCCGCTGACCATCGCGACGCCCAGCACCACGGCAAACGCCGTGAGCGCCGTCCGCAACTTGCGTCCGAGCAGGCCGGCGAGCGCGACGCGAATCATGCGCTGATGCGGGACATTGCGGCGAGGATGTCCGCTGAGGAACTCCGCGGGAGCTCCTCGACGATCCCGCCGTCCGCAAGAAAGAGGACGCGGTCCGCAATTGTCGCGGCGTTCGCGTCGTGGGTGACCATCACCATCGTCTGGTTGAGGTCCTCGGCGGATGAGCGCAGGAGCTCGAGGATCTCGGCTCCGGTCTTCGAGTCGAGGTTCCCCGTCGGCTCGTCTGCGAACACGACGCTCGGCTGGGAGACGAGCGCTCGTGCGATCGCGACGCGCTGCTGCTGCCCACCGGAAAGCTCGGACGGACGGTGCGAGCGGCGATCGGTCAGCCCGACACGCTTCAGCAGATTCTCGAAGAAGGCTGGATCAGCCTTCTCACCGGCGATCGTCAGCGGCAGCCGGATGTTCTCCTCGGCGTCGAGCATCGGCAGCAGGTTGAAGAACTGGAAAACGAACCCGATGTGCTCGCGCCGGAGCTTTGTCACCTCGCTGTCCGAGAGCGAGCCGACATCCTGCCCGGCAATCGTCACGGTGCCGCTCGTCGGCGTATCGAGCGCCGCGAGTAGATGCATGAGCGTCGACTTACCAGAGCCGGACGGCCCCATGACCGCGACGAGCTCGCCGGGCTTGACCTGGAGCGAGACGCCCCGCAGGGCGTCGACGGCCGCCTCGCCTTCGCCGTAGCGGCGGGTGACCTCGGTCGCGGTGACGACATTTCCGTTGGAATTCATGTCGCCGAGGCTACCCGCTGCCGGAGACGAACGAGTATCCGGGAAGACCCTGGTCCGACCCTCGAGTTACGCGGTGACAGGTGCGAGCTCCGGAATGATGTCGTCGCCGTAGGCCTGCAACGTCTCTTCCTGTCCGTGGGTCATCAGGTAGATGTTGAACTGGTCGACGCCGATCCCTTCGAGCTCTCGGAGCTTCGACTTGATCTGGTCGTTGTTGCCGATCACACAGAAGCGGTCACAGATCTCGTCGGTGACGAACTCGCCGTGCTTCGCACCGACCCGTGAGTGCTCGTTGTAGTCGTAGAACTTCCGCGCCTGCACGTAGTCGGTGAGCGCTTGGGGCACTGAACTGCCGTCGGTCCCGTAGCGGTCGATCAAGTCCTGGACGTGGTTCGAGACCATCGCCGGGAACCAGCGCACTTGCTCGCGTGCGTCCTGCAGGTCGTCGGTGACATGGCTCGGCGCACTGACGATGCACTTCAGTGCCGCCGGATCACGACCAGCTTCCTCCGCTGCAGCGCGCGCGGTGTCCATGATCCACTGGATGATGTCCGGGTCGGCGAGCTGGATGATGATCCCGTCGCCCTGCCGTCCGCCGACCGCGAGCGCCTTAGGCCCGTAACCCGCGACGTGCATCTCGATCTCCGGCAACTCAGGCCGCACCCACTTCAGCTCGAGATCCTTGCCGTTCCAGTTGACCTCCTTGCCGTTCATGAACGGCTTGATCATCTTCAGCGCTTCTTCGAACTCGGCGACCTTGACCGGCTGCTGGCCGATGTAGCGACGCGCAGAGTCTCCGCGGCCGATGCCCATGATCATGCGCCCGTCGGAGATGTCGTGCAGCGTGGCGTAGGCGCTCGCGAGCACCGTCGGCTCGCGCGTTCCCGGGTTCGTGACCATGTGGCCGAGCTTGATCTTCGAGGTTCGGTCCGCGACGAGCGCCAGCACCGGGAAGGACTCCTGCCACAGGACATGCGAGTCGTATGTCCACGCGTATTCGAATCCCTGCTGCTCCGCGAGCTGGATCAGCTCGATCATCCGACTGTACGGCGGGTCGGGAAGAACGGTGACGCCGAAGCTCAGGCTCATGGGACCTCCAGTTCGCGGGGCATGACCAAGCCTAGATGGTAGGAATCCGAAGGTGAAGATCATTTGCATCGGGAGGAACTACGCCGAGCACGCGGCCGAGCTCGGCGACGAGCCCCCGACGGAGCCGCTGATCTTCGGCAAGTTCGAGAACACCTTGATCGGCCCCGGGGAGTCAATCGTCCTGCCGCCGGAGGCGACGCACGTCGACTCCGAAGCGGAGCTCGCGGTCGAGATCGGGCGCAGCGGGCACGGGATCGCCCGCGACGACGCCCTTGACCACGTCCGCGGCTATCGGGTCGCGAACGACGTCTCGGCGCGGAACATCCAGTGCGCCGAGAGCCAGTGGACGCGAGCGAAGGGCTTCGACACGTTCTGCCCGCTCTCGACCGAGCTCGTGCCGGTGTCAGAGCTCGGGAACGGCAGCGGCCTGCGCGTGCTCCAGCGCCTCAACGGTGAGGTTCTGCAGGACGGCAACACGAACGATCTGATCTTCGACATCCCGTTTCTCATCGCCTTCGTCTCGAGGGTGTTCACGCTCGAGCCCGGCGACCTGATCCTGACGGGCACACCGTCCGGAATCGGCTGGGCACGCGAGCCGAAGATCTCGATGCAGGACGGCGACGTCGTGGAGGTAGAGGTCGAGGGGATCGGGGTCGTGTCGAACCCGGTCGTCGCGGCCTGACGTCCCTGCTCGTGCGCCTCGTCTAGTGCAATCGCACGCGCCTCCGGGCTACGAGTGTCCCTTCTGCCGGCTGTTGCGAGGAGTCGAGACCGAACACAACCGGCTCGACGACATCGTCTGGCGGGACGAGCGCACGACGGCGTTCATCTCACCCCGCTGGTGGCCGAAGAACCACGGGCACGTGCTCGTGATCCCGAACGAGCACGTCGAGAATCTCTATGCGATCGGCGACGAGCTGCTCAGCGCGGTGTACTCAACGGTCAAGCGGATCGCGATCGGACTGAAGTCGGCCTACGGCTGCGAAGGGACGTCCACGCGGCAGCACAACGAGCCCGCGGGATACCAGGACGTCTGGCACCTCCACGCGCACGTCTTCCCGCGTTACCCCGGCGACCGGCTCTACGAGCGGCACGAGGAGAAGCGCTGGGCGTCACCCGAGGAGCGCGCGCCGTACGCGGCGATGCTGCGGGCGGCTCTCTAGACCAGAAACTCTCGAACCTGGTTAAAGGGCGAACCAGGTTCGGGGCTAGATCTGAACCTGGTTCGCTTTCTAACCAGGTTCACGAGTTTCGAGCTGCCGCGGCCTCCGAGAAACGCTCGGTTCGAATTGAGCCTGAACCTGATTCGGTGTCAGCCGAACCAGATTCAAGAGGTTCGGGTTAGCCAGGCGAGTGTCTTCGACGCAAGCTTGTCGAGCGCCTGCACGCTCAGCTCGAGGTGCTCGGGCTTCGTGTCCTCGAGCTTCGTGTGCGAGAGACCGCGCAAGCTCTGCACGAAGAGCATCACCGTCGGGATGCCGGCTCGCGAGACTTCGGCGGCGTCGTGCAGCGGGCCTGACGGCAACTGGTGCGACGTGCCGGAGACCTCCCGGACTGCTTCGTCAGCGAAGCCGATCAGCGTCTCGTCGAACAGGATCGGCTCGATGTTCCAGATCCGCTCCCACTCGACCTCGATGTTCTCCTCGGCGGCGAAGCGATCCGCCGCTTCGCGCGCCATCGCGAGCATCCGCGCGAGCGAGTCCGCGTTGAGATGCCGCTGGTCGAGCAGCTGCTCCGCCGTCTCGACGACCGAGGTGACGATGCCCGGCTTCGTGACGACGCCACCCGACGTGCACACCGCGCCACCGCCGACCTCGGCAGCGATCTCGCGAATGTAGAGGGCGAGCTTCGCCGCGCCCGCCAGCGCGTCGCGGCGCTTGTCCATCGGTGTCGAGCCGGCGTGCGCTGCCTGGCCACGCCAGGTGAAGCGCGAGCGCTCGACGCCGAACGTGCCGAGAACGACACCGAGCGGGATGTCCATCGACTCGAGCACCGGCCCCTGCTCGATGTGCAGCTCGAGATAGGCGGCCGCATTCGCGAGCTGCGAGCGCGCGCTACGCGCGCCGTCGAGGTCGACACCGTGCTCCTTCAGAGCATCCGGCAGCGCGACCCCTTCGCGGTCCTTCAGCGAACGCAGCTCGTCATGATCCTTCATCGACCCTGCCGCAGCCGATGAGCCGAAGAGCGAGCGGCCGAAGCGCGCGCCTTCCTCGTCCGCCCACGAGACGAGGCGCACCGTCACCGGCGGGCGGCCCTCCTCGGCGATGCGGCGCAGCACCTCGACACCCGCCATCACGTTGAGGCAGCCGTCGAGCCACCCACCGTTCGGCACGGAGTCCATGTGCCCGCCGAGAATCAGCGCACGGTCGGAATCGCCGCGCAGCGTGAACCACTGGTTACCTGCCTCGTCGATCTCCTCCTCGGCGCCCGTGCCCTCGACCTTCGTGCGCAGGAAGTCGCGCGCCCGCTCCCACGTGGCCGTCCACGCGACGCGCTGCGCCCCATTCTCGTCGCCGGTGAGCGCGCGGAGCTCTTCGAGCTCGGCGACGGTGCGTGCGGGGTCGAGCGGCACGCGCGCGACTCTACAACCAGCGTCCCACTGTGGTAATCACTTAGGGCATGGACGACGTCGCGATCCCGGCCACTTCCGTCACGCGTTCCGGAGGTGTGGGCCGCCGACTCGGCACCGGCGTCCTCGTCCTCGCGGCGTTGGTCGGGCTCTGGGAGGGCTACAAGTGGCTGTGGCAGACGGCCGGTTGGAAGTGGCCCTTCGCAGTCGACGACGTCACGATGCCCCATCTCTACAAGATCGTCGAGGCGTTCTGGCAGCCGACGACGACCGGCGGGCCGCCGCTGATCCGCTCGCTCCTCAGCGCAACATGGTTCACGGGCAAGGAGGCGCTCGCGGGCTTCCTCCTGGGCGCGCTGGTCGGATTTCTGATCGCGGTCGTGCTGTCGCAGTCGCGCCTCCTCGAGCGCGGCCTGGTGCCGTACATCGTCGCGTCGCAGACCGTGCCGATACTCGCAATCGCTCCGATGGTCGTGGTCGGGCTCGGATCGAAAGGCGTCGCAGGCTGGAAGGCCGTGGCGATCCTCGCGGCGTATCTGACGTTCTTTCCCGTCTCGATCAACACGCTGCGCGGCCTTCACTCGGTCGACCCGCGCGCGGTGCAGTTGATGCACTCGTACGCGGCGAGCCGCTGGCGCGTGCTGTGGCAGCTGCGCGTCCCTGCATCCGTGCCGTACATCTTCACGGCGCTGAAGATCTCCGCAACCGCGAGCGTGATCGGCGCGATCATCGGTGAGGCGCCTGCGTCGATCCAGAACGGCCTCGGTGGTGCGATCGTCAACTTCAACCAGTACTACTCGCTCGAGCCGACATTTCTCTGGGCGACCAACGTCGTCTGCGCCGCGCTCGGCATCGTCTTCTTTGTCGCCGTCGCGCTCACCGAACGGCTCGTCCTGCGGGGCGCCCCGGAGAACATCGCGTGAGTCAGATCGCAGACACCGTCGTCTCGATCACCGACGTCTCAAAGTCGTTCAGCACCGGCGTGACGGCGTTGCAGGGCATCTCGCTCGACATCCGCCAGGGCGAGTTCATCTCGCTGATCGGCCCATCCGGTTGCGGCAAGTCGACGCTCCTGCGGATCATCGGCGACCTCGTACAGCCGAGCTCCGGCTCGGTCGTCGTCAACGGCAAGCCCGCGCATCAGGCGCGACTCGACCACGACTACGGAATCGTCTTCCAGGACGCAGTGCTCTACGACTGGCGCAATGTTGCGCGCAATGTCTCACTCCCGCTCGAGATGCTCGGATGGGACCGCGCGAAGCGACGTGAACGCGTCAAAGAAATGCTCGAGCTCGTCGAGCTGACCGGTTTTGAGTCGAACCGCCCGTGGCAATTGTCGGGCGGGATGCAGCAGCGCGTCTCGATTGCCCGCGCGTTGTCGTTCGACCCCGCGCTGCTCCTGATGGACGAGCCATTCGGCGCCCTGGACGAGATGACACGCGAACGGTTGAACATGGAGCTGCTGCAGATCTGGGAGAAGGCTCGCAGCACGGTCGTGTTCGTTACGCACTCCATCCCGGAGGCCGTCTACCTGTCGACCCGTGTCGTTGTCATGTCGGCGCGGCCCGGACAGATCGCGGGCGTGATCGAGGTCGATCTGCCACAACCGCGCACTGCGGAGACGCGCGAGGATCCCCGCTTCTTCGAGCACGTGACCGCAGTGCGCGAAATGCTTGCGGGCGGCGGTCAGATGTCGGCCAAGACGCCGGAGCTCTTCTGACGAGCGCAGTGATCGAGCCGATCCCGCCCGGGCTGGGCGCAGTCGTCGGCCGACGGCTCCGCGACTGGCTGCCGGCGCTCGGCGTCTTTCTGCTTGGCATTGCCCTCTGGCAAGGCCTGACGACGGCGCTGAACGTGCAGACGTTCTTGCTCCCGAAGCCTTCCGACATCGCGACGGCATTCTGGGACAACCGCACGCAACTCTGGCACGCCGGGCTCTACACGCTCAGGGAAGCGGCGGGCGGCTTTGCGATCGGCTCCGGGCTCGGGATCGTCGCCGCGCTGGTCCTTGCGCGCTTCCGCCGGGTCGGGGCGGCACTGATGCCGTTTGCGATCGCTGCAAACGCGGTGCCGATCATCGCCTTCGCACCGATCACGAACAACTGGTTTGGACTCCTGAATCCGATCTCGAAGATGTCCATCGCGGCGGTGCTCTGTTTCTTCCCGACGATGGTCAACACCCTCCGAGGCCTCACCTCGGTACACCCGTCGTCGATCGAGCTGATGCGCTCCTATGCAGGCGGAGAGTTCGCGATGTTCCGGCGGGTGCGCATCCCGAGCGCCCTCCCGTTCATGTTCACCGGCCTAAAGGTCGCAGCCGTGCTTTCGATGATCGGTGCGATCGTCGGGGAGTACTTCGGCGGGCCCACGAATGCGCTCGGCGTGAGCATCCTCAACGACTCACAGCTCTTCAACTTCCCGCGGGCGTGGGCCGGGATCTTGCTCGCAAGTGCGTTCGGAATCGGCCTCTACGGCTGCGTTGCACTGGCGGAGCACTTCACGACCAGCTGGCATCCGTCGGCGCGCGCCTTTAACTCTGAGTGAGGAACGTATTGAATGGAGCCCTGCGGCCCGGGAGGTCGCGCAAACTCGAAAGGGGACTTGCATGACGAGGAAGCACTGGGTGGTGGGACTGCTCACACTCGCCTGTATCGGCACGGCGATCGGAGCCGTTGCGGCGAGCGCAGCGCCGAAGCAGCAGAAGCTGACGAACGTGACGCTGCAGCTGAAGTGGGTGACACAGGCGCAGTTCGCCGGGTACTACGCGGCGCTCGACAAGGGCTACTACAAGGCCGCAGGACTCAACGTCAACATCAAGATCGGCGGGCCGAGCATTACTCCGGAGCTCGTCGTCAAGGGCAAGCAGGCCGACTTCGGCATTGACTGGCTACCGAACCTGTTCGCCACGCGCGAGCAGAAGAGCGGGCTGGTCTCTGTTGCGCAGGTCTTCGCACGTTCGGGGATGACCGAGCTGACGTGGAAGAAGAGCGGCATCACGTCGATCGCGAAGATGCGCGGCAAGAAGGTCGGCGTTTGGTGCTGCGGCAACCAGCCGGAGCTGTTCGCCGCCCTGACGAAAAACGGGATCAACCCCGCGAAGTCATCGGACGTCACGATCGTCAACCAGCCGTTCGACATGAGCCTGTTCCTCAAGAACCAGGTCGACGCGGCGGCGGCGATGACCTACAACGAGCTCGCGCAGGTGCTGGAGACCAAGAATCCGGCGACCGGCAAGCTCTACCAGCAGTCGGATCTCAACATCTTCAAGATGGCGAGCCCACAGGTCGGGACGGGCATGCTCGAGGACAACGTGTTCGTTCGCGGTGACTGGCTCAAGGATCCTGCAAACCAGGCCACGACAGTCAAGTTCCTCAAGGCGTCGTTCCAGGGCTGGATCTACTGCCGCGATCACCAGGCCGACTGCGTGAACATCACGCTCAAGCACGGGTCGCTGCTCCCCAAGGGCCACCAGACCTGGCAGCTGAACGAGATCAACAAGCTGATCTGGCCGAACAGCTCGGGAATCGGTCATGTCTCGGCGGCCCAGATCGCCCAGACGGCGAAGATCGCGAAGACCTACGGCGTGATCAAGAAGCTGCCGGTAGGCGCGACGACCTACCAGTACGCAGACCAGGCGCTCAACCAGCTGAAGGCTGCGGGCGTCGACATCTACGGGGCCAAGTGGCGCCCGCAGACGGTCACGTTGACGGAGGGCGGCAAGTAGCCCGACCCGTCACGGAAACGGTGACGGAGGCCGCCCTGCGGGGCGGCCTCCGTCGTTCTAGAGTTTTGTTCGTAACCGACGAAGGAGAGCTGCATGTCTGTGCTGATCAAGGGTGGCCGCGTGATCACCGCGGCGGACGACTACGTCGCCGACATCTTCATCGAGGGTGAGCGCATTTCCCTGATCGGCGAGTCGCTGGACGTCGCGGCCGACAAGGTGATCGACGCAAGAGGCAAGTACGTCCTGCCGGGCGCGGTCGACCCGCACACGCACCTCGAGATGCCGTGGCGCGGCGAGACGACGATCGACGACTTCCAGTCGGGCCACACCGCCGCGGCCTTCGGCGGGACGACCACACACGTCGACTTCTGCATCCAGGGCAAGGGCCAGACCTTTGGCGAGGCGCTCGAGGCCTGGCACGCCAAGCGCGAAGGGAAGGCGCTGATCGATAACGGCTTCCACATCGCGGTCACCGACCTGCGCGAG
>JAYUEQ010000281.1:0-6552 GCA_043739205.1 Thermoleophilia bacterium
CCGAGCTTGTCCAACGCCTGCGCGAGGTCGACGAGCGCCTTGACGTGCACTTCGAGCCCGAGCTGCTCCCGACCCCGCGCTACCCCTCCGACCATCACGGCGACGAGGGATTCCGCCGGAGCGCCGAGCAGGACGAGCGATTCGCCGCTCTCGTCGCGAGTGCCGAGGTGCTGTTCGGGATCCCCGAGGAGGAGCCGGCACGGCTCGCCTGGGCGGTCCGCGCCGCTCCCGCACTGCGTCTCGTGCAGGCAACCGCCGCGGGCGCCGGCCAGCAGGTGCGCCGCGCCGAACTGACGGCGGACGAGTTAGAACGCGTCGCGATCTGCAGCGCCAGCGGCGTGCACGCGGTGCCGCTCGCCGAATGGAGCATTTTCGGACTGCTCGCGTTCACCAAAGGGCTGCCGCGCCTGAGACGCGATGCGATGCAGCGGTACTGGGCGCACTACCCGACCACGGAGTTACGCGGTCAGACGTTGCTCGTGGTCGGCGTCGGCGCGATCGGGCTCGAGGTCGCGCGCCTTGCGAGCGCCTTCGGCATGCGGGTCGTCGGCGTGAAGCGCAACACGAACGTCGAGCTTCCCAACGTCGACTCGCTCCATCCGCCGGAGCGGTTGCGCGAGCTCGTCGGCGATGCGCACGCAATCGTCGTCACGTTGCCGCTGACCGACGAGACCCGCGGGCTGATCGACCGGGAGACGATCGGGCGCATGCGCGACGGCGCGATTTTCGTCAATGTCGGTCGCGGCAGGGTCGTCGACGAGGAGGCGCTGATCGAGGCGCTCCGCTCGGGCAAGCTCGGCGGCGCGGCGCTTGACGTCACCTTCAAGGAGCCCCTACCGCCCGGGAGCCCTCTCTGGGAGCTCGAGAACGTGATCCTCAGCCCACACACCGCCGCGCTCTCCTGGCACGAGAACGAGCGCATCGTCGAGTTGTTCGCCGAGAACCTCCGCCGCTACCTCCGTGGGGGCGAACTGCTGAGCCGCGTGCGCACCTCAGTCTTCTACTGATGAGTTTCCCCTACGCGAGCGCAACCTCGACCAGCGCCAGCGTGACGTCGACCATCGCCTCGAGGTCGGCGACGGCGATGTGCTCGGCCGGCGTGTGGATGTCGGTCATCCCGTTCGCGAGGTTGACACATGCAAGCCCGCGCTCGTTGAAGACGTTTGCATCCGCTGCACCGCCCGAAACGTCGTAGGTCACCGTGTGCCCGCAACGCGCAAGCGCATCTGCCGCGAGTACGACCGCGCGGTCAGTCTTCGTAAAGCGGTAGCCGCGGTAGCTCTTACGCAGGATCGTCTCGACGTCGCACTCCGCGACGCCGGCGGCGAAGGTGACCGCGTCCTGCATTTCCTGCACCAGGTCGGCGAGCTTCCGCTCGTCCTGCGATCGTGCCTCCGCGACGAAGGTGCACCACTCGGGAACGATGTTGGTCGCCGTCCCGCCTTGAATCGTCCCCACGTTCGCGGTCGAATCTTCGTCGACGCGTCCGAGTCGCATCTCGGAGATCGCGCGCGCGGCCGCGAGGATCGCGGAGCGGCCGTCGTCGGGGTGCATTCCCGAGTGTGAGGCACGACCGTGGAAGGTCACCTCCATCGACTGCGAGTACGGCGCGCCAAGGATCACGACGCCGATCGGTGCCGCCTGGTCGTAGACGTAGCCGACCTGCGCGCGAAGCCGTGTGTGGTCGAAGGCGTAGGCGCCGACGAGCCCGACCTCTTCCTTCGGCGTGAAGAGCAGCTCGATGCCCGCGTGCGGCCGTCCCTCGGCGAGCACGCGTCGCGTCGCCTCGAGCATGGCTGCGACCGCGGCCTTGTCGTCGGCCCCGAGGATCGTCCCGGCGGCGTTCCGCACGACACCGTCCTCGATCACCGGCTCGATCGCCGCCGTGGGCGGCACCGTGTCGAGGTGAGCGCAGAGAAAGAGCGGCTCGCCCTCGGCGGTCGGTTCGATCCGCGTGTAGAGGTTCCCCATCGTCGAGCCGATCTCCGGCCCACAGGCGTCCTCGTCGACTTCGAGCCCGCAGTCGCGCAGGTAGCGCGTGACGAGGTCGGCGACGGCGCGCTCCTCGCCCGGCGGGCTCGGCACTGCAGCGAGCTCCGTGAACAGATCGAGGACGTCCGGCGGCACCGGGGAGCAATCCTATGTTGCGGGCAGGAAGACGCGTACCCGCGTTCCCTTGCCCAGCACGGTTTCCACGGCAAGCGCCCCGCCGTGTCCGCGAATCAGCCCGTCGACTACCGAAAGACCGAGCCCGCGTCCCTGGAACTTCGTGGTGAAGAACGGCTCGAACATCTGGGAGTGCACCTGCTCGGTCATGCCGTGGCCGTTGTCGGCGACCTCGAGATACGCGAACGGTCCCGGAACGGCATCCGAGCCCACGTCGTACGAATCGAGCGCCGCCTGCGTCAGATGCACGGCGCCGGTCGAGATCGAAACAACCCCGCCTGACCCCTCGATGGCCTCCACAGCGTTCTCGACGAGGCTCGCCGTGATACGCCCGAGTTGGACTGCGTCGGCACGAACCAGCGGCACGCCGGGAGACACGGAGACGCGGATCGACGGCTTCGGATAGGCGACACGCGCCTGATCGCACAGCTCCTGCGCGTGGCGGCCGAGGTCGAGGTCGACCAGGTCGACCCACGCCTTGCCCGTGAACGCGAGCATTTGGGCGGTCACGTCCGCGACGTGACGTGCACTCTCCTCAATCTGCTCGAGATGGCGGCGGACCCGCCCTTCGGACACCTCGCCGAGCGCAAGCGAAGTGTGGCCGAGAATTCCGACCAGCGAGTTGTTGAAGTCGTGCGCGACACCGGCGGCGAGCACGTTGAGGGAGTCCGCCCGCCGGCGTTCGGAGAGCTCTTGCTCGAGGAGGCGACGCTGTACCTCGTTCGAGCGGTCCTGGATCTGCGAGATGAACCGGACGGGCCGCCCTTCGTCGTCGCGGACGAGGCTCACCGACAGGAGAACGGGAACGATCGAGCCGTCCTTACGGAGATACCGTTTCTCGAGCTGGTAGCTGTCGATCTCGCCGGCTACGAGCTGTTCGACGAGCCGGAGGTCCGCGTCAAGGTCGGACGGATGCGTGATCGCCTGGAACGTCAGCTCGAGCAGCTCCTCACCGGGATATCCGACGAGCATGCAGAGTGCGTCGTTGACCTTCAACCAGCTCCCGTCGAGGTCGACGAGCGCCATGCCGATCGTGGCGTGGCGAAATGCCGATTCGAATTCCTCCTTCGCGACCTTGAGCTGGACTTCCGCAGTGACGCGGTCGGTGATGTCCTGCCCGATCGACATCGCGCCGACCACGTTCCCATCCGCCCCGCGCAGCGGGACGATCTGGAGCCACATCCGCCGTCCGCCGCGCAAACTGTCATGGTCGAGTGAAACCTCTTCTCCCGCCAGAGCGGCCTCGTACAGCGGAAGGAGCGGCGAGTCCTCCGGTAGCACCTCCCGGATCGAGACACCGAGCAGATCCTCGCGCGACCAGCCGAGGTCTTCGATCGACTTGCTGAGGTACGTGAATCGAAGCTCGCTGTCCAGCACCGAGACAGCCGTGCCAGGAAGGTGCTCGAACAGAACGCGGTCACGCTCCTGGAGCTCACCGAGCTTGCGCCGCATCTCCGTGGTCTCCTGGGTGGAGAAAACCGCCGCGACGACAACGCCGTCGACGAGCACCGGCTCCCCCTGAACGAAGTACGTCCTCCCGTTGACGGTCGCCTCGTAGGACACGGGCTCACCGGCCAGCGCCCGGCGATGGAAAGGCTCGATGTAGCTCGCAACCTCGGGTGGGTAGTTCTCCCAGATCGTCTTACCCTCGAGCTGCGCAGCGGTTCGTCCCGTGCGCGCGAGCTCGGTGCCGTCGGCGATCGTGTAGCGCAGGTCTCGATCGACCAGGATCAGGATCCCATTCGGGAAATGCCGCAAGAGCATGCGCTCGGGGCTCAGAGATTCGGCAGCCATCACGGGGCAGCGTAGGCCGTTCGGCGGCCGCCGGTAGACGGTCGCTATTGAAACCTCGCCGCCGGTCTGCTGAAGATTGCTGCACGTGGGAGTTTCCGAGCCACTCATCCAGACGTCCCTGCTCGGGGAGGCGATCGAGAACGGTCCGGCCGCCGTCTTCGTCGCCGATGAGCACGGGAAGTACGTGGCGGTCAACCAGGCCGCCTGCATCATGCTCGGCTACGCCCGCGAGGAACTGCTTGACCTCCGGGTTGCCGACGTCGCGCAGTACAGCGAGGCCGGCGAAGAATGGACCGAGATGCGCAAGGCGGGCACGCGCATCGGCACGTCACGCCTCACGCGCAAAGACGGGACGATCGTCGAGTTCGACTACGTCGCCGGAGCAACGACCGTGGCCGGGATGCCGGTCTTCGTCTCGATCGGGTCCGCGGCCTGAGAGCTAAGCGACTTCGACGCCCGACCCGGCGCGCACACGCGCACGCTGGAGCGCAGCCGCCACGAACTCGCGGAAGAGCGGCGCCGGGCGCGTGGGACGCGACTTGAACTCCGGGTGGAACTGCGACGCAACGAACCACGGATGGTCCGGCAGCTCGACGATCTCGACGAGTCGCCCTTCCTGGAATGTGCCGCTGATCACGAGGCCGCCGTCGAGCAACTGCTGGCGGTAGGCGTTGTTGACCTCGTAACGGTGACGGTGGCGCTCGGAGATCACGGACTCGCCGTAGACCTCTCTGGTGCGCGTTCCCTCGCCGAGCTCGACGGCCTGCGCGCCGAGGCGCATCGTCCCGCCGAGATCCTCGACTTCCTTCTGTTCCGGCAGCAGGTCGATCACCGGGAACGGTGTCTCCGGGTCCATCTCGGTCGAATTTGCGCCGTCGAGGTCGCAGACATGGCGGGCGAACTCGGAGACCGCGACGTGCATGCCAAGGCAGATTCCGAGGTACGGGATCTCGTCTTCGCGTGCGACGCGGCAGGCGAGGATCTTCCCTTCCCAGCCGCGCGAGCCGAAGCCACCGGGCACAAGCACGCCGTCGACGCCGGCGAGCGCGGCACGCGCCTCTTCGAGGCTCATGTCCTCGGCGTCGACCCAGCGCACGTGCACACGGGCGCCGTTGTGGATACCTGCGTGCTTGAGCGCCTCGTGCACCGAGAGGTACGCGTCGTGCAGCTTCACGTACTTGCCGACAAGCGCGATCTCGACCGACTCGTTGCGCTGGTTGATGCGCTCGGTGAGCTGCAGCCACTCGCCGAGGTCTGCAGGCGGCGCGTCGATCCCGAGCTTGCGCACGACGAGCTCGTCGAGCCCCTGCTCCTGCAGCGCGAGCGGCACGAGGTAGACGTCTGCGACATCGGGATTCGTGATCACGGCGTCGACGTCGACGTCGGCGAAGAGCGCAATCTTCTCGCGGATCTCGCGCGGCAGCGGCTCGGTCGACCGGCACACGAGGACGTCGGGGTGGATACCGATGCGCCGGAGCTCGTTGACGGAGTGCTGGGTCGGCTTGGTCTTCAGCTCGCCTGCGGTGTCGATGTACGGGACGAGCGTGACGTGCATGTAAATGACGTTCTCCTGGCCGACCTCGCGCCGGAACTGGCGGATCGCCTCGAGGAACGGATGCGACTCGATGTCGCCGACGGTGCCACCGATCTCCGTGATCACGACGTCGGTGTCGGTCGCCTCGGCGACCGAACGGATGCGCGACTTGATCTCGTTCGTGATGTGCGGGATCACCTGCACGGTCGAGCCGAGGTACTCGCCCTTGCGTTCTTTGCGCAGCACGCGGTCCCACACAGCGCCCGCCGTGTGGTTCGCAGCGCGCGAGAGGTTCTCGTCGATGAAGCGCTCGTAGTGACCGATGTCGAGGTCGGTCTCGGCGCCGTCCTCGGTCACGAACACCTCGCCGTGCTGGAACGGGCTCATCGTTCCCGGGTCGACGTTGATGTACGGGTCGAACTTTTGCACCTGCACCTTCAGGCCCCGCGCCTTGAGCAGGCGACCGAGCGACGACGCGGTGATCCCCTTGCCGAGCGACGACATGACGCCGCCCGTGACGAACACGTACTTCGCGCTCATGACCCCAGCCCCCATTCGTCAGTACGCTCGAGGGCGCTATGGCCTGCCGGTGCAACGGCGATCCAGCGGCCACGACCCGTGAGACGATTCACGGAACTCCATCCTACCAGCGCCCTCGGCGCCTTCTCGAGAATCGTCACCCGACGATCCTAGGCGGCGATCAGGACGGCGGCCCTCAGAGGCTCGCCGCGGTCTGCACGAGGTCGTAGAGGCGCTTGACGGCGGCGCTTGCCGAGCCCCGGGTCGTCGCCACGGTCACGGCGGTTCGGGACTCGCCCACGCTCCGTAGGCGGACCTCGACGTCCGTCTTCGGTTGGAGGAGGTGCCACGTCCAGCGTTCGTAGGGGTCGATCTCCCGGATCAGGAGGGTGGTCTCGGTCGAACGGGGCCCCGCGAGGAAGTTCCGTCGGGTCGCGAGCACCTTCCAGCGCGCGCCGGGCGCGAAGCCACGGCGATCCGGCTCGACGCCGGTGATGCCCGGCCACCAGTCGGAGAGGTGATACGGCTCCGTGAGGAAC
>JAYUEQ010000282.1:0-16656 GCA_043739205.1 Thermoleophilia bacterium
CGCCGCAACTGGCGCGAAGCTGTCGATGAGGGAAAGGCCGCGGCCGCGCGCCGCGAGCGGGATCTGGACGAAGAGTTGAAGGCGCACGGTGACTGACGAGATCACGCTGACCCTGCCCCGTGACGCCGACTTCCACCGCGTCGCGCATCTTGTTCTCGGCGGCCTCGCGGTGCGCATGGATCTGACGGTTGAGAACCTCGAGGATCTACAAATCGCACTCGATTCCATCCTGGGTCGCAGTGAGCTCGAGCCCGGGGACATCACGGTGCGCATGGCGCTTCGCGACGGTGCGCTCGAGACGCGCGTAGGTCCGCTGCCGGCAAATGTGCTCGACGAGATCGAACGGGAACACGACAACGAGCTGAGCCTGCGACGCGTGCTCGACTCGACGGTGGACGACGTGCACGTGGACGGCGACACGGTTCGCCTCACGAAGAAGGTGTCCGCGGGAGGTGGGAGTCCGCGTGGCTGAGAGCGACAAGCTCCTCCTTCGCCGCTACCACGAGGGAGGCGACCTCGCCGCGCGCGAGCAGCTGATCGAGCAGTACATGTCGCTCGTCCGGTCGCTGGCGCGCCGCTACAGCTATCGCGGCGAGCAGCTCGACGATCTCGTTCAGATCGGCTCGATCGGGCTGATCAAGGCGATCGACCGCTTCGACCTCACCCGGGGCGTCGAGCTGACGACGTACGCCACGCCGAACATCATCGGGGAGATCAAGCGCCATTTCCGCGACCGCGGGTGGGCAGTACGCGTTCCACGCGGCCTCCAGGAGCTGAACGTTCAGCTCTCGAAGCTCGTCGAAGGGCTTACGGTCGAGCTCGGCCGCTCGCCGACAATCCCCGAGCTCGCCAAGGCAGCGGGGGTCGAGGAGGAAGAGGTGCTGGAGGCGCTCGAGTCGGGGCGCGCGTACTCGTCGCTCTCGCTCTCGCAAGGCGGCGGTTCGGAGGACGGCGAGGATTTCGATCCGTTGGAGTCGCTGGGGGAGATCGAGCATCAGTACGAGGTCTCCGAGGACCGCGCGGTGCTCGCTCCGGGCTTCAAGGTGCTCAACGAGCGCGAGCGGCGCATCCTGCACTTGCGCTTCTTCGAAGGTCTGACGCAGTCGCAGATCGCACAGCATGTCGGTATTTCGCAGATGCACGTGTCGCGCCTGATCCGGCGCGCACTCGAGAAGATCCGCGAGGAGATCGCCGCGGACGAGCTCGATCCGAAGCGCGCTGCCTGATTCGGGTGTTCGATCAGTCGCGCGTCGGCGCGACATGCGACACATAGGCTCGGCAGATGAAGCTCATGGTCGTCGGCGATGCACAGATCGCCGTGCATCGCTGGGGCGACCGTGACGACGTTCCGGTCATTTTCTGGCACGCGCTTGGTCCTGAGGCATCCGGCGCGGAGCTCACCGACGTTGCGACCGTCCTTGCCGGCGCGGGATTCCACGTCGTTGCGGTCGACGGGCCTGGATTTGGAAAGTCGCCGGTGCTTCCGGCCGAGCGCTATCGCCTGGCGTCGCTCGTTTCGATCCTGCATGACCTCGTTGATCTGCTCGATCTCGACCGGCCCGTCGTGATGGGCCACTCGTGGGGCGGCGCGATCGCGGTTCGATACGCCGCGGCGCATCCGGAGGATGTGCGCGCCCTCGTCTTGCTCGACGGCGGTCACATCGACTACTGCGAGCTGCCCGAGGTCGATGCGGAGCGGCCCGTTGAGGAGTGGGTCGCAGAAGTCGAGGGGCGTGAGGATCAACGCAGGGCCATCGCGCGGGGGCGGGCGATGAGCGGTCTGACAGACCGCGTCAGCGATGCGTGGTCGGTGCTCGCCGATCGCGAGATCCCGACGCTCGTGTTCCTCGCGACCGAGCCGCCGCACGTGCACGAAAACCGCCGCCACATTGCCCGTTTCGAAGCCGCTGTCCCGCATGCCGACGTGCGCTGGCCCGAGCACGCGGGCCACGGGATCCTCGCCGACGTCGGCCCGCCCCTCGGCGACGCGATCGCCACCTGGCTCGTCGAGCAAGGTCTCTAACGGACAGGACGTTCCGAGACCAGTCTCCTGGTCAGACCAAGGGTCAAAGAATTCCAACAGACTGTCCACAGATAGTTCGCAACGTGTGAACCCTCGAGGAATCAGGCCCGTGCCCTCCGCCTTCGGACACGGCATTCCGAGACCCGCCTCGTGGTCAGACCACGGTCAGAGAAGTGTCACAGACGTTCCACAAGGCGTCCGTACACTGTTCGTCCGATGGCGATGACGACCAGCGAGGTGCGCGAGGCGTTCCAGCGCTTCTACGAGGAGCGCGCGCACATGCGCGTACCCGGGCACTCCTTGATTCCGCCGGCGGAGGACCAGTCGACGCTCTTCATCATCGCCGGGATGCAGCCGTTCAAGCCGTACTTCCTGCGCACGAAGGAGCCGCCGGCGCAGCGCGTCGTCAGCGTGCAGCCATGTCTGCGCGCGGGTGGGAAGGACAACGATCTCGACGAGGTCGGGCGCACCGATCGGCACTGCTCCTTCTTCGAGATGATGGGCAACTTCTCGTTCGGCGACTACTACAAGGACGACGCCGTCGACTTCGCGTGGGACTGGGTGACCGGGGTCCTGCAGCTCGATCCGGAGCGGCTCTGGGCGACCGTGCACGAGGGCGACCCGGCGCTCGAACTGGGCGAGGACGAGGTAGCGATTGCGGCCTGGATCCGGAAGGGGATCCCGCCGGAGCGCATCGTGCGGCTCGGCAAGGACAACTTCTGGCAGTCCGGCGAGACCGGGCCTTGCGGGCAGTGCACCGAGATCTTCTACGACCGCGGCGAGAAGTACGACTGCGGCGACCCGAACTGCGGCCCCGGTCATTGCGATCGGATCATGGAGATCTACAACCTCGTCTTCATGGCGTACGACCTGCAACCCGGCAACGTCCTGGTCGAGTTGCCGACGCCGAACGTCGACACCGGCAACGGCGTCGAGCGCACGATGTGTGTGCTTCAGGACGTCAGCTCCGTGTTCGACACCGATGGCTTCCAGCTGATCATGCAATGGGTCGAGCGCGAGTCCGGCGTCGCCTACAACGACAGCGAGGTCTCGCAGCGCGCGCACCGTGTGCTCGCCGACCACGGACGCGCGGTCAGCTTCCTGATCGCAGAGGGTGTGGAGCCGTCCAACGAAGGGCGCGGTTACATTTGCCGCCGTCTGCTCCGTCGCGCGATCTACCAGGCGAAGCGCATCGGCCTCGAAGGCCTGCACCGCCTGCCCGCCGTCGTGATCGAGCAGATGGGCGACGCGTACGCAGCGCTGCGCGAGCATGCCTCCGACATCGAGCGCATCGTGCGCGCCGAGGAAGAGAAGTTCTCCGAGACACTCGCGCGCGGCATGAAGGTGTTCGACGACCTCGCCGGCAAAGATGCGATCAGCGCCAAGGATGCCTTCGCGCTCGTTGCGACCTATGGCTTCCCGATCGAGCTGGCACAGGAGCTCGCCGAGGAGCGCGGCCAGGCGATCGACATCGACGGCTTTCTCGACCTGATGGAAGGGCACCGCGAGATCTCGCGCGGGGGCGGCGAGAGCTCGACGGAGCAGACGGCAGCACAGCTCGTCGGCCCCGGGCACCCGGAGACCGAGTTCATCGGTTACTCCAAGACGCGTGAGCTCACCACCGTTGTCGACGCGGCCCCGGCCGAGGGCACACGGCAATTCGTCAAGCTTGAGCAGAGCCCCTTCTACGCATCAAGCGGCGGCCAGGTCTCCGACCATGGCTACCTCGGCGTCGACGGCGAAGACGCACGGCTCGACGTGGCCGACGTGCTCAAGTTCGGCGACGACCAGGTGCTGGTCGTCGAGCTTGCCGGTCACGCGCCGCTCGAGCCGAACACGCGTGTCGAGGCCGTCGTCAACTGGAGTGACCGCTTCCCGACACAGGCGAACCACACCGCGACGCACCTGCTGCACCAGGCGCTACGCGATGTGCTCGGCGACCACGTCAAGCAGGCGGGCTCGGCTGTCCGCCCCGACAAGCTGCGCTTCGATTTCACGCACGAGAAGCAGCTCACGCCGGAGGAGAAGGACAAGGTCGAGCGCATCGTCAACGACAAGGTGTTCGAAGCGATCCCCGTGCGCACGTTCGTGACGCCGATCGAAGAGGCCCGCAAGCTCGGCGCGATGATGCTCTTCGGCGAGAAGTACGGCGCCGAGGTGCGCGTCGTCGAGATCGGCGACTACTCGACGGAACTGTGCGGCGGCACACACGTACGCTCGACGGCGGAGATCGGCCCGTTCGTGATTCTGAGCGAAGGCTCGGTTGGGAGCGGTGCGCGTCGCATCGAGGCGGTGACCGCCGGCGAAGGCTGGACCGTTCTCGAAGGACGCTCGAAGGAGCTCGATGCCGTGCGCGCCGAGCTCGAGCAGCTCAAGCGCGAGTCCAAGAAGCCTAAGGCGCAGGCCGCGGGTCCCGAGATCGTCTGGCAGGACAAGCAGGGCAAGGTGTTCGTCGCCGAGGTGACCGGCGCGAGTGGCAGCGCACTGCGTGACTTCTCCGACCAGGCGCGCCAGCGCGAGAACGCCCTGGCCGTCGTGCTCGCCTCGGCGGACGACGGAAAGGTGGCGCTCGTCGTGAACCTCGACAAGTCGCTCGCCGATCTCGACGCGGTCGCGATCGTCCGCGAGCTGGGCCCGATCATCGGCGGCGGTGGAGGTGGGCGACCAACTCTGGCGGAAGCAGGCGGAAAGAACGTGGGTGCTGTTCGCGATGCGTTGGAAGCCGGTCGCGACAAGCTCACCGCAGCCATCAGTTGAAAGTGCTCGCACTCGACTTCGGGTCGGCCCGCACGGGTGTCGCAGTCTCCGATCCCACTGGAACGGTCGCGCGGCCCGTGACGATCGTTGAACGAGCCACAACGGATGCGGGGTTTGCGACGCTGCTGGCCGTGATCGCCGCAGAGGCCCCCGAGCTCGTCGTCGTCGGCATGCCGTTCACCCTGCGCGGTGAGCACGGCGAACAAGCGCGGGAGACCGACACGTTCGTCGAGCGCTTGCGCAGCGCCGTCGAAATGCCCGTCGAGACCTACGACGAGCGGTTCACCTCCGTGCTGGCCGACGGAGACGACGCGCGTGCCGCGGCTCACCTTCTCTCGAGCTATCTCGACTGGCGCGGCGGCCGCGCATGATGCCGGTGCAGAAGCCGCGGGGGCCGTCGCCGGAGCAGATTCGCCGGCGCAGGCTCGGTGCCCTGGCGGGAATCGTCGTCGCCGTGGTCGCGGTCGCGATCGCGGTGATCGTCGCGCTACCGCACGTGCGTGGGTCACACGCCGCGACCACGGTAGTGCCGCCGCCGCCGCCGCCGCCGAAGCCGTTCCGGGTGGTCTTCCCCGAGGGCTTCACGCGCGCGCAGATGGCCGAACGCGTGCAAGTCGTCGCGAAGATCGCCCAGCGGAAGAAAGGTCGCCCGGTCGTGTTGAGCGGCGGTCAGTACCTCCTCGCGACGAAGCGCGCGGTGCTGCCGTGCTTCACGCCGCATCGGCAGACGAAGCTCGAAGGCTTCCTCTTTCCGGCCACCTACGACTTCATCGGGACCACGACCTCACGCCAGCTCGCGAACGAACAGCTGCAAGCCTTCTGCGACAACTGGTCAGCACTCGACCTTTCGTACGCGCGCAAGAAGAACCTGACGGCGTACGACGTGCTGACCATCGCGTCAATGGTCGAGAAGGAGACGCTCGCACCCGACGAGCGGAGACTCGTGGCGGCCGTGATCTACAACCGCCTGCACGCCCATATGCCGCTTGGCATCGACGCAACGCTGCGCTACGGGTTCAACATCCCGCCGACGCAGTCGATCCTCCAGTCGCAGCTCGACAGCGCCAACCCGTACAACTCGCGCAAGCTCCTCGGACTGCCGCCGACGCCGATCGCGAACCCCGGCCTCGCGTCCATCCAGGCGGCCGCGCATCCCGCGAACGTCGACTACCTCTACTTCGTGCGCAAGCCGGACCGCCAGCATCACTTCTTCACCGCAAGCGCCACCGCGTTTGCCCACTACGAGTGCGCCCACGGGTACGGCTGCTAATAGATGGCTGAGACCCCATTAAGAGCACCTGCGGATGGGGGTCTGCACGCGGCGCATCGCGCTTGCTGCTTGGTGCATACCCTCCCCGCAGGCACTCCATGAGGTATCAGCCATCTTGACGATCCACGTCGGCCTCCTGGGTCACCCGGTCAGCCATTCGCTGTCACCGCGCATGCAGAACGCTGCGTTCGCCGCGCGCGCGCTCGACTGGGACTACACCGCGCACGATGTGGAGGATGCGCTCGCCGGGGTCGGGTCACTTCGCGAGCTCGGCTTCGTAGGCGCAAACGTCACGATCCCGCACAAGCAAGCCGTCGTCGCAGCATGTGACGAGGCCGACGGTGACGCGGTGAACACCCTCGTCTTCCGAGACGGCCGGGTGCTCGGGTTCAATACCGACAAGGAGATCCTCGCCGGGATCACCGCAACGCGCGCCTGCGTGATCGGCGCCGGCGGTGCTGCGCGCACGCTCGCTCCGGCGCTCCCTGCGGATACACGCTATTACTCACGCACAGGTGAGTGGCCGCCCGACTCGAGCGGGTGCGACTTGATCGTCAACGCGACCCCGGTGCGCGACGAGCTGCTCGTCGAACTGCACGACGGCCAGACGGTGGTCGATCTCGCCTACGGCCCCGAGGAGACCGCTCTGGTCGCGGCGGCGCGAGCCGCCGGGCTCGAGGTGGTGGACGGGCTCGAGGCGCTCGTGCGCCAGGGAGCGGCGAGCTTCCGCATCTGGACGGGTCTCGAGCCACCGCTCGATGCGATGCGGAACGCGGTTAGGACCTAGACCAGACGACGAGCGCGCCGGCCGCCGCGAGCAGCAGCCCGGCCGCGACTGCGATCGTCGTCGCCCAGGCGCGTTTCGGCGCGACGACGACAGCGACCGGCGGCGGCAGCGGGCGAGCCGCGGTGCGGTAGACGTACGTGGTTCGGTTCGACCCCGAGGGGTCGGGGTTCCCGAGATAGGTCTCGTACTGGCGCATGCGGGCAAGCGTCAGCGCGGCGCGCGCCGCGCGCTCGAGCAGTTGACGGCCCGACAGTCCAGACGTTGGGCTCGTGAGGAGCCGTTCCGGAACCGCCGCCGTAACGGTCAGACGCACTGCGCCTTCAGCCGGCACCGTAAGACGCTCGCTCTCGATGACTTTGTCGATCGGGTGGGCGCCGATCGTTCCGGTGACATGCAACGGAACGAGGATGCGAAGTGTGGCGGCGATGGGTCTCGACGTGACGTAGGCGCCGCCGCTTGTCGGTGCCTGATCCAGCGCAACCTGGCGTCCGAGCTGCGCGAGGTAACGCACGAGTGGCGGTACGAGCGCGTCCGCGGTGTACGAGCCGGTGGTGACCCCGGTCGCGTTGACGAGCATCACGTGACCCGCCGCGACTTCGATCCGAAGCGGCAGGGAAGCTGCCGCCGCGGCAGGCGCAAGCGTCGCGCGCGCGATCAGCACGCGGCGGCCGGGATTGAAGCCCGCCCAGAGGATCGAAGTGGCCCGCAGCCCCGGGGCCGACGCCGACCCCGGTGCAGCTTCGACGTCGAGCACGGGGGCACCGATCGTGAAGAAGTAATCGCCCGGCACGCGCACGTCGAGTCTCTGTGTGGCGCGCACGGCGAACGGCGCACCACTCGACCCGATCGAAACGTCGACCGTCGTTCTCGCGGCGACGCGGTGTCTGAAGCCCTCGGAGGCCGACGTTGCGCCACCACCCAGCGGGGGCGAGGGGGATAGCGGAGCAAGCGTCGACGGGAGAGATGCGTAGTGGGCGCGCGGTGCCGCCTGTGCGCTCGCCGCGAGTGCGAGCATGGCCGATGCGGCGAGCGCAAGACGCTTCATCGCGTCTGAGGCAGCGTCGGCAGCGTCGCAGACAGCGGGTCGTCCTTCACCGGGGCATAGACCATGTCGTTGAACCGTGCGAAGTAGATGTCGTCGTCGACGACACCTTCATGGTTGTGCCGGTTGAATGCGCGCTGGTCTCCGTTCGCGCCCTCGGTGGTCACCTCGTTGAGCGCGGCGGTGATTTTCGCGGGGTCGGTCGACCCTGCCTTGAGCAGCGCAGCGGCGACCAGGTTCACGAAGTCGTACGCGTACATCGCCGACTCGGGTGGGACGATCACCGCGTGGCCCCCGCTCGTCGTGACGCCCACCCGGTCGACGCCGAACGCGGACTCGTATTTCTGTTCGAACGTCAGGAATGGGCCAGTGCCAACCTCGGCCGTGAGGCGGCCGCTCGCGAACGTAAGCCCGTTGATCCATTGTGGGTGGTCCGCAAGCTGCTGCCTGATGAACGGGTCGGCGCCCGCAGGAGGCGCGAAGACCGGCACGTACCAGCCGGAGGAGCGCGCCGCGGTGAGCACCGCAGCGATCGTCGCGGGACGGCCCCACACGAGCAGGCCGGTCGCATGTGCTCGCTGCGCGCGAAGCACCTGCGGTCCGAGGTCGAGGGCGTCGGAGGGCAGCGTCTCGTCGATCGCAACCGACGATCGGTTTCGCGAGAAGGCGGAGGTCAGCGCCTGTTCGCCTGCGGCGCCGTAGTCGGAATCGTCGTGCAGCAGCGCGAGCTTCAATCGCTTCGGCACCAGGTACTCGGCGAGGCGAAATGCGACGCCGTGGTCGCTTGGTGCGATGCGGAAGACGTTCGGTCGCGCGGCCGGGTCGACGATGTTGCTGCCGCCTTCGTAGACCACGCCGACCGGGATTCCGGCGGCATTCGCGACCTGCCAGGTCGCATCGATCCCGGTGCCCTCGTCGACGACGGCGATCGCGTGGGCACTGACGGCGCGCCGCATATTCGCGACGGCGCGCGCGGGGGAGAGCGCGGTGTCCATCGTCGTCACTCGCAGGTCGTAGGTCTTCGAGCCGATGCGGACGCCGCTCGCGTTCACTTCTCCGACCGCCAGCCGGGCCCCGTTCTCGATCGTGCGGCCGAGGTACGGCGAGCGCGAGAAGGGCGCGTTGACGACGATCGTCAGCGCTTCGCGGTGCGTCGCCTTCGACGTCGCACCGCACGCGGTGAGCATGAACAGGGCGACGCACAGAGGGAAGTAGCGACGCACGCGCGGGCAGTCTAGAGCGCCTGACGGCCCAGGTAGGCGGCGCGTACGGCTTCGTCGGCCGCGACAGCGTCGGGCGTGCCGTCGGCGATCACGCGCCCCGCATCGAGGACGATGACGCGGTCGGCGAGACGGCGGATGACGCCGAGGTTGTGCTCGACGACCAGCAGGGCGAGTCCCTCGGCACGCAGCGAGCGCAGGAGGTCCGTCATGCGCCCGGCCTCCGCCGCTGAAGCGCCGGCGGTCGGTTCGTCGACGAGCAGCACGGATGCTCCCGTCGCATACGCCGCCGCGAGCATCAAGGCGCGCTGATCGCTGACCGGCAACTCACCGGCGGGCACATCCGGCGGGATCCGAAAGCGGTCGAGTAGCGCGCGCGCATGCTCGACGTACGCAGCGTCCTCGGCACGCGCCTTCGGTGTTGCAAAGAGCGACCGTACGAAGCCGCCACGGAGGCGGTGCCCTGCGGATGCGACCAGGAGGTGCTCGAGCGGCGTGAGCGTCGGGAAGACCGCCGTCGACTGCAGCGTGCGCGCGACCGCTCCTGACGGCACGGCGATGCTTCCCGTGTCGGGTGTGATCGTGCCGGCGAGCATGCGCAGCACGGTTGTCTTGCCCGATCCGTTCGGGCCGACGAGGGCGGTGACCCGTCCCGGCTCCACGGTGAGCGCGACATCCGCTGCGGCGATCACGTTGTCGAACGACTTGCCGAGGGCGGTCGCCTGCAGCCTGGACGCAGCAACGCGACCGGGGCCATCGCCCGCTGTGCTGCGCCGGCTCCCGCGCCTCGGGCGAACGATGCCTTCCCAGCCGAGCGAGACGAGGCCGAGGAGCATCACCGCCGTGAGGAGCGTGTGCGCCCGCGCGGCGGCGATGTTCTCAAGTCGCCCAACCGCGTCGGCTGCGAGCGAAAGCAGCCCGAGCACGAGGACGCCGGCCGGCGGGCCGAGCGGCGAGAGCGCACCGCCGATGAGCACAACCACGAACAGTCGGAACGACAGGAACGGCCCGTACTGCGAGACATCGCCGACTCCCGCGAGTTGCACGGCGAGGGCCCCCGCGACGCCGGCGGCAACACCTGACGCTGCGACCGCTGCGGCTCGTAAGCGGCGCACCGGGACACCGAGCGTGAGAGCCGCAGGCTCGCGCTCGCGCGCGGCTGCAAGCCCCAAGCCGATCGGCGCGCGCGCGAGCGCGACGTATCCGAGTCCGGTGAGCCCTGTAAGGACGAGAGCGATCTCGTAGTGCTGCGCTACGGTCGGGCCGCCGGTGACGACGATCCCCTGCGACCCGCCGAGGAACCACGTGAGCGATTGCAACGCGAACGCGACGAGCCACGAGACGATCCAGGTTGCCGCTGCGAACCCGGCGCGAGGCAGGCCCGCGAACGCCCACCCGACGATCCAGCCGGACAGGCCCCCGGAAAGGCCACCCGCGACCGCGGCGAGCGGCGTCGGCACGCCCGACGCAAGCAGATGCGCGGCGGTGACCGCACCGACAGCGACGAAGGCTCCTTGCGCGAGCGAGGGTAGCCCCGCGATGCCGACGACGAACGCCAGGCCGACCGCGGCACACGCGAGGTACAGCCCACCGGCGAGGTCGGCCGTACGTGCCTCGCCGAAGACGAACGGCGCCAGCGATGCCACAGCGAGTGCGGCGATCGCGATCGAACGGCGAGCGCTCCACGACGCGCGCAATTCGCGGCAAGCATCCGCGATCGCGCTCATTCAACCGCCTCGCTCGTCACCCGGGCGCGCCACGCGAACAGCACGAGCCCGAGTGCCAACGGAACGACGTCGCGATACGCGGGGCCGAGCTCGACGCTACCGATGTGCGCGGAGGTGACCGTCGCCTGGACGAGGCCGAGGGCGATGCCGGCCGGCAGAGCACGTCGCGGATCGAACCAGACGACCGCGGCCGCCAGCAGCCCGTAGAGCCCGTAGCGCGAGGCCGCATCGACGTCGAAAGCCGCAGAGGGTGCTGCGAGGATCGCCGCGAGCCCGGCCCACACGCCGGCGAGCGCGAAGGCGAGCCCGACGAGGCGTGCGACCGGCAGCCCGACGAGGACTGCGGCATCGAAGTCCTGCGCAATCGCCTCGAGCGCCCGCCCGAAGCGGGTGCGCCGCAACAGCATTCCGCCGAGCCCCGCAAGTGCAAGCGCTGCTGCAGCGACGAAGATCGTGCGCACCTGAATGGTGGCGCCACCGACGTGCCAGAAGCCGCCGTCGGCGATGCGCCGAAACGGCAGCGGATCCGGGAACACGTACGCGGGCCGGTCGAAGAAGACGACAAGCAGCGTCCGAACCGCGAACGCGACCGCGAGCGACGCGCCGACCCAGCCGATCACCGAGCCGCGAGCTCGATACGGCTCGATTGCGAGGAAGTAGGCGCCGGCGCTCGCAGCGGCGGTGACGAGCAGTCCGATCGCGAGCGCGAACAGGAACCGTCCACCGCCGACGCTCGTCTGCGAGACGGGCCCCGAGCCTGCCGCGACGAGCAACGTGACGAACACACCGAGTGCGATCAGCTCCCCGAAGGCGAAGTGCACGACCCCGGTCAGCCGAAAGACGAGGGCGTGTCCGACTGCCACGAGGCCGTAAACGGCACCTGCCGCGAACCCGCTCGCGAGGATCTGGAGGGCGACGGCCACGACGGGACTCTAGGCTTGCGTACATGACGCTCCGTCTCTCCTCCGCCGGCGAGTCCCACGGGCCCGCCCTAGTGGCGATTGTCAGTGGTCTGCCGGCGGGCTTGATCCTCGACCAGCAGGCGATCGACGCCGACCTCAGGCGACGTCAGGAAGGCTACGGCCGCTCGCCGCGGCAGCAGATCGAGCAGGACCGGATCGAGGTGCTCGCCGGGCTTCGCCGGGGCCGCACACTCGGCACGCCCCTGGCGATCGTCGTGCGGAACAACGACCACAAGAACTGGACGTGGGGGATGGCGCCTTGGCCGACGGATGAGGAGCCGAGCGGCAAGGGGACGAAGGCGGTCACGCTGCCGCGCCCGGGCCACGCCGATCTCGCGGGTGTCCTCAAGTATGGCCACGACGACGTCCGGAACTCGCTCGAGCGCGCCTCGGCGCGACACACTGCCGTACACGTCGCGGCCGGCGCGGTTGCGAAGGCATTGCTTGCGACGATCGGGATCACGGTCGCCGGCTCGACCGTCGATGAGGACGGGCTGCGCAAGAACGTCGATGAGGCGCGTGCCGAGCGGGACACCGTCGGCGGCGTCGTCGAGGTGCGCGCGACCGGCGTGCCACCGGGCCTCGGCTCGTACGCGGAGAAGGAGGACCGGCTCGACGCCCGCCTTGCCTTCGCGCTCATGGGCATTCAGGCAGTGAAGGGCGTCGAGATCGGCGACGGTTTCGCACTCGCCGCGCTCCGCGGCTCGCGGGCTCACGACGAGATTCGCCCGGACCGCCGCCGCGACACGAACCATGCGGGCGGCGTCGAAGGCGGCATCTCGAACGGTGAGGAGATCGTCGTGCGCGCTGCGATGAAGCCGCTGCCGACGCTGATGAAGCCGCTCGCATCCGTCGACCTGGAGACGGGTGAGGCAGCGAGTGCCCTCGTCGAGCGCTCCGACGTCGCAGCCGTCGAGGCGCTCGCGGTCGTCGCCGAGGCTGCCGTTGCGTGGGAGCTCGCGGTGCTCGCGAAGGAGAAGTTCGGTGGCGACGCGGTCGGCGACTTCGTCGCAGCGCATGCGGCGTACGTCGAGCGCATCGAATGGGCGTAGGCTCGACGGAGCCCAAAGGGCCCGTGCTGAATGCGTTGGACCGCCACTTGGCGCTGATCGGGTTCATGGGCGCCGGGAAGTCGACGCTTGCCGAGGAGGTCGCCGCGCGGATCGGTCGCCGCGCAGTGGACGCCGACCGGTTGCTCGAAGGAAGGGCGCAGATCTCGATCGGCGCCTTCTTTGCCCAACGGGGGGAGACCGAGTTTCGCGTCGCCGAAGCTTCACTCGCCCGTGAGACATTCCGCCAATCGCCGCCGGCGGTCGTGGCACTCGGCGGCGGCGCCGTGAAGACGCCCGAGGTGCAGACGGCGTTGCGCAAGCACGCGTTCACCGTCCTCGTCGACGTCGACGTCGATACGGCCTGGGAACGCTCGAAGGACACCGGCCGGCCGAACGCACAGGAAGAGGGAACGTTCCGAACGCTCTATGACGAACGGCAGCCGCTGTATCAAGCTGCAGCGGACGCGGTTGCGAGCGACGCGGACGGCGTGATCCTCGCGGCCGCCGGGATCCACCACGAGCTCGGATCGCTCGAGCGGCTCGGCGAGCTCGTGCCCGGAACCGGGGCGGTTGCACTCGTCGGAGACTCGACGGTGATGGGCATTTACGGTCCGACCGCCCAGATGGCGCTCGGCGATCGGCTGCAATCGACGCACGAGCTTCCATCCGGCGAAACCGCGAAGCACTTGCACGTGATCGAGAAGCTCTGGTCGGATCTTCGCCTCGATCGAGGTGGCACGGTCGTCGCCCTCGGCGGTGGTGCGCTGACCGATGCGGCGGGACTTGCGGCGGCGCTCTACCTGCGCGGCGTGCCGTGGGTCGTCGTGCCGACGACGCTCGTCGGACAGGTCGACGCGTCGATCGGTGGCAAGACGGCGATCGACATCCCGGAAGGGAAAAACCTCGTCGGCGCGTTCCACTGGCCGGCGCGCGTGGTGATCGACGAGGCCTTGCTCGCGACGCTGCCGGAGCGCGAGCGCCGCCAGGGTGAGGCCGAGCGCATCAAGACCGAGCTGCTCGCCGGCCGCCCGCTCGACGTTCGGGCGGCGGCTGCGTACAAGGCGGCTCTTTGCCTGCGCGACCCCTACGACCGCGCCGAGCGGCAGTGGCTCAACCTCGGGCACACCTTCGCGCACGGCCTCGAGGCGGCGGCCGACTTCGATTTGCCACATGGCGAGGCCGTTGCGCTTGGGCTGCTCGCGGCCCTGCGCCTGAGCGGGCGCGACACTGCCCCGGTGGTCGCCGCGCTCGATCCACAGCCGGTCGAGGTCGACCGGGAGCGCGCGTGGGAGGCGCTCCTGCGTGACAAGAAGCGCACCGGCGATTCGATCAATCTCGTCCTGCTCGGAGATGAAGGGCCATACGTCGAAGCACGCTCCGCTGACGAGGTGCGGGCCGCCCTGGATACGCTCATCGTCTAATGCAAGTCCTGGTCCTCAACGGCGCAAACCTCGACACGCTCGCCCGGCGTGACCCGGCGATCTACGGCGGGGTGAGCCTGAACGAGCTCGAGAGCCGGATCTACGGGTGGGCGCACGCGCTCGACATCAGCGCGCGCTGCCGCCAGTCGAACAGCGAAGGCGAGTACATCGATTGGATCCATGACTCCTACGACAACGTCGATGGTCTGATCGTCAACCCCGGCGCGTGGAGCCACTACAGCTATGCGATCCGCGACGCGCTCGAGTTGCTCACCGTGCCGTTCGTCGAGGTGCATCTGTCGAACATCGAGGGCCGCGAGGAGTGGCGGCGTCACAGTGTCGTCGCCGACCTGGCGGCGCTGCGCGTGATCGGCAAAGGTCCGGATGGCTACCGCGACGCGCTCGAGTTCCTCGCCGGCGAGGACGCGGCGAAGTGAGCAACCGGCTCGAAGCGCTCGCCGCGCAGCTGAAGTCGCCGCTGCTGATCACGAACCTTACGAACATCCGCTACTTGACGGGCTTCGACAGCTCGAACGCCGCGCTACTCGTCGAGCCCGACGGTGGCGCGACGCTCTACACGGACTTTCGTTATGCCGAGTCCGCGCGCGCCGTCCGCGGTGTCGAGGTGCAGATGACAAAGCGCGGGCTGATGGCCGATGTCGGCGAGCGGCTGAAAGGTCGCATCCAGTTCGAGGCCGACGTGCTGCCGTACCTCGAGTGGCAGCGGCTGAGCTCCGGCAAGGCCGAGCTCGTGCCCACGCATGGGCTCGTCGACGGTATCCGCGCGATCAAGGACGAGGAGGAAGTCACGAAGATCGCCAGGGCAGCGCGCATCGCCGATCGCGGGTTCGAGGCGCTGACGGCGGAGACGTTCGTCGGGCGCAGCGAGCGGGAGCTCGCCTGGCGGTTGCACGAGCTTTTGCACGCCCACGGCGCCGACGAGCTGGCGTTCGAATCGATCGTCGCATCGGGCGAGAACGGCGCGCTGCCGCACGCGCACCCGACGGATCGAATCGTCGAGCGTGGGACGCTCGTCACGATCGACTGGGGCGTCCGCGTCGATGGGTACTGCAGCGACTGCACGCGCACCCTGTCGACCGGGAGCCTGCCGGATCGGCTGCGGGAAGCATTCGACGTTTGCCTCGCCGCGCAGAAGCATGCGTGCGCGAACATCAAGCCGGGGATGACCGGCGTCGAGGCCGATGCACTAGCCCGGGACCCGATCACGGAGGCCGGGTTTGGCGACAACTTCGGCCACGGCCTCGGTCACGGAGTCGGCCTCGCCGTGCACGAGGCGCCACGGCTCTCCACGGAGTCAACGGACACGTTGGCGGCGGGCCACATCGTCACGATCGAGCCGGGCATCTACCTCGACGGCCTCGGCGGTGTACGCATCGAAGACCTCGCCGTCGTCCGCGCAGACGGCGCCGAGCTGCTGACGTCGTTCCCCAAAGAGCTGATCGAAGTCGGCTAGCCACTGTCCCGACGGGACAGGACGGGGGTCAGACCCGGTTGATGTCCGCTGCGGACATCAGAGGCAGGAGCGGTGCGGACTCACCGGGCAGCACGTCCTCGGCGGCCGTGTCCAGAGGCGTCAACACCGGGGTCAGACCCCGGTGTTGACTGAAACGGCGCGGTGTTTCGGTACCCTCGTTCGCCGATGGCCGAGGTCGTTTCCACCAACCAGTTCCGCAACGGGATGCACATCGAGCTCGAAGGGCAGACGTGGCGGATCGTCGAGTTCCAACACGTCAAGCCCGGCAAGGGCGGGGCGTTCGTGCGCACCAAGCTGAAGGGCCTCAGCAGCGGCTCTGTCGTCGATAAGACGTTCCGCGCCGGTGAGAAGTTCCCGCGCGTGCGCACCGAGCAGAAGAACATGCAGTACCTCTACGACTCCGGCGACGAAGTCGTCTTCATGGACGAGTCGACGTACGAGCAGCTCTCGCTGCCACACGCTTTGCTCGAGGATGAGCTGCCGTTCATGCAGGCGTCGTCGACAGTGCAGGTGATGTTCGTCGGCGGCACCCCGTCCGGCGTCGATCTGCCCTCCTCGGTCGTCCTCGAGGTGACCGACACCGAGCCCGGCGTGAAGGGCGACACCGTCTCCAACGTGACGAAGCCCGCCACGCTCGAGACGGGGGCCGTGATCCAGGTGCCGCTGTTCGTCAACGTCGGTGACAAGATCAAGCTCGATCCCCGAGAACGCCGCTACATCCAGCGCGCCTGAGGCCACCGGACGGCGGCTGCTCCCGCCGAGCGGCTCTCGGCGATGAGTGAGCTACACGGCCGATTCGACGCAGCCGGAGGACGAAATCGGCGGGCAGGGTAATGTCCGCCCCATGCCGCGCCTCGTCGACACGACGATCCGCGTCCTCAGCCAGGAGCCGCTCGCCGG
>JAYUEQ010000283.1:0-7713 GCA_043739205.1 Thermoleophilia bacterium
CAACGAAGGGAGCTGGAGTGATTCGCAAGCACAGAAGTCGCGCTGCCAAGGCGGCGTTCGCGATTTCCCTCGGGGTCGCGATCGTCATCGGCTTGTTCGCGGCCGCCTTTGCGCGGCCGGCCCAGTCGGCAGGCACGACAGTCGTGATCGGCACGAAGAACTTCCCGGAGGAGTTCATCCTCGGCCAGCTGTACAAGCAGGCGCTGGAGGCGAAGGGCTTCACGGTCTCCTACAAGGAGAACATCGGCTCGACCGAGTTGATCCAGACCTCGCTCACGAGCGGCAAGATCAACTTCTACCCGGAGTACACGGGCGTGATCGTCCAGGACGTGTTCCACCACAAGACCTCGGGCAAGACCGGGCACGCCACGTGGCTGCTCGCGAAGCAGCTCGAGGCCACCAAGGGCTACACGGTCCTCGCTGCGACGCCGTTCTTCGACACCGACGTCGTCGCAGTGACGAATGCAACGGCGAAGAAGTTCGGGCTGAAGTCGATCGCCGACCTGAAGAAGGCCGGGAAGTTCAAGCTCGGCGGGTTCCCCGAGTGCAAGACGCGGAACACCTGCTTCGTCGGGTACACGAAGCAGTACGGGATCACGAACGCCACGTTCACTCCGCTCGCCGGCATCTCGGCCTACGCGGCGCTGGACAACGCGAGCATCCTCGCGGCGGACGTGTTCTCGACCGACCCGCCGCTCGGCAAGGGCTCGAAGTACACGGTCCTCGCCGACCCGAAGCACGTGACGGGCTTCCAGAACGTCGCTCCCATCGTCAAGACGTCGGTCGCGACGTCGCTCGGGTCGAAGTTCACCGCGACGGTGAACGCTGTCTCGGCGAAGCTGTCGCAGAACGCGATCGTCGCCATGAACAAGGCGGTGATCGTCGACAAGCAGTCGGCAGCAAAGGTCGCCGCGGCGTTCCTCAAGGCGAACGGCCTCAAGTAGATGCATGTCGTCGTTCTCGGTGGAGGGTCGTCCGGCGAGCACTTCGTCGGCGCCCTCCGCCGGCTCGATCATGACGCGGAGATCACCGTCGTCGAGCGCAGGCTCGTCGGCGGTGAGTGCTCCTACTGGGCGTGCATGCCGACGAAGACGATGCTCCGCGCACCGGAGCTCGTCGCGGAAGCGGAACGCTCCTATGGTGCCGTGACCGGCGCGAAACTCGATCCGCAGCGGGTCTTCGCATGGCGTGACCAGGTCGCGGAGCGCAACGACGCCTCGCAGGTCGAGTGGCTCGACGGACAGAACGCGAAGCTCGTCCGCGGCGATGCCATCGCGGTCGAGCCGGGCGTGCTCTCCGTCGACGACGAGGCGCTGCAGTACGACCGGCTCGTGATCGCCACCGGGTCGTCGCCGGCGATCCCGGAGATCGAGGGAATCGAATCGGTCGACTACTGGACGAACTTCGAGGCGACCGAGACGCTCGAGGTGCCCGGACGGCTCGTCGTGCTTGGTGGTGGCCCGGTCGGCTGTGAGCTCGCGCAGTTCTTCCAGCGTGTCGGGTCGCAGGTCACACTCGTCGAGGGCGGCATGCGTCTGCTTGCGCGGGTGGACGCGGAGGCGGCGGCGCTCGTCGACGAGGCATTGCGTGAAGACGGCGTCGACGTGCGGCTCGACGCGCGCGCGAAGCGCGTCACCGCCAACAGCCTCTTGCTCGAGGATGGAACGGAGCTGCCGTTCGACCGGCTGCTCGTCGCCACCGGGCGCACGCCGAACGTGGATGCGCTCGATGCCCTGGAGCTGACGATCTCGAAGCGCGGGATCGAAGTGAACGACCGGCTACGCGCGGCGCCGGACGTGTGGGCGATCGGGGACGTGACCGGCATCGCACAGTTCACGCACGTCGGCAAGTACCACGCGCGGATCGCCGCCTACGACATGGTCGGACGCGAAGTGCGGGCTGACCATCGCGCGATCCCGGCGACGATCTTCACCGACCCGCAGGTCGCGACGGTTGGCGACACCGAAGGCGGTGTCAGTTCGACGTGGTCGCTGCAGTCGGTCTCGCGCCTCTCGACGTACGAGCGCCCGAAGCGCAAGGGTTTCATCAAGGTCGTCGCGGACCCCGAGCGACGCGTCGTGAAAGGCGCAGTCGCGGTCGGCCCCGAGTCCGGCGAGTGGCTACAGCAGCTGACGCTCGCGATCCGTGCGGAGATCCCGATCGAGGTGCTCCTGGACGTCATCCAGCCGTACCCGACGTTCAGCGAGGGCGTCTTCTGGGCGCTGCGCGAGCTGAACCTCGATCTGTAAGACCTTCGGGCGAACAGACGCTCGCCTCGGCCGCGACGCCCGTGTCTGGTGGCGATCTCATGCCCGATCTGGACGCCTCACGGGTCTGACCCCGGTCGTGGCCTCCCGAGCCGAGGCCGGCGGCACATGGCCAACGCGCCGTGGCGCATGGTTGTGCGGGTGCGTCGTCTCCTTCGGCCATCACCCGGGTCTGACCCCGGCGGTTTCCCTCGACGTTCAGCGAGGCTTCTTTTGCGCGCTTCGCGAGCTGAACCTCGATCTGTAAGCCGTTGACCGGGTCACCGGCTCCGTCCTATGATCGATGCCTTGGTTGGATTGAGGCGAGTGATCGTTCTGATGCTGTGGACGGTCGCGGCGGCCTTCGCGTTCGCCTCTGCAGGATCCTCGGGCCTCGCCGCACCAGCGCCCCTACCGCCGCTCGCCGATCTGAACCCGCTGCTCTACCCGGGCACGTTCCGTCCCGACGCGAAGTGCACCAACAACCCCGGGGGTTGCAAACTCGCCGACATCACATTCACGAATCCCGAGAAGTTCGCGGTCAACTCGTGGATGATCGAGATCAAAGGCAACCCGTTCAAGACGGTCAAGCTCAACGGTGAGCCCCCGTGCACCTCGACGGGCGGGAAGTTCGGGCCGAATTTCGAAACAGCCTGGTTGTGCCTCGGCTTGAAGATCCCTCCCGGGGGCACGATCACTGGCTCGCTGATCGCGACGAAACCGTTCACGCACACAACGACAGCCCGGTTCGACTGGTCGAACAAAGGGTCTGCGGCCGGCCTGCTTCCCGACTACAGCCACGACATCCCGTACTACTGGATCCCAGCGGCTGCGCCGACACCGGCCGCAAAGGCTGCTGCGCTGATCGCAGACGCGATTGCCCTGGAGAACGACGCGATCGAGCGGCTCGACAAGATCCATCCCGGGATGAACGGAACGGCCGTGAACAATCTCCGCGAAGCAGCCGTCGGGGATCTCGTGAGCTCCGTCAACGAGTTGGACGACGCAGGAGCAGCGCTTGGCTCGGTGGACGACCTCTGTAAAGGTGCCGCCACGCTCGACGCCAAAGCCATTGGCCAGATCCACCGGCACGACGACAGCACAGGGATCCGCGACATCGTGCATGCACTCGCCGACAAGAGGAGCGCACTCGCGATCGCACAAAAGGCAGCGGCGAAGAAGTGAGCCTTCGAGCGAACGACACGCAAACCGTTGCCTGGCGCCTGCTGAGTGCGATCGGCGGCGGTGCGATCGTCGGCGCGATCGTCGGCGGCATCGGTGGGCGGCTCGCGATGCTGATGCTCCGCCTGACCTCCAACGAGGCGGTGCTCGGCGTGACGACCGACGACGGCTTCGAAATCGGACGGTTCACGACCGCGACCACGTTCTTGCTCACCGTCACCGCCGGGCTCGGCGGCGCGACCGGAGCGGCGTACTTCGCACTTCGCGACGCACTACCGCGGCGCGGGCGGCCGCTGCTCTGGGGAATCGTCGTCGGGTTGGTCGCCGGCGCGGATCTGCTCAAGCCGCGCAGCCTGGACTTCACGGCCCTCGACCCGCAGTCGCTCGCAGTTACAAGCTTTATCTTGCTGCCGACCGCGGCGGCTTTGCTCATCGCGCTCGTGATCGAGCGCCTGCTCGTGCTCGAGCCTTGGTCGAGCTGCCCCCTCGTCGTTCTTCTGTCGCTCGGAGCACTGCCGCTCGTCCCCGTCCTGCCGGCCATCCTGGTGCTCTTCGGGGTCACCCTCTTTCTCGCTCGTCGTCCGCGATTGCGCGCGACGACCTTCGCCGTCGCGCGGATTGCTGTGCCGCTGCTATTGATCGCACTCTCGGCGCGTTCCGGCCTTCACCTCTGGCGCGACGCCAACGAGATTCTCAGCGCGTAGTTTTCCGCATCCTCCGCCACTGATTCTCCCGATGTAGGGCTTCGAGGCCCGCGCAAGCATCGATGGACTCACTTTCGCCCCATCAGGAGGAACTCCATGTCTGCAACGGAAACACGCCCGCCCTCGGCTTCAGCGCCGACGGCAACCTATCTTGCGGCTGTCGTCAAGTCGTTCACGGAGCCGCTCGTCGTCGAACAGGTACCGCGTCTCGCACTCGAGCCCGGACAGGTTCGCGTACAGGTCGAGGCAGCGGGGCTCTGCCACACCGACATCCACGCCGCGCATGGCGACTGGCCGGTCAAACCGTCACCGCCGTTCGTTCCGGGACACGAGAGCGTCGGGCTCGTCTGCGAGCTCGGGCCGGGAGTGACCGAGCTGGCTCTCGGCGATCGCGTGGCGATGCCGTGGCTCGGTTACGCGTGCGGCATCTGCGACTACTGCGTTTCCGGACGCGAAACACTGTGTCTCTCGCAGAAGAACATGGGGTATTCATTCGACGGCGGCTTCGGCGAATACGTGAGCGCCTACGCGCGCTACTGCGTCAAGGTGCCGGCCGGCGTCGACCCGTTCGACGCGGCGCCGCTGACCTGCGCCGGCGTCACGACGTACAAGGCAGTCAAGGTCGCAGGCACGCGTTCTTCCGACCTCGTTGCGGTCTTCGGCGTCGGCGGCCTCGGTCACCTCGCGATCCAGTACGCCGCGATCGCCGGCGGCAGAGTGATCGCGGTCGATCTCGTCGACGAGAAGCTCGAGCTCGCCCGTGACCTCGGCGCGGAGTTCACGATCAACGCCGCGAAGGAAGATCCCATCGAGGCGATCCAGAAGCTCGGTGGCGCGGACCAGGCGATCGCGCTGGCGGTCTCGCCGAAGGCCTTCGAGCAGGCCTACAGCTCACTGCGCCGCGGAGGCACGCTGGTCTTCGTTGCGCTGCCGGCCGACAACGAAGTGACGGTGCCGATCTTCCAGACGGTTCTCAACGGCATCACGATCATCGGCTCGATCGTCGGGACGAGGACCGATCTGCGCGAGGTCTTCGAGCTGCATGCGGCAGGGAAGACCAGGGTGATCCGCGAGACACGCTCGCTCGAGCAGGTCAATGAGGCGATCGCAGACGTCGAAGCCGGCCACGTCGCCGCGCGTGTCGTTTTCGGCTTCTGAGCAACGGCCCCGGTACGCGCCTGCGTACCGGGGCATTCCCGTTTCGGGTGAGCCGGTGTACCCCCGGTGGGCGATGAAGCCGAGGACTGAAGACGCCGATCGGTTCCAGGAGATGACGACGGTTGCGGAAGCACTCCCGGAGCTAGTGTGAGCACCGTGTTCGATCGCATCGAGCAGGTCACCGCCGCACGTCCCGAAGACCGGAGCAGCGCACCCGTCGTGTATGCAGTCGACGCCCGGGACCGGATCGTCAAGCTCAACGACGCGTGGCACGAGTTCGCGATCACAAACGGCGCGCCGCAGACGGCCGAGCACGTCCTCGGAACCTCGCTCTGGGATCACGTCACCGGCGCCGAGGTGACGATGCTCTGGCGCGACCTCCTCGCCCGCGCACGGGCAGGCCACACTCTGGCCGTCCCATTTCGTTGCGACGCGCCCGGCGAACGCCGCGAGCTCGAAATGGTGGTCGTGCCCGCAGGCGACGGCGGACTGACCTTCATCTCATTGAGCCGGTCGACGTTCGCACGTCGGCCACTTATCCCCGCCGCAGATGGAGACGTCGCCCTCATCACCTGCAGTTGGTGCAACCGCTTCCTCGCCCCCGCCGGGTGGGTCGAAGTCGAAGAGGCCGTCGCCGAGCTCGGTCTCTTCGAAGGCGAGCCCCCGCCGCTGACCCACACGCTCTGCCCGTCGTGCGACGTGCGCGTCCGAGCCGAAGCCGGCCTCTGACGAACGGGTACCGGCGGCTCACCGCCGGTACTAGACACCGTCCAGACCCGCCACTACTGTTGTCAACAGGCGACACTTCGAGTCGACTGAACGCGTGCCCCGTGTGACGACGCACCGCGAAGGGATCGAATTGTCGCTCGGCTACGCGCAGACGTTGCCCGCACTCGCGAACGGCATCCGTCTCGGCGTGCACGTCTGGCGGGTCGAGGACTGGGACGATCCGAGCGCGCTCCGGCTCTATTTTGCGAATCGCGCCTCCGAGGAGGCGACCGGTCGCGCACCCGACGACGTGATCGGGCTCGCCCTCAGAGCCGCCTTTCCCTTGCTCCTGGACACGGAGATCCCGTCGGCACTCGTCGAGGTCGCCCGCTCAGGAACCGGCCGCGAGCTGGGGTCGATCGACACCCGCGGTGGGTGGGTCTCCGAGGGGGCGTTCGCCCCACGCGCATTCCCGATCGGGCCCGATCAGGTGGCAGTGGCCTTCAACGACATCACCGCGCTCGAGGCAGCCGAGCGACAGCGCCTCGACACGCTCGACCGCGTAGGTGTGGGCGTCATCACGCTCGACCGCCAGTGGCGGTTCCGTTATGTAAACGAGTACGCCGAGACATTGCTCGGCAAGAGCGAAACCGCCCTGATCGGGCAGAACTTCTGGGACGACGAACTCTGCGCGGATGACACGCAGGCCGCAGCGGGGCTTCGCCACGCCATGGACGCGCGGGTCGAGGCGGAGTTCGACTGGCACCTCGAAGCCCGCGGCATCTGGACGCGCGTCCGCGCATACCCTGGCCTTGCGGATCTCACACTCTTCTGCCGTGACACGACGACCGAGCGGAACCTCGAGACCCAGCTGCGCCAGGCGCAGAAGCTCGAGGCGATCGGGCAACTGACCGGCAGCATCGCCCACGACTTCAATAACCTCCTCACCGTGATCAGCGGCTATGCGGAGATGCTGCGCGGGAAGGTCGACGACGCCCCGAGCCCCTCGATCTGAACCGCACGATCGACGAGTACGCCGGGATCCTCCGGCGGCTCCTCGGCGAGTTGGTCGAAGTCGAGGCGCATCTCGGCGAGAACGTTGGGACGGTCTTCGTCGATCCGGGCCAGCTCGGCCAGGTGATCGTCAACCTCGCGGTGAATGCACGCGACGCCATGGAGGCGGGAGGTCGGTTGACGATCGAGACCTCCTCGGTGTCGTTGGCAGAGGTCGATACGGGCAAGCACTTCGACCTCGCCGCCGGCCGATACGCGCTGTTCTCGATCACGGACTCCGGGAGCGGTATCGAGCCCGCGGTCGTCGACAAGATCTTCGATCCGTTCTTCACCACCAAAGCGGTCGGCAAGGGCACCGGCCAGGGTCTCTACATCGCCCACACCGTGATCGCCAAGAAGCACGGCGGCATGCTCACCTTCGAGACCGAGATGGGGAAGGGCACCACCTTCATCATCCGCCTGCCACTCGAAGCCAAGTTGGTCTGATCCCTGACCCTTGCTGCCGCCGCATCCCATCGGCGCATGATGAGTGACTTCCCGCTGAACCGCCAATTTCCTGTGCCAGCGGCGCGCCCGGTACGGGCATGACTAGCCCCACCAAACCGTGCGCTGCGTGGTGTTTGTGTTCCCAGCGATAGTAGCCAGGGTTGTCCTTACCCATGCAGAAGCAAACTGGGTCGCCAACCCGCGGCACAATACCG
>JAYUEQ010000284.1:0-3901 GCA_043739205.1 Thermoleophilia bacterium
GCAGATGACGATGTTGTCCTCGTCGTCGCCGGTCGCCGCGATCAGCAGGTCGGGCGGACGCTTGATGCCGGCGCGCTCGAGCACGAACATCTCGGTCGCGTCGCCTCTGATCGCCTGATGCTCGAACTCGGCCTCGAGCTTGTCGAACCGATACGGGCGCTGCTCGATCAGCGTCACCTCGTGCCCGCCGCGCAGCAGCGAACGCGTGAGGTTCGTGCCGACCTTGCCGCCGCCCGCGATGATGAGGTACATCAGCCGGCGGGCCTCTCGGCTTCGCGAACGGCACCGACGAGCGTCTCGATCGCAGCTGATGTCGGGCAAACGATCCGCAACCCCCGCGTCGCATAGAACTGCGCGCGCGCCGGATCAAGCACGCGGGCGACGACCGTCGGCACCTGGAAGTGCTTCTGCGCGCCCTGGGCGATCACAAGGTTGGTGTTGTCGCCGTCGGTCGTGACGACCACGGCATCGGCCTCTTCGATTCCGGCCTCGCGCAGGAGCTGGAGGTCCATCCCATGGCCGACGACGAACCCGCCGCTCCACGACTCGCCGAGGCGCCCCAGCGAGTCCTCGTTCTCGTCGACGACGGTGACATCCCAACCTGAGCCTTGCAGCTGCAGGGCGACGTTCGACCCGACTCGGCCGCTCCCGATGACGATTGCTTTCACAGCGGCGGAGCGTACTCCAAGCCGCTACCCAAGCGTCCTACGTCGCGGCGAGCTCCTCGTCCATCACGCTCTGCGGGAACGCGACGATCAGCACTTCACAGGGTGCGCGGCGGAGCACGTAGTCGACCGTGGGCGAGAAGAAGCGCGACTGGCGGCGCCAGCGAGGCGCCGAGCCGAGCACGATCAGATCGGACCCGGTCGCCTCGGCGCACTCGACGATCGCGTTGCCGATCGCCCGCGCCCGGATCGTCACACCTTCGACCGTCACACCGTGCTCGGCGCCGAGCAGCTTTGCCTCGGCGATCGAGGCCTCGGCACGCTCCTCCTCGTCGAGCATCTCTCCCTCGAGCGCTTGCTCGAGGGGAACCCGGATCACGTGGAGTGCTTGCACCTCGGCGTCGTGGTCGCTCGCGAGCTTGATCGCGGTCGCGAGCATCTCCTCGCCGATGATCCCGAGCTTCATCGGGACGAGGATCTTCCGGAAGGTGACCGGCGGCTCGACCGACCGCTCGTCCGGCGCGATCACCTTCTCCATCAGCCCCTCGCCGTGTGCATGCCGGACGGCGACGAACACGACGAGCCCGAGCACGAGCCACGCCGGGCCTGCGTATCGCGCGGCGGGATGCGTCGCGAGCGCGATCACGAAGATCGTGCCCGTCGCGATCGACCCCACGACGGCGGGCAGCGGGATCTCGGCGCGCCCGATGCGCACGTTGAACGGCGCACGGTAGGGCCGAGGTAGGTCCGGCTCGTCGATGCGCAGCTTGATGACTGCGAGCTGCGCCGCCGTGAACGCGAGCAGCACGCCGAACGAGAAGAGGGAGGCAAGGAACGCGACGTCGTGCTTCAGGAACGACGTACCGATCACGATCGACGACGAGATGAGTGCCGCGGCGAAGATCGCGTGCGGAGAAACGTGCGCACGCCGGCTCAGCCGCCCGAAGTTCCGTGGAAGCTGGCCGTGCTCGCCGAGCGAGTACGCGAGCCGCGAGAATCCCGACATCGACGTCACGACTGCGACGAGGAGAATCAGTGCACCGGTCAGGCCGACGTAGACGCGAAGCGCGTCGCCGAGCACCCACCACAGCTTGTTGTTGAGCTGGTCGGCAACGCCGAGCAGCGGCGACCGGAGCCACTTCGTGCCCAGCTCGGTCTTCGGCCCCGGGAACGCGGAGACCGCGACGAGCGCGATCGCCACGTAGATCGTCACGACGGTCGCGATCGCCCCGAAGACCGACCGCGGCAGGTCGACGCCCGGTCGTCGGGCCTCCTCGGCCAGGTTCGCCACGGTCTCGAGCCCCGTGAAAGCGAGTGTCGCGAGCGGCAGGGCAAACGCGATCGCGCTCCAGGTCGGATGTGTGCCGAGGTGCGTGCCCTGCGCAAGCGCGTGCGGTGAGAACAGGAACATGAACCCAAGGGCGACGAGCAGGAGCTGGGTCAGCAGGTCGAGGGCCGGGACGATGATCCCGGCCCCGTACAAGGACGGTCGCCGCACGAGCCGGATCGCCGCGACGATCAGGATCACGCAGACCGCGACGACGACATCCCACGGCTTGCGGCCGAGTGCCGGGACGTGCACGGCCCCGGCGAGGTAGTGCGGCAGAAAAAGCGCGGACAGCGAGATCACGATCAGGTAGTCGAGGAAGAGCGCCCAGCCGGTGAGGAAACCGGCGAGATCGTTGAGCGCGCGCCGGACGAACGTGGCCGCGCCGCCGGTCTCAGGCAGAGCCGCCGTGCCCTCTGCGTACGAGAACGAGACGATCAGGAACAGCACGCCGACCACGAGCAGCACGAGCGGCGTGAACCCGAGCGCGTGCGCGGCGACGACTCCTAACGCGAAGTAGATCGATGACGCGATTTCGCCGTAGGCGACCGAGTACAGGGCGCGTGCGTCGAGCTCGCGCTTCAGGCCGGGGAGCTTCCTCGCCACTAGTGCTTCCTTCGGATCATGAGCAACCGGCCGACTCCGGCGCCGATGAAGAGCAGCCCGAGGATCACGCCGACGCCGAACCCATGTCGCAACGTGAGCGAGAGGATCGCCACCCCGAGCACGATCATCACGACCGCGATCGTCTGGACAAGTGTCCGATACATGCTCATCTCAGGCGACCTTCTTGCCGGCAGCGACCATCACACGACTCGGTGCGTTCTTCAACACGTACGCGACGGTAGCGCCGAAGATCGTCTTGTAGCCGCCGCGGCGGGCGCCGAGCACGACGACCTCCGTCACGCGCCGGTCAGCCTCCTCGACGATCGCCCGTCCTGCCTGCCGGGCGCGCACCACGCGCTCGACCGCACGGACGCCGTAGGGCTCGACGATCGCGTACGCCTCGTCGAGCAGCTTGTGGGCCTCCTCGACCTGCTCGGACAGGTCGGCGTCGAGCGGCAGCTCGAGCGGGACGACGATCACGCGCAGCAGCACGATCCGGCCCGCACGCTCCGTCGCCAGTCGCGCTGCGACCTCCACGGCCTCGCGCGATTCGTCGCCGTCGACGATCGGTACGAGAATCGTGCGGTACTCGAGCGCGATCGCGGGGCCGAGCGGAACCGGCGAGCGCGAGGTCACCCGCAAAGGCACGTTCAGGCGCCGCCGGTAGAGCAGGTAGAAGACGAAGCCGACGACGAGCCAGGCCAGGCCGGCGTAGCGCGTCGGAGCGTCCTGTACGACGACGACGAGCCAGGCGGCACCGGTGCCGAGGCCGCCGACGATCGCGAAGAGCGGCCACTCGATGCCGGCGATGCGCAGGTTCGGGCGCGCGCGCCATTCGAGCTCGGCGTCGCGGAAGCGGACCCGCAGAGCGACGACGGACGCGTGCGCGATCGTAAACGAGAGCATCGCGCCGAACGCGTACATGCGGCCGAGGAAGTCGACCTGGCCGGAGACGATGAACATGGTCGAGCCGATACCCGCGAACACGACGAGTGCGAGCCAGGGCGTCTTCAGCTTCGGATGCAGGCGCCGGAACGCCGCCGGAAGCTGCCGGTAGCTCGCCATCGAGTAGGTGATACGCGAGGCTCCGATCACGCCGGCGTTCGTTGCGATGAAGAGGATCGTCGCGGCAAGGATGCCGACGTAGACCTTGATGATCGCCAGCACCGCGCCGTGCAGGCCGAGGTTGTCGACGAGACCGAGCACCGGGTCGTTCTTGAAGCCGTGTGGCGGGTTCTCGCCGAGCTGCGTCACATAGTGCGAGCCCTGGTGCACGACGGGCATCGCCGAGAGGGCGATCCAC
>JAYUEQ010000285.1:0-3441 GCA_043739205.1 Thermoleophilia bacterium
CGCGCCCGCGCGCTCTCGTCGGTCTCGCCGCAGAACTGCCGCCGCTCCGAATGTGCAACCAACGTCCCGTAGACGCCGAGCTCGGTCAGCATTGGGGCGGAGATCTCTCCTGTGTACGGGCCTTCGAGCTCCCAGTGGACGTTCTGCGCGAACACGCCGATCTCCGTGCCGGCGAGCGCTTGCACGGCGGCCTGGAGCGAGACGTAGGGCGGGCATACGACGACATCGACGTCGTCGGGCAGATCGGCCGCGCGCAGATCCCGGCAGAACGCACCTGTCTCGGCGGGGCCTTTGAACAGTTTCCAGTTGCCGGCAATCAGCATTCGTTGAGTATCCCCTCTGTCTCAGGCATCCGGAATCGCCGCGACCCCGGGGAGGTCTTTCCCTTCGAGTAGCTCGAGCGAGGCGCCGCCGCCCGTGGAGATCCACGAAATGCGGTCCGCGACCCCGGCGTCGTGCACCGCGCGCACGGAATCGCCGCCCCCGACGACGGTAAACCCGTCGCTCGCGGCAAGGGCTCGCGCCACCGCGAATGTGCCCTCCGAGAACTTGGGCCACTCGAACACGCCCATCGGCCCGTTCCAGAACACGGTGCGTGCACCGGCGATTCTCTGCACGAAATCCTCGCGTGTCTCCGGGCCGATGTCGAGCCCGAGCCAACCGCTCGGTAGTGAATCGAATGGTGTGATCTGCGTATCTGCATCCGCGTCGAACGACGACGCGGCGACAACGTCCTTCGGGAGGACCGCTTCGAACGAGAACGGGTTCTCCGTCCGCACGTCCTCGGCCATCTTCCCGCCGATCAGCACCGCATCCGCACGCGCGCCGAGGTTCTCGAGCACGTCGATCTTGTCCTCCACCTTCGCGCCGCCCGAGACGATCACGAATGGGCGCTCGACCTCGCCAAGGAGCTTGCCGAGATGCTGCAGCTCGGCAAGCAGCAACAAACCAGCGTACGCCGGTAGGAGCTGTGCCACGCCCACCGTCGATGCATGCGCGCGGTGGGCCGAGCCGAACGCGTCGTTGACGAAGAGATCGCAGCCGTCGGCGAGCTCGCGCGCAAACGCCTCGTCGTTCTTGGTCTCGCCCGGGTTGAAGCGCGTGTTCTCGAGCACTGTCACCCGCTCGTCGCCGATGAGCTCGCGTACCCGCTCGCGCACCGGCGCGATCGCGTACTTCTCGTCGGGCCCCTTCGGCCGTCCGAGATGCGAGCAGACCCGCACCTCGCGCGCGCCTCGCTCGAGGAGCAACTCGATCGTCGGTAGCGACGACCTGATGCGGGTGTCGTCCGCGATCTGGCCGTCCTCGAGCGGCACGTTCAAGTCCGAGCGGACGAGGATCACCTTGCCGTCGACCTCTGCGGCCTCGACCGACCGTACTAACCTCATGCGAGGAGACGTGGCACGAGGTCGACGAGCCGACACGAGTAGCCCCACTCGTTGTCGTACCAGCCGAACACCTTCGCGGTGGCGCCGCTTGCCATCGTCAGTGGACTGTCGAACGTGCACGACGCCGGCGAGTGAACGATCGCCGTCGAGACCAACGGCTCGGTCGAGTAGTCGAGGTACGGCGCGAGCGGACCACGTTCAGCGGCTGCCTTGAACGCGGCATTGATCTCGTCCGCTGTTACCTCGCGGCCGAGCGTGACCACGAAGTCGGTGATCGACCCGCATGGGACCGGTGCGCGCACCGAGATCCCGTCGACCTTGCCCTTGAGGTGCGGGAGCACGAGACCGATCGCCTTCGCGGCGCCAGTCGAGGTCGGAATGAGGTTGATCGCAGCTGCGTGCGCGCGCCGAAGGTCCTTGTGCGGGAGGTCGAGCACCTGCTGGTCGTTGGTGTATGCGTGAATCGTCGTCATGAACCCGCTCTGAATCCCGCCGAAGGTCTCGTCAAGCACCTTGGCCATCGGCGCGACGCAGTTGGTGGTGCACGACGCGTTCGAGATGATCGCGTGCTGCTCAGCGTCGTATTGGTCGTCGTTGACGCCCAAGACGAGTGTGATGTCAGGGTCGGTGGCCGGCGCGGAGATGATCACCTTCTTCGCACCTGCGTCGAGATGCTTTTGTGCAGACGCGCGGTCGGTGAAGAACCCGGTCGACTCGATCACGACGTCGACGCCGAGCTCTTTCCACGGGAGATTGGCCGGATCGCGCTCGGCGAGGCCCTTCAGCTCCTTGCCGTCGACCTTCAGCGATCCGCCTTCTGCCTCCACCTTTCCCTTGAACAGACCGAGCACCGAATCGTGGCGGAGGAGGTGCGCCATGGTCGGAACGTCGCCGAGGTCGTTGAAGGCAACGATCTCGAAGTCCGCACCGCGCTCCTGCGCTGCCCGGAAGAAGTTGCGGCCGATGCGGCCGAATCCATTGATGCCTACGCGAGTTTTGGCCATGCGACGACTCTAACGATAGGTCTACCGACCACGGACGCGGTACAGCACTGCGTTGGTCGTCCGGCGGAGGGCTACGAGCCGCGGGTCGCGCGCCGCAGCCCGCCCCGCCGCGCTCTCGCGGCGTACCAGCACAAGCCGTGCGTGGTCGATCGCTGCGGCCCCGCGGGCGTTGCCGGCAACCCAGTCGAGGTAGAGACGCTGGTCGCGGTGGCGAAACGCCTCCAGCGGGTTGGCGACCCAGACGGTGCCGCCGTCCACGGCGACCTGCTCGGCCGGCACCGGCTCGGCAAGCACGGGCGAGCCGCTCCGGGCGGCGAATCGGGCGAGCGCCCTGCTGCCTGCATCGAACGGCGAGTGGAGGAGCCCGCCAACCACAGCGACGAGGAGCAAAGCGGGCACGAGCACCGGGACCGTCGCAGGACGCGGAACCCTAACCGCCCGCGCCGCCGGATACGCGACCACGCAGAGCAGCCACGTGCCGAGCCGCGCTGCATGAACCGACGCCGCCGCGAGCCCGACGACCGCCACCGCCTCCCACCCATACCAGCGGCGCGCCCGCGGCACGAGCGCGAACGCGAGGAGGGTCAGACCCGCAATCACGAACAGGACGTCGGCCGGGCTCGCCCCGAGCGGCGACCAGAGGCCGACACCGAGGCGCGCCGCCTCGTTCTCCGAGACGGAAGCGTAGTAGCGCGGCGTGTGCCACAGCTCCGGGGTGGCGCACAGCGCGAGCGTCGCCGCGATCAGCACCGCGAATGCGCGGCGCCGATTGACCACGATGTAGACGGCGAGGAGCGCGTACCCGACGAGCACCGCCCCGTGCAGGTTCGTCCAGAGCCCGAGCAGCGGCACCGCGAGCCAGATCCGCCGCGACGGGTAGCGGGACTCGCGCTCGAGCAGTACGAGGAGAAGCGGAAACAGCACGAGCGAGAAAAGCTGGTTGCGGGCGACGAGCACCGCCGGCAGCGATCCGACGAGAACGACGAACGGAACGGCGGCGGCAGCTGCGCCATCTGCCGCCTCCCGCCTCAGGCCACGGGCGAGCGCAG
>JAYUEQ010000286.1:0-3294 GCA_043739205.1 Thermoleophilia bacterium
GACCTTGACCCCCGGCGTCGTCAGGTCGGTCGCGACCTGGGCACCGTCCGAGGCCGAGCTCTGTGCGATCGAGCCGACCTTCGCCATGTAGCTCTTGTAGGCGTCGTGCTTCGACGTCGAGGCACACGACTGGACGAGCAGCCCGAAGAAGACCAGGGCTGCGACGATGATCCCGATCAGCGCCAGCAGACGCAGCAGCGGCGTCAGACCGCGCGCGGGGCCGGCCGGTCCACGTGGGCCGCGGCCGCCCCGGCGGGGCAGGCGCACGCGCGACTGCGAGGACTGCGCCTCGGTCGTTGCCGGCTCCTCCTCGAAGAAGTCGAACTGAATGTCATCGTCGCGCGGGTCCATAGGCAGGGCGAATCTACCGCGTTCTTTCGGCTCGTAGAGGAAATGTCCTGGCGGGGCCGTAACCCCGGAGGGTGTCTTCGTCGGCGCTCGCGCACGATCTCTTCCTCGACCGGTATCGCCCGTTGCGCCCGTTGGGCTCCGGCGGGATGGGCCAGGTCTGGCTTGCGCGTGACGAGCGGAGCGGCCTCGACGTTGCCCTGAAGATCGTCGCCCGCGAGGGCAAGACCGGCCACCGCGCCGAGCGCGAGGCGCGCGCTGCCGCCTCGCTCCGCCATGAGCGCTGCCAGCGGATCCTCTCGCTGGCTCGCGATCCGTCCCACGTCTACATCGCCTACGAGTACATCCCCGGCCGCACGCTGCGCGAGGCGATGCGCGCGGGCGAGATCGACGATCGCGCCGCGCTCCAGGTCGCAGCGCAGATCTCGGACGCGCTTGCGCACGCCCACGGCAAGGGCATCGTCCACCGTGACGTCAAGCCGTCGAATGTCCTGCTCGCGGAGTCCGAGCGGATCGACGTGCGCCTCCTCGATTTCGGGCTGGCGCAGATGGCCGAGTTCGACACGTTGACCGCGCTCGGCGACATCCCGGGCACGCTCGCCTACATCGCCCCCGAGCGTCTCCAGGGTCTGACGGCGACCTCCGCCGCCGACGTCTGGGGCGTCGGCGTCCTCCTCTGGGAGATGCTTGCCGGCGAGCATCCGTTCTGGGGCGGCGACATGGTCGAGACCTCGCGGCTGATCCAGCGCGGCGCACCCGGCCTCGAGACCCTGCGCCCGGACCTGCCACAGCACGTGCGGGACACGGTGGCGAGCGCCCTGCTCGTCAACCCGCAGCGTCGGCCCTCGGCCGAGCGGCTCGCGGCCCAGCTCCGCGACCTGCCGAATCGCCGCCGGAAGAAGGGCGGGTCGAAAGGGAGCGGCTCAAAGCTAAAAGCCCCGGTGCGCCCGAACGCGGCGGTGCTAGGTGCGCGCCTGCTCCCCGGCGCCTTGACGGGCGTCGCCTCCGGCTGGGTCGCCTCGCGGCTCCCGTTCTATCCGCAGGGCTGGCCGCTCCCGATCGCCGCGGTCGGCGCCGCGCTCGGGTTCACCGCACCCCGGATCGGGCTCCTCTTTGCCTTGACCGTGGGCTTCTTCCCGCTCGCGAACATCTCGCTCGGGCTCGGGATCCTCTACGGCCTGCTCGCCGCCGGCTGGGTCGCGCTGACGTGGAAGGACGCCCGCGCCGGCCTGCTGCTCGCCGCCGGGCCGCTGCTCGCGCCCGTCACGGCGCTCGCCTTCCTGCCGCTCGCGGCGCAACTCGCCCGCGGCCGCGCGCGGCGCGCCGTGCAGGCGTTCGCCGCGGTCCTGCTCGCCGCGCTGATCGCCGGTCTGCGGAAGGTGCCGCTGCCTTTCGACGGCTCCGCGCCTCCACTCGGGCTCGGGGTAACGGGCTCCACGCGTCCGACCGCAGTCGCGCACGCGTTCTGGGCGCAACTCGCGGCCCATCCGGCATTGCTCGCCGAGGCACTCATCCTGGCCGCAGCAGCCGCGCTTCTGCCGTACGCCCGCAATCGGGGGCCGTGGCCGGCCGCCGCCTTCGGCGCGGCGCTCCTCGCGGGGACCGCACTCGCGGCTCCGGCTGCCGCCGTGCTCCCCTTGATTGCAGGCGCTTGGCTGACCGCGGGCACACTGGCGTTCAAAGCCAAGTCTTAGACTTTGACTTCCGGGGCAACACTCCCGGGCCCGCCCATGTCAGTTCTCCGCAACATCGAATCCAAGCTCGAGTCGCTCTTCGAGGGCGTCTTCGGCCGCGCTTTCCGTGCGAACGTCCAGCCGGTCGAGCTCGCACGCAAGCTGATCAAGGAGATGGACGACCACCGCAACGTCTCGGTGTCGCGCGTCTACGTGCCGAACGAGTACACGATTTATCTCGCTTCCTCCGACCGCGAGCAGTTCGCGAGCTACGAGAGCCAGCTGAAGGGCGAGCTCGCCGAGTACCTGAGCGAGCACGCGCGCCGCGAGAACTACGTCCTGCTCTCGCCGCCGCGCGTCGAGCTCGAGACCGACGAGGACCTCGATGTCGGCGTATTCGGGATCGCGACGCGGATGGTGCAGACCGGCGGCAAGGGCGCGGACGAGCCGGCAGGCGATGCCGAGTCGAACGCGACCATGGTCTACAAGCCTTCGGCGGCGCCCGTCCCTCAGGCGACCGAGGCGGCATCTTCGATCGATCTGGGTATCCAGCGCGAGATCGCCGTGCTGAGCTGGAATGGCGAGCGCCACGAGATCTCGAAGCGCCGGGTCGTGCTCGGCCGCTCGAAGGACGCCGACCTTCAGCTCGCCGACCCGAACGCGTCGCGCCGTCACGCAGAGCTGCGGCAGGAAGGCGCGACGTACTGGCTGATCGACCTCGACTCGACGAACGGTGTCGAGGTCCGCGGCAAGCGCGTGAAGCGGCTGAAGCTCGAGGACGGCACCCGGTTCACGATCGGCTCCACCGAGATCTCCTTCACCCGGGAGCTGCAGTAGTGGTGTTGCTCGGGTCGGCGCAGGTCGAGACGACGCTGCTCGCTCTGAAGCTCGCGTTCCTCGTCCTCCTCTACCTCTTCATCTGGCGCATCGTCCGCTCGGCCGCGCGCGACCTGCGGCTACCGCAGGAGTCGATGATCCTCGCGCCGCAGCAGGCGGCTGCCGCCGGGTTGATCCCCCAGCCCCCTGTACGCGAACTCGGCCGGCTCGTCGTGATCTCGAGCCCGACGTTCCAGGACAGCGAGGTCTTCACGCTCGGCGCGCACCCGTTGACGATCGGCCGTGCCGTCAACAACGACGTTTCGATGCCGGACGACGAATACGCATCCGGGCGCCACGCGCGCTTCGAGCCGCGGCGCGACGGGGTCTGGGTCGAGGACATCGGCTCGACGAACGGCACCTTCGTGAACGGGATCCGCCTCACGCGCGAGCGCAA
>JAYUEQ010000287.1:0-22821 GCA_043739205.1 Thermoleophilia bacterium
TCTTGCACCGAGCACGGAGCGCGAGTAGGTCGAAGCAGCTCCCGAGGGCCGTAGGCGGAAGCCGAAGGTTCACGGGGGATGTGGACAAAAGCGCAACCGGCTCGGTGAATTTTTTTTGGTCCAACGCGGAGCTGCAACCCGCGTCGCGCGCTCTCGCTAGGATCGCGCGCGATGCACCTCCGCCCTCCCTCGATCGCACACGGCATCACGTCGTTCCTCTGGGGCCTCTTCTTTGGGCTCTTCATCTGGATCGGCGGACAGGCCGTCGGCTTCGGCGGCGGCGTGACCTTCATCGCCGGCTGCGTCAGCGGCTTTCTGATCTTCCTCTTGGTTCGCGTCTACGGCGAAGACGAACCGCGCCGGTCGGCCTGAACGCCGCTCAGCGCGCCGACCAGCAGCCGTGTCAGGTCGCCCCCGAGCTTGAGCTCGAGGCGCGAATATGCACTCTCACGCTCGTCGGTGACGGCGGAACAGTGCACGAGGAGCAGCGCGGCTCCCCGCATCGGCTGCGGCTGTAGGACACTCAAGGGACTCAGTTCAGGTATCGGCCGACGCGTCCCCACCAGAATCCCTGGCGGGAGGGAACGGGTTACTCAAGTCCGAGACGGCGGGCGTCGAAGGAGCCCGACCAGAGCTCGGCCTGGAACTCCGCCACGGTCGCAGCCGCGTCTTCGTGGAAGTGGTGCCCCACCACCCCCGCCTCGCGGTCATTCACGAACGGGACGTCGACGTGGGCGCGCGAGACCAGGTTGACCGACACCTTTCCGCACGCCGGACAGCAGACAGCGAGCCCCACACGGTCGCCGCTCACGGCGGGTGCAAGGAGCTTGAACGACGAAGGGAACACAGGACGCGGGCGCTCCTCCGGCCAGCAGAAGAAGCTCCACGGCCACTCCCCCGCCTTGATGCGCGACGCCGCGAGCTCGCCGAGTTCGCCGCCCAGTGCCTCGACACGCGAGGTCATCAGGTTCACGTACTGCGTGTCGTCGTGCAGGCCTAGAGGCGCCCAGTCGAGATCCTCGTGTGTCACCAGTCCCGGATGTTCAGCGCCGCACCCGCACTCGAACTCGACGCGGAAGACGGTCGGATGTTGGGCGCCTGGGAGCTGCTCGAGTCGGCGAAACCGCGAAAGCCGCACCTGCGCTTCACCGTGAGTCGGGCAGTTGAACGTGTAGGCGGTTGTGAGCGTGTCGTACATGGGTAGGTTCTACGCTGTTCTTCTACCCCGCCTATCGGACGCCAGCTGCGTTTCAGTAGGTAATGAGCGCGTGCACGTCGGTGCCCTCGAGGCGCTTACGACCGTCGAGGAACGTCAGCTCGATGATGAAGCACGTGCCGACGACCACACCGCCGAGCTGCTCGACGAGCTTCATGATCCCCTCGACGGTGCCGCCGGTCGCGAGCACGTCGTCGTGGATCACCACGCGAGCGCCGTCCGGGATCAGATCGGGATGCAGCTCGAGCGAGTTCTGGCCGTACTCGAGCGCATAGGTGACGCTGATCGTCTCGGGCGGCAGCTTGCCGGGGCGCCGGGCCGGGACGAAGCCCACACCCGCCTGTGCTGCGATCGCGGCGCCAAGGATGAACCCGCGCGCCTCGGCGCCGATCACGATGTCGCACTCCTTCTCCTTGACGTAGGTCGCAAGCGTGTCGACCGTCTCCCGCAGCGCCTGCGCATCGGCGAGCAGCGGTGTGAAGTCTTTGAACCCGACGCCGGGGGTCGGGAAGTCTTGGACTTCCCGAATCTTCGAGCGGAGGTCGATCACTGCGCGAAGTCTCGCAGGTCGCGCCAGAAGAGGAGCGACGACAACTCACTCGCCAGCTCGGCGAGCTGCTGTAGGTCGCGGAGCGCCGTCTCACGCCGCTCCGGGTTGCGCGCGCGCAACGACGCGGCGACGAGCTGCTCGATCAGCGCGGCCTGGCGTCCCGTTGCGGTGCGGAAGGTGCGCAGGTTCCGAGGGTCGACGCCGTAGCGCATCAGCTGCGCGCACGTGGCGGCGACGTCGATGTCCGATTCGAGGTAGCGCTTCTCGCGGGCGCTCCCGTGCGGTGCGAGCAACCCGAAGTCCTCGAGCTCCTTGGCGAGCCCGGAGTCGATCCCGGCACGCTCGCACAGCTCGTCGAGGTTGATCGTCTCCTCCTCCGCCCCGAGCGCGGTGGGCCGGCGGCGTTTCCGTTCCTTCTGACCCGGTGCGTCCAGCTCATCGCGGATCACTCGTAACGGCAGGAACTCGTCGCGCTGCAAGCGCAGGATCGTCTGCAGGCGCTCGAGGTCCGCCTCACTGAACAGCCGATAGCCGCCCTGAGTGCGGCGGGGCGTGAGCAGTCCTTCGTCTTCGAGGTAGCGGATCTTCGAGATCGAAATGTCCGGGAACTCTGCAGTCAGCCGCCGAACGACCTCGCCGATGCGCAGGAGCCGCTCGCGCTGGGAGGCCGTCGTCGTCATGCGATGAACGTCATCCGGTACTTGCCGATCTGCAGCTCGTCGCCTTCTATGAGCGGCGCGTTGTCGATCCGCCTGCGGTTGACGAACGTGCCGTTGAGCGATCCCTGATCCTCGACGTGGTACTTGCCGTTTTCGAGGACGAGCACTGCATGGTTGCGCGAGACGGTGACGTCGTCCAGGAAGATCTCGCAGTCGGGCGAGCGACCGATGCGGGTGCGCTCCCCGACCGGCTTGAAGCTCTCCCCCGCCCGGCCGCCGCCCGCGCGCACGACGAGTGCCGGCCCTTCCAGGCCGAAGTCCTCGTGCTCGAGATGGTCCCCGACCTCCTCCGGGGAGAAGGTTTGCGTCGTCTCGGCCGCTGCCTCACCCCTCGAGAGGAGCGCTCCGCAGCGCGAGCAGTAGTTCGCGGATTCCGGGTTCTGGAAGCCGCACTCCTGGCAGTAGACGACGCTCACGTGTTTGGCGAAGCCTTGCCGGTCAGGATGTCGGTCAGGCGATCGACATCGACCTGGTCGAGCACGCTGCGCCCGCCCGACTTCTGCAGCCGTGCGACGAGCTCCGCCCGCAGGATGTCGATCTTTCCGTGCAACAGGCGGCGCTGGTAGCTGACCTCGCGCTCCTGCTGCTCGAGCTCTTCAATCAGGCTCTTCAGCGCTGCGTCTTCCAGCGAGCCAAGATCAGGGAGCGGTTCCACGATTGCTGCCGCCTTTCGTCGTCTGTCGAGGATGCCCTGGTTTGGACCGGGGTCACTCTGATTCCAGCAGAGGTAGCCGGAACCGTCAACCTCAGCTTAAGGGTTCAGCTGCGGGAACCGATCTCCTCCCGCTCGATCACGTCCGTGACGAGCGTTCGGAGCTCACGTTCGAGGTCTTCGGAGGATTCGGTGGTTTCGCCCTCGGCATAGAGGTGGATCACCGGCTCGTCAGCGTCCGGGAGCACCTGCACCCACCCTCGTTCATCGAAGATCTTGATGCCGTCGGTCACATCGACGTTGCCGTCCGCGTACCGCTCGTTCAGCACTCGCATGACCGTTCCCTTCAACGCCCACGGGCACTGCACCTGCCTGTGGATCAGGGTTGGCCGGGGGAGTTGCGCCACGAGCGTCGACAGGGGCTGCTCGACGGCGGCTAGGAGCTCGAGGAGCTTGCACAGCGACGCAATCGCGTCGTAGGCAGGGAGGAAGCCCGGGAATACGTACCCACCGCCCGGCGCGCCTGCGAAGACCACCCCCTCCTCGGTCGCAGCCTGAGTGAGCCCGGCGAGCGAGGCTTGCGTGCGGACGACCTGGAACCGGTCGCCGACGACCTCCTCGACCTGGCTCGTCGCCGTGATCGGGACGGCGATCGCGCCGCTGCTCGCGCTCAGCGAGATCAGGTGCAGGAAGAGCAGCAGCGCCTGGTCGGGACGGATCTCGCGACCGGTCTCGTCGATCAGGAAGATCCGCTCGGCCGAGCGGTCGAACACCGCGCCGAAGGTCGCGTCGATCGCAGGGACAAGGCGACGGGCCTGATCGATGGTCTCTGCGATGCGGACCGGCGCCGTCCCCGAATCGGACTCGAACGCGTGCGCGGTGATCGCCTCGACCCCGAGAGGGCCGAGCACGAGCGGCAGCACGTAGCTGCCGGCCGAATACCCGTAGTCGACGATGATGCGGAACCCGCGGGCGCGGATCGCCTCGACATCGAGGTCTGCGAGCAGGTCGCTCGCGTAACTCTCGCGGGCACGCGCCGGATAGGCGACCGTGCCGACGGCGCCGAACGGCACGCGGCGCAGCTCTTGCCGGAGGAAGTGCTTCTCAACCTCCTTCTGCATCGCAACAGAGAGCGCCACACCCGGCCGCTCGAAGAGCCTGATCTGCACCGCCTCGGGATCGGTTGTCGATGCACCGACGTGGAACGCCGCGTCGTAGCCCTGCGTCTTCAGCAGGTGCTTCCCGACCGGAGCGGGCAGCGTGCGTAGGTCGGCGACACCAACACCTGTCGAATTGAGGCCCGAGATGAGCGCGCGCTTGATCATCCGATACGCCGGCGCGCTCTCGCGGCTCGCAACCACGCGCGCGCCCCGCTTCAACGAGGTGCCGAGCGCGGCGCCGAAGCGAAGCGCAACCTCGGGCGTCAAGTCCACGTTGACGAGCCCGACAACGCCGTCCTGTGAGAACACGCGCGTTGTCGCACGCGACTCCCAGATCAGGCTCTCGTGGATCTGCGCGCCGTACTCGACTTCCTTGTACGGATAGATCCGCACGCCGGGGAAGACCACCGACTGGTCGCCGAGCGTCACTTGGTCGCCGATCGCAACGCCTTCGTGCACCCGCGCATGCGGGCGCACGTCGCAGTTGCGGCCGAGGATCGCGCCTTCCACCACGGCACTACGACCGATGTAACAGGACGCGTCGATCACCGACCGCGACACGCGCGCGCGTTCGCGCAGCGTCGTTGCGGGACCGAGCACCGTGTACGGGCCGACCGACGACTCGGGCGACACTGTGGAGTAGTTGCCGATGAACGCAGGCCCCTCCACCCCCTCGACGTCGTCGATCTCCACTCCCTCGCCGATCCACACGTCGCCGCGGATCTTCAGCCCGGGAACATTGAGGCGCACCTTCTCGTCGAGCGCGTCGAAGTTCGCCTGCCGGTACTGGTCGAGGTTGCCGATGTCCTGCCAGTAGCCCTCGCACACGTGCCCGTAGATCGGCCGGCCCATCTCGAGCAGCAGCGGAAACAGCTCCTTCGAGAAGTCGTACGGCCGGTCGGTCGGGATATGGCGCAGCACCTCCGGCTCGAGCACGTAGATGCCGGTGTTGATCGTGTCGGAGAACACCTGGCCCCACGACGGCTTCTCGAGAAACCGCTCGACGCGTCCGTCCTCGTCGGTGACGACGATCCCGAACTCGAGCGGGTTCTCGACCGACTTGAGCCCGATCGTGACGTCTGCGCCCTTCGTCTTGTGCGCCTCGACGATCTGCGAGAGGTCGATGTCGCACAGCGCGTCGCCCGAGATGACGAGGAACGTCTCGTCAAGACGATCACTCGCGAGGCGCACCGACCCGGCCGTGCCGAGCGGGCTCTCCTCGACCGAGTACTCGATGTTCACGCCGAGGCTCTCGCCGTCGCCGAAGTACGAGCGGATCGCCTGCGGCAGAAACGCGACAGTGATCACGATGTCCTCGAACCCGTGGTCGCGGAGCAGCTCGATGATGTGCTCCATGCACGGCTTGCCGACGATCGGGACCATCGGCTTCGGCTGGTTCGACGTCAACGGGCGTAAACGCGTCCCCTCGCCCCCGGCCATCACGACTGCTCTCATGTCAACACCTCTTTCCGTGCTTTGCGTCCATACAACACGAGCGAGGCGATCGCGAGGGCGAAGCCCGTCCAGAAGATCCACAGCGGCCACTCCGTCGAGGGATGCGTGACGATCGAGCAGCCGACGCCGAGGAAGAGCAGCCACGTCGCGGCCTTCCCGAGCAGGTTCACCTCGAAGCGGTAACCGCGTGCGAGCATCGACGGTGTCATTGCGAGGAGGAGGACGTCGCGCAGTGGGATCGCGAGGGCGGCCCACGGGAGACGCCCCGCATGCCATTCGAGCACGACCGCTGTCCCGATCATCAGCCGGTCGGCCAGCGGATCGGCGAACTGCCCGAAGCGGGACTCCACGTGCCAGCGCCTGGCCAGGAAGCCGTCCACCTGGTCGGTGATCCCTGCGACGAGGAAGAGCGACCCCGCCCACCAGCTTCTGCCGCCATGGGAGGCCAGAATGAAGGCTGCGAACGGCGGGATCAGCGCCAGGCGGAAGATCGTCAGGGCGTTCGGCAACTGCGCAAGCGAAGGATTGACGGTGCGCACGGCCACGCTGGAAGGATACGGACGTGCCTCTGCTTCCGATTCCCGGTTTCGTCGATGCCCACTGTCATGCCTTCCAGCGCGCTCTGCGCGGTCGCGACCGGGGTGGCGACTTCTGGGCGTGGCGTGAGGAGATGCTCGCCCTGGCGGCCTCGGTGAGCGTCGAGGAGATCCGGCGCGAGTACACCGAGGTCTACCGGGAGCTGAAGGCAAACGGCTTCACGGCGGTCGGCGAGTTCCACTATCTGGGCTTCGAGGAGGCTCGCGCCGCCGCCGAGGCCGCCGCCGAGGCGGGCATCGAGCTGACGCTCCTCTATGCCTGCTACCTCCGCGGCGGGATTCCGCGCTTCCGGCAGGACTCCGTAGGCGACTACCTGCGCCAGCTCGAGGCACTGCGCGCCGAGGGCATTCGCGTCGGTGTGGCCCCCCACTCCGTTCGGGCTTGCCCTGCCGAGGCGCTGCTCGAGCTCGGCCGGTACGCGCTGGAGCACGATCTGCCGTTGCACGTGCACGCGGACGAGCAGCCCCGCGAGATCGACGAGTGCCTCGCCGAGCACGGTGTGCGACCCATCGAGTTGCTGGCGCGCCAGGGCTGCCTCGGGCCGCGAACGACGATCGTCCACGCGACACACGCCGACGGGCACGAGCTCGATCTGCTGCGCGATGCCGGCTCGCGCATCTGCGTCTGCCCGTCCACCGAAGCGAACCTCGGCGATGGGTTCCTACCGGTCGCTCGCGTATGTCACCGGGAGATCGGCATGTGCATCGGGTCGGACTCGAACGTGCGGATTGACCCACTCGAGGAGCTGCGCGAGCTCGAGGGGATCGCGCGCCGGCAGACGGGCACGCGCGGCGTGATCTCGCTCGACGCACTGCTCGAGTTCGGCTCGGACGAAGGCGCTGCGTCGATCGGCATCGAGTCGTGGCCGGACGCCGTGGTCGACCTCGACCACCCGCAGCTTCGCGGTGTCGACGAGAGTGCGGTCTACGACGCCTTGGTCTTCAGCTGCACGAGCGATGTGTTGCGGAAGACGTCCGACCAGTAGCGCGTCCGGCTCAGATATGCGTCCTCGGCCGCAGGGCCGTGCAATCCCCAAGCACCCTCGTAGCTGAGATATCGGTAGCGGCCACGGCGCGTTGGGCTCGACGACGCCGGCTCGATCTGCGTGCCCTCGTGCCACTCGTTGTAGGAGGTGATCGACACGCGGTCGGCGCCCGCCTGGATCGCCATCTTCCACATCGAGTCGTAGGTCGCTCCGTCGCGTCGTGACTTGACCACCGGGTCGCCGCTGCCGCGGCGCGCGTCGTAGCCGGGCCCGACCGACGGCGCGCAGAGCAGCTTCACCGCGTGAGCCTCCTTGCAGAGTCGCGCGAACTTTCCGCCGCTGTACACGACGATGTCGTAGGTGTAGACGCCGTCGAAGCCGGCAGCGGCCGCCGCGCCGACGAGCGCGGTCTGTGCGAAAAGCGTCGAGCTGTCGGCGTGCAGCGCGGCTTTGTTCGCCGCCCAGTCGGCGATCGGGAGGTCGAGTGGCCGGTAAACGTAGAACGTGCGGATGCCGTAGCGGCGGAGATACACGAGATCGGCCACCGTGCTCGCAACCGTGCGGCCAGCGTACGGCTCGAGATGCGCAGCGACGGCAATGCCGTCGGCGCGCGCGGCGGCGGCGACCTCGGGCAGACGGATGTCCTCGGGCGAGCCTTGCCCCCACCACGACACCGCGATCTCGTCGATCCCGGCCGCGCGGATCTCGTCCATCTGTTGCGCGATCACGAGCGTGTCCGACGACGAGTAGAGCCCGCGCAGTGGGTAGTACGCAGACGCGATGTCGTTCGGTGGTGTGTGGCCCCGCTGTGACCAATGCTGGAATGCGCCGTCGCGGGAAGAGGTTCCGTACCACGGGTAGTAGAACGCGGACACACGCTCGCCCGCGTGCGCCGTCGCAGGCAGGAGCAGAGCGAGGATCAAGCTCGATAGGAGTCGCCGCATGACGGGGGGATCGCCCGAGTGATCATCTACCGCGAAACCAAGCGGATCAATGGGCCGAACGGCTCATCCCGAACTCATACCGCGGCCCACTAAAAGAGGGATGCCGCGGCACCCCGCTCCGCCGATACCCGCAAAACGATGGAATCTGCGGCGAAAAGGCGGCTCGGCGACATTATCGTCGAGCGTGGGCTCATCACCGAGGCGCAACTCGCCCAGGCGCTCGAAGCGCAACGCGAGAGCGGTGCGAAGCTCGGCGAAGTGCTCGTCGAGCTCGGGTTCATCACCCGGGTCGGGCTGGCCGGTGTGATCACCGAACAGTGGGATGACCTACGCGTCACCACGAGCGGCCGCAAGAACGCCGAAACGAACGCACGCAGCGCGGCGCTCGCGGGCTCCTCGGTCGTCGAGACGGCGCTGCGTGAGCGCCTCGAGACAGTGACCGTGGAGCTCGCCGCCCGTGACCAGCGCATCGCGCAGCAGGACGCCACGATCTCGGCGCTGCTCGCTCAGCTCGGTCCCTCTGCTGCTTAAACAGACGCGGTGATGGTGATGCCGCCGCGCGCTTTCTGGCGCAGCGACACGTGCACGTCCTTTGCGTCCAACGCCAGGGCGGCGGCGACTTCGTCGCGAATCTGCACAGCGAGCGCCTCGCAGAACGCTCCCTGGTCGCGAAACCGTGACAGGTAGATCTTGAGGGACTTCGACTCGAGGCACAGCTTGTCCGGCCGGTACTCGATCGTCGCCGCGTAGAAGTCCGGCTGGTTCGTGATCGGGCACACCGCTGTCAGTTCGTCGCTGACCAGCTCGACGACCTCGACGCCCGGATTCGGGAACGTCTCGAGTCCGGCGTACGCGTCGCTGCCGGCGTGCCCGAGCGCTACGAACTGCTGTTCCACGCCCGTACTCTAGACCGGTGCCCCGCGTCTACCTCGCCGGACCGCCCTTCGCGGACGAGTACCGCCTGCGCGCGTCGGTGCTCGCTGCCGCCGCGGGCTGGGAGCCGGTCGATCCGATGCGCCGCGACTTCCGGGCGGGCACCGAGGGCCATGAGGCCGAGATCGTCGACGGCGACCTCGCGGACATCGACGCGTGCGACGCCGTGCTGGCCGACTTCACCGCGCCCGATGAGGGCACCGCCATGGAAGCCTGGTACGCGCACTCGCGAGGTGTGCGCGTCGTCGTCTACACCGGGGGCACCCCACCCCATCCGTGGACGGTCTACGTCGCCGAGTCGGTGCACGCGCTCCTCGACGACGCAATCGGCGCGCTGTAGCCGCATCCAATTCGTGTTGAAGAACGTTGTGCAGGCATGAGCATCCTGCTGATCGTCCTCATCGTGGTTGTCGTTCTCGTCCTCCTCGGTGCCTTTGGCCGCGGACGGCGCGGGCGCGTCTAACCACCGCACTGCGCACGACCCGCGCGCCGCTCGGTGAAGCCGTAGCGGCGCGCGGGCGTTACTCTCCGACCGACCGACCGACCCGGACACTGTCGGAGGAGGCGGCCCCGATGAACGGTTCGAAGCTCTTGCACGACGCCGGTGTGCTCGTCGAGCGTGGCTGGTGTCAGGGAACCGAGGCTCGGGACTCGAGCGGACGCGCGACGGATGTCGTCGCCGACGACGCGACGGCGTGGTCTCTTCTCGGTGCTCTGCAAGCGACGACGGTTGCGGATCCCTCGACTCGGCTCCAGGACATCGGCGACGCCGTTGCCGCGTTGGCCGAAGTGATCATGGATCCCTCACTCGCGGACTGGAACGATTCCACCGCACGCACAAAGCTCGAGGTGCTGAGCGTTCTCAGGGACGCCGAATTACTCGTGATCGAGCAGCTCGTGTACCACGAGGTCTCCGAAAACTGAACTTCCCGAAAATGACGGCTACTGTGGTGTGGACCGCGCCGAGCGTCAGTCTGCAGCCGCAGGGTTGTGATCCCATCCGGCAGCCGCCCGCTCCCTCTCGCCGAGGTGCACGTGTTGCACGCAATCCTTCGAGAGGTCAGCCAGCATGGATGGCAACGGTACCCCCACGGCAGATGTCGACGTACGCGTCGCGCAACTTCAGTACGCGCTCAACTCGAGGATTGTCGTCGAGCAGGCCAAGGGCATGCTCGCCGAGCGCTACTCCTTGGCGCCCGAAGAGGCGTACGAGTTGATCCGGCTCGCCGCCCGGAGTAACGGCCTCAAGGTGCACTCCGTCTCACGCAGCGTTCTCGACGCCCCGCGCGAGACGCCGTCGGTGATCCTCGACCTGTTCACGACGCTGCCCCGGAACAGCTTTGCGCCAGGGCGGGCGGTCGAGAATGTCTTTCGCCAGATCAACGAGTCTTCCCTGAAACTCGAGCACCCGCGGTTCATCTGCGAGTGCTCGGACGCTTCGTGCTCGTCACCGATCGAAGTGAGTGCCCGGATCGTGCGCAGCCTGCACGAGGATCGCAATCTCTACGTGGTCGAGCCCACCCACGCGAACGACGATCTGGAGGAACTCGTCGAGACACACGATGCGTTCGTGATCGTGCGCAAGCCCGAATCCTCGTAGGAGATCCCCTTTTCGGAGGGATCGGGCGGCCCCTGACGGGAGTACGCTTTGGAGACCGAAGCGGGTGACCTTGCGTACCCTCTGAAGATCGGCGCCTCGGTATCGACCCTGAGCCTGTCGAACGGAAGGGACACGCATGTCGCCACCTGGCTCACCCCCCAGCGATGAGGAGACGGCAGAGATGCGTCGCATCCTGCTGAAGGTTGCCGCGCACGAGATGCCGTCCGCGGACGAGATCACCTTCCTGCGCCAGATCAAGATCGAAGTGCTCGAGCGTTTCACCGGCCCGAGCATGCGCGTCGACTTGTCCAACTCCGACGAGCCCGCGTAGTGCGAGCTCCTTCGCTGACGGCCTCGGCTACGGCCCGTGGCCGTGCTCGCTTACGAGCTCGGGCGCCGTCGTGTCAGCACCGACCGGTTTGTTGAACGGCGCGTCGTTCTTCGACTCGCCCTGAATCGGAGGTTCGGGCGTTGCCGGCGGGACGGGGGCGGCGATGTTGCCGGGGATACGAATGAACCCCACCGACTTCGCCGAAACGACACGACGCCGCAAGAAGACGCCGTCGCCGTCCCCTTGCGATCCCGCCTCACCCGAGCTGGTGTTGCCCTCAACCGTTTGCAGGGTCAACATCGGGCCAAGGGCCAGCACGCGAACAACGACGCCGATGTGGTCGTCGAACTGCCCGTCGCCGTCGAAGTCGTAACAGACGAGATCGCCACGAGCCGGCTTGCTCACAGCCCACCCGAGCTGCTTGCCCGTCGCGTAGGTCTGAGCGACGGACGCGGATTCGATCGGCAACTTGTGGCCGGCGGCACCTTCCATCTCGAACGACTGGAACGCGTCGCACCAGGCATACCCCTCAGGCAGGCCCACCGAACCGAGAAACTTCTTCACCCAGGGGCCGTGATTGTTTCCACCGACTTCCTGAATACCGAGCTTCGTCGCTGCGAGCTCGTTCTGAACCAGCTTCTCTCTCAAGAGCATGATCGTTCCCCTCTCATGGGACGTTGTCTTGCGGGAGGTCGGACGCGACCGGCGGAGTGAGTGCGACCGGCGGGGTGGCCTCGACCGGCTGCGCATTCGCAGCGGGGGTCGGGACCGGATCCGGTGTCGCCGGGGGCGCTTCGTTCGTCGACGGCAGGATCGAGGTGAGCGTGTCCTGCGCCCACCGCTCGCTGAACCCCGCCAGGAAGCCGAGCACGAGCAACGCGAGCCGGGGGTTGTCGGTGCTCGGGCTAGCGGCCACCGGAAGGTGCAGTAGGCCGCCGGTGAACGCGAACGAGATGGCGATCGCAAACGCGCCGCCGATCAACGGGCGAAGCCCGCCCAGGAAGAACGCATATGGGCAACCGACGTCGTAGTCGAGCATGAACTTGCCGTTGTTGATCCGTTGAATGACGCTCACGACCGCGCCGATCGCGCCGGCCATCAATGCTGCCACGGGCGTTGCCCACGAAATCGACAACCAGATCGCCGCGGTAGCCGCCAGCACGAGCGCGACGGTCGCCATCCCGCCGAAATAGACCATCTGCGCCTGCCCGTTCGCTGCGTCCCTGTAGTAGGCCTCGGCCTCGTCGAGCGCGACGTGTTCCCGTTTCAACGCGGCCGACATGGCGGCTTCGTCGGTGGTCTTCGTGCGGGCGTCGACGAGGCTGAGCAGGTGCGCCGCCGACGCGACGACGAGTTGCATGCAGATCCGCTGCCTCACGCCGGTCAGGACGGTGTTCGCCCGTACCGCAAGCTCGTCGCAGCGGTGCAGCGCGGCTGCCACTCCCGGCGAGCTCTGGGTGGCCCAGTCGCTCTCGCGGTGAAAGCCCCAGGTTGGATTCAGCCACCGGTGGAGGCCCCGTTTCTCGGTGACCGCGACCGCACTCTCGACGTGGGAGCACCAGTAGGCGCTGATGATCTCCCCGTGCCGCTTCTCGAAGGCGCGCCGGGCGTCGTCGTAGCGCCCGGCTAGTGAAGGGTCGACGACGGCCTGGGTGCGGTTTTGCCACCAGCTGAAGTGCGCAAAGACGAGCTCGCTGAACGACACCGCGTGGGCGTCGGTACTCGGCTCAGTCTCGACACTGACTTCCTCGGCGGGTGCCGCGGACAGGGGCGGAGCCAACTCGGTCATTCCACGAACCTCCGGTTGTCATCACGCCGCAGTGCGTAGTCCGAGGGTACGCCGATTCCTGTGATCTCTCAAGGGGGCGGAGCCACTTTGGGTTGTGCGCCGTCCACACGCGCAGTAGCGTGTGCAATTGCAAGCCTGCGGCTTCAACTCCTGAAGGAGGCTGCATGGCTACGCCCACTCAAGCACCGGACTGGATCACAGAGGCCGACGGCGTCTTCCGTGGCGGCGGCGTGAAAGGACTCGCGCTCGCCGGCGCCCTGTGCGGATTCGCGGAACATCCGACCAAGCCGGTGACGACGTGGAAGAACGTCGCCGGTGCAAGCGCCGGCGCAATCCTTGCCTGCTACCTCGCGACCGGTCACACGCCCGATCAGATGCTCGAGCTGATGAAGAAGACGAACTTCGGGCAGTTCGCCGACTTCCCGCTTCGGAACAAGTTCCTTGGGATTACGAACCTGATCTACAGCCATGGCATGGCGCACGGGAACGCGTTCGAGCGCTGGTTCGACGATGTCCTCGAGGGAGCGACCTTCTCGAGCGTGCGCAAGCCGGTGACGAACGGCAGCGCGCCCGACTGGTCGCTGAAGTTGATCGCGGTGGACGTCACCACGCGCGCGCTGCTCGTCCTGCCCGACGATCTCGTCAATTACAAGTGGCCGAAGAAATCAACACTGATCGACCCGGACGAGTTCAAGATCTCGCGTGCGGCACGGATGAGCATGAGCATTCCGTACTTCTTCAAGCCGATCGAGCTCGAGCACAAGGATGGCTACAAGACGCAGATCGTCGACGGAGGGACCCTGTCGAACTTCCCGGTCTGGCTTTTCGACGTCGACCCGGCCGTCACGGGCCGCCCCCCGGTCCGCCCCACTTTCGGCTTCACGCTCAAAGGCGGCCGCGGCCTCGGCGGCGGCATGAACAAGTTGCAGCGCCTTGCGCCGTGGGGCGTTCGGTTTGGCAGCGACATCTTCCACACGGCCCAGGAAGCCTGGGACACACGGTTCGTTTCGCACTCGACGCGCGTGCGCACGCTCGCCGCCGACGCAGCCGATATCGCAACGACCGAGTTCAATCTCTCGCCGGCGCGACAGGAGCTCCTGATCGCAAACGGCCGCCAGGCGGCGAAGGAGTTTCTCGACGGGTTCGAGCTCTCTGCGTACATGAACACGTTCCATGCCTCACTCGCGCCCGCGCCCGCCGGCACGGCACCTAACCCGACACGCCCCTAGACACAAACGGCGCGACGTATTAGGACCCTCGGGATACCGGGGGGAGAATAGGGAGGAACACCATCATGAAATGGAAGCTTGCTCGCCGTGGCACGCGCCTTGGCTTGCTCGTCGTTTGCATCTCCGCGCTCGCCACCGGAGTTGCGTTCGCGACTATCCCGGACGCCGGCGGCGTCATTCACGCCTGTTATGCGAAGTCTGGCGGATCGCTCCGCGTCATCGACGCGGGCGTCACGAACTGCAAGTCGGGTGAGACCTCGCTCGACTGGAACAGTCACGGCCCCGCAGGGCCGGCTGGACCAGCAGGTCCCCAAGGCGCGAAGGGCGACACCGGTGCGGCCGGGCCGGCAGGTCCGGCGGGCCCGGCCGGTCCGCAGGGCGCCAAGGGCGATACCGGCGTCGCAGGCCCGGCCGGTTCCAAGGGCGATACCGGTGATGCCGGTCCGCAAGGCCCTCAGGGAGCACAAGGTCCCGCCGGTGCGCAAGGTCCGCAGGGGCAAACCGGCCCGAGCGATGCGTTCACGGTCAACTCGTTCGTGGGGAACGTGTCGCTAACGACGGCACCGCAGCCGGTCGCTGCACTGGCGCTCACCCCCGGCTCGTATGTGTTCTGGGGCAGCGCGCGCCTGCTCTCGCAGGGCACGGGGACGAACGCCCAGTGCTACATGCAACCGGAGGGCGGCGGTGCGAACAGCAACTTCGTCAACGTCAACCTCGGAGCGGTGAACGATCGGAAGATCGTCTCGTTGAACTACGCGACGACGCTGGCATCGTCAGCGACGATGAACCTCAACTGCCAGATAACTGTCGGTGATGCGGTGAAGGCCGATGAGATCTTCTTCACCGCCATCAAGGTGGGAAGCGTCACGCAGCAGTAGAAGTCGACCAGAGCGTGGCGGAGGACCCAGCCTCCGCCGCGCTCCGGTTGCGCATCGGGGCGCCGAGATTCGAACTCGGGACCTCTAGTCCCCCAGACTAGCGCGCTAACCAGGCTGCGCCACGCCCCGCGACGGGCGCAGGGTATCAGTGGCTCTCGCGCCCTTGATCATCGGCTGCGCCTTTCGTACCGTTAGCGAATGAACGCACCGACCCCGGTCGCTCAGGACTTCGTCGGTGGCGGAGTCGGCGATCATGACGAGCGCAACGGGTATGTGTTCTGGGGGCTCGTCGCCCTGTTCATCGGCGTGCCCGAGCTGCTTGCCGCATTCTCGAAGACGCTCAAGGCGGACATTCCCTGGCCGACGATCTCGAATCTGATCGGTAAGGACCTCGAGCGGCACCACCACTGGGTTGCGCTCATCGTCGTCGGCCTGATCGTCGTCGTCACGGTTCACACGCTCACCTATCCGGCTGCGAAGAAGAAGGCCGGGCACGCGGTGCGCCATCCGTCCACCGCCGTCGGTGTGACGTGGAGCGAGTGGTACATCGTCGCCATTGCGGCAGCGGGAATTGCAGCCGGTGTCGTCGCCTCGATGCTCGGCGCAGGCAAGAACCAGCTGGGTTACGCGATCTACACCACGCTCACGATCGCCGGGGTCGTCCTGCCAAGCGCGCTTTCGTACTGGTGGAATCGCGTGCTCGAGATTCCGACCCTCTTCGCAACGCTGGCCTACCTTCGCGCGCGGCAGGGGTGGATCGCAGCGCTCGTCGTCGCGCTGCTCGTCGTGCTCTTGTTCCACCTGGCGCTGTATCCGTGGCCGAACTACAAGTTCGGCAGTCCCTAAACGCGCGCGTACAGCACGGCTCCGCGCCGCTTGCCGACCGGCGTGATCACATCCAGCGCGCGCAGGCAATACGCCATGCGTTGTGCGAGGCGGCGACTGATGCAGCTCGCCGCTGCAAGTTCGGCCGTGTCGAAGGTGGCCTCGAGCGCCGGCAGAAGACGCGCAACATCGGCTGGGCCTGCGATCAGCACCGACTCCTCCACGCTCACGAGCGACCGTCCCTGCACGACCCAACCGCGACGGCGGTAGGCGCGGCCGGGCTTGAACATCCGCAGCTCGTCCTGGTGGGTGAGCAGCACCTCGAGCTCGAAGTTCGGGTGCGCGACGAGCGACGGGATGCTCACCAGCCGGTCGAAGACGTCATGGACGCACTCGTGTCGCGGTGAGCGGCGGGACGACAGGATCTCGCCGTCGTCCGAGAGCCGCACGATCCGGCGGTTCACGGCGATCGGCGCGACAAGTCGCACGCGATGTTCCTGCGCCAGCGCGTCGAGCTTCTTGCGCAACGGTGCGAAGCCGCCCGTCTGGAACTCGACCAGCAGCCCGTCGCGCACGAGATCGATCACGTAGCCGCCGACCTTCTGCTCGAGCCGGTCGCCCGGCCGCCGGTACCACTCCTTGAGCTGCGCGTGCAGTGCTCCCTCGTTGAGCGTTCCGATCACACGGGAACGTTCTGCGTGGAGCCCGCGAGCTCCTTGCGCACCGCTGGTGCGACTTCCGTCCCGAGCAGCTCGATCGAGCGCATCACTTGTGCGTGCGGCATCGTGCCGACACTCATCTGCGCCATGAAACGCTGGTGCCCGAAGAGCCCGTGCTGGTAGAGGATCTTCTCCACCACCTCCTCGGGGTTACCGACGACGAGTGCGCCTCGCAGCGTGCGGAGCGCGTCGAAGCTCTGCCGTTCCATCGGCGCCCAGCCGCGCTCGCGGCCGATGCGGTTCATCATCGTCGCGTAGCCGGGGAAGAACTCGTCAGCCGCGCGCTCGGAAGTGTCGGCGACATAGGTATGCGAATTGATGCTCAACGGCAGTCCCTGATGACCCGCTTCTGCAGCCGCGCGGCGGAACAGGTCGACGAATGGCGCGAATCGCTCTGGCTGGCCGCCGATGATCGCGAGCGCCATCGGCAAGCCAAGCGCGCCGGCTCGCACCGCGGATGCCGGCGTGCCGCCGACGGCGAGCCACACGGGCAGCGGATCCTGGACCGGCCGCGGATAGACGCCGAGATCCTCGATCGGCGGCCGATGCTTGCCCGCCCAGGTGACCCGCACCGAGTCGCGGATCGCGAGGAGCAGGTCGAGCTTCTCGTCGAACAGTGCGTCGTAGTCGTCGAGGTCGTAGCCGAAGAGCGGGAACGACTCGATGAAGGAGCCGCGCCCCGCCATGATCTCCGCGCGCCCGTTCGAGATCAGGTCGACCTCGGAGAACTCCTGGAACACCCGCACGGGGTCGTCGGAGCTGAGCACGGTGACCGCGCTCGTCAGCCGGATCCGCTTGGTGCGCGCAGCGGCGGCCGCGAGCGCGACCGCAGGCGCCGACACCACGAAGTCAGGGCGGTGATGCTCGCCGATCCCGAAGACGTCGAGGCCGACCTGCTCGGCGAGCTCGACCTCTTCGAGCAGTTCGCGCATGCGCCCTGCGGCGTCCTGGTCGTTCAGCTCCGCGAAGGTGTAAATGCCGATCTCCACGGAACGCAACGTAGTCCACGCAGGCCTTCTCGCGGGTTCGCCCGCGCTATACGCTCGCTCGTCTGAACCAAGGATCGGAATTTGGGAAGGTCTCGTCGTTCTTCGCCTACCCGGCGGAGGGCGATGCGCGTGCGCACGACCCGCTCGTCTTCCTGGCGGACGTCCTCGAGGAAGATTGGCGCCGGTTGCTCGAGCACACCGAGCTCCTTCGGCTGGCTCCGGGCGAGCTGCTCGCGCTCGCGGGCGACATCGATCGCACGCTCTACATCGTCAAGTCGGGGCGCATCGCGGTGATCCTCCCCGACACCGGCGCGTCGATCGGGACGATCGACGAGGGATCCGTCGTGGGCGAGATTGGGTTCGTCGATGGCGGCCCGCGCTCTGCCACGCTCGAGGCCGTCGGCGCAGTCGAGGTGTTCGCGCTCAGCTTCGAGTCCTTCGAGACGCTTGCGGCCCGCCACCCGGCCCTTGGGCGCCGCATTCTGCTCGATCTTGCGCGCATTCTCGCGACGCGGCTCCGCTATGCGACGACGCGCCTCGACGGAACGCAAGCACCGTCATGACCGCCGAGTTCCCGACGATGCTCGCGATGCGCCAGCGCGTGCCCCGGCGCGTGTGGGACGTCCTTCGCGGCCTTAGCGTGCTCGCATCGGTGGCGTTGTGCGTCGCGCTCGTCGTCGACCCGAAGCGGGGGTTGTTTGTCTTCTGGGGGCTGATCATCGCGATCCTGCCACTGGTGTTCTTCCTCGCCCCCGGGCTCTGGCGGAACATCTGCCCGCTCGCAACGGTCTCCCAGGTACCGCGCCGATTCAGCCGCGGACGATCGCTCACGCTCCCGCCCGTCCTGCAACGTCACGGCTATCTGATTGCGGTAGCGCTGTTTCTCGGCATCGCACCGGCGCGCAAGGTTCTCTTCAACTCGAACGGCCCGGCGGTCGCCGCGCTGCTCGTCGGGGTGCTGGTCGCGGGCTTTGCTGCCGGCACGGTGTTCAAGGGGAAGAGCGGCTGGTGCTCGACGTTCTGCCCCCTCCTCCCCGTTCAACGCATCTACGGGCAGACGCCGTTTGCCGTCGTCCGCAACAGCCACTGCGAGCCGTGCGTCGGATGCACCGTCAACTGTTACGACTTCAATCCGCGAGCGGCGCAACTGGCAGACGTCCATGACGAGGACGTGCAGCGCGGCGATTATCGGCGGTTGTTCGCCGGCGCGTTCCCCGCGTTCGTGATCGCGTTCTACACGTTGCCCGCGGGGCACGGCTGGGGTGTTGCGGCGATGTACGGCAAGTTCGGGCTCGCGCTCCTCGTCGGCCTCGGTGCCTACTTCCTCCTTGACGCGATAGCGCCCGTGCCGCGGGCGACCTTGACCGCCGTGTTCGGCGCTATCGCCCTCAACGCCTACTACTGGTTCAACGTCCCGGCTCTGGCGCACCGTATCGCCGGCAGCTCACCGTGGTGGTGGGCATGGCCGGCGCGGCTCGCGATCCTCGGGCTGACTCTCGTCTGGGTGCAGCGGTCCTGGGCGAACGAACGGCGATTCGTCACCGCACTGCAGTCGGAGCCGTCGGCCCGGATCGGCGCGACTGCCGATGCCGCACTCGATCGGGCGGCCGGTCAGGACTCGATCGACGTGACCTTGAACGAGCGCACGATCGCGGTGGCTCCCGGGGCGTCACTCCTCGCCATAGCGGAGCGGCACGGTGTTGCGATCGAGGCAGGCTGCCGCATGGGCGTCTGCGGCGCCGATCCGGTGTGCGTTCTGGCCGGCGCCGAGAACCTGTCCCCGATCGGTGGCGAAGAACGCGCAACGCTCGAGCGCCTCGGCCTCGCCGCCTCGACGAGGATGGCATGTAGCGCGCGCGCTCTCGGCCCTGTCACGTTCTCGACGGCAATCGAAAAGTCGTCGGAGGATGACGGCCTCGCTGCCGCGGACGCCGACCACGGAGTCAAGCGCGTGGTCGTGATCGGAAATGGCATCGCGGGCGTGACGGCAGCAGACGCGATCCGCCGCAGGCTGCCCGACGCAGAGATCGACGTCGTCGGACGTGAACGCCACCACCTGTACAACCGTATGGCGATCACGCGGTTGATCTACGGACGTTCGGCGATGGACGGGCTCTATCTGATGCCGCCCGGCTGGTACGACGAGCGCCGGCTCACATGCTGGCTCAACACCGAGCTCGACCACATCGACCGGGAACGGAATGAGGTTCGCCTCGGCACCGGGGAGACCCTCACCTACGACCGCCTGATCCTGACGACGGGAAGCCGGAACTTCGTCCCTCCGATCGACGGGTTCGGGATCCCCGGCACCGTTGCGCTCCGCACGGCCGAAGACGCGATGGAAGTGCGGTCGTTCGTGCAGGCAAATCATGTACGGCGCGTCGTTGTTGCCGGCGGCGGGCTCCTCGGCCTCGAGGCGGCGTACGCGCTGTTGAAGCTCGGCCTGCACGTGACGCTCATCGTCCGCGACCGGCTGCTCGGTCGTCAGCTCGACGAACGGGGAGCGCAGTATCTCGGACGTTTCCTCGAGGGCCTCGGCATCGAGATCCTCGAACCGGCCGAGGTCGCTCGCGTCGAAGGCAGCGCCGCCGTCACGTCGGTGCGACTGATCGACGGAACGGAGCTCCCGTGTGATCTGCTCGTGGTGTCCACCGGAATCGCACCCAACATCGACGTGGCACGCGAAGCGGGCTTGGTCGTGCGGCGCGGCATCGTGGTCGACGACGAAATGCGGACGAACGACCCGTCGATCTTCGCCGCTGGTGACGCCGCCGAACACGACGAGATGGTGCTCGGGCTTTGGCCGGCAGCCGTCGAGCAGGCGAAGGTCGCCGCCACGAACGCAACCGGCGGGCATCTGCGCTACGACCGGTTCATCCCCGCAACACAACTGAAGGTGACCGGCGTAGATCTCATGTCCGTCGGACGGTTCGAACCGGAGGCCGGTGACCAGGTCGTAATGCTCGAGGAGGCCTCCGAAGGGCGCTACCGCAAGCTCGTGATCGCGCCGGATGGCTCGATCGCGGGGGCTGTCCTCCTCGGCTATCCGGTCGAAGCGGCAGGGATCGTCGAGGCTGCGAAGGAGGGACGCCAGGTGGACGGTCTGCTCGACGATCTTCGGGCCGGTGACTGGAGCACCTTCACCGACGCTGCTCCGCCCGCATCGGCGGCCGCGTAGCCCGAAGAAGGTGCGGTGGGGCCCCTAACCCCCCAGTGGTCGCTTGCCGGGACCCCACCGACCGCTACCTAAGACGCATTTTGAACGAGGTGGTTAGCCGTTCAAACGCTTATAAAGGCGATCGACGAGATCCGGCATGGCTTCGAGCTTTTCGGTGATCACGCGCAGCCGGTACTCGCGAAAGTACTCGGGCTCGACGTCCAGGGCGCCTGCGAGGGTCTCGACGACGTCGTTCGACGGGACCGGCCGGTTCCCATGCACGAGATGGTTGAGGTACCCCGCCGAGAGCCCCGTCTTCGCTGCCAGCGCCCGGTATGTGACACCTGTTTCGTTCATCAGCCGCTCGACCGCCGGGCCGAACGATTCGGTTGCGTAGCGCCGCCGCTTTGCCATCACCCGAGTTCCTTGCCCAGGTCGGCGACATTGACACGCCGCTCGTCGCCCGTGGCGCGGACCTTTACGTCGACGGCGCCGTCCTCGAGGCTCTTCTTGCCGGCGGTGATACGGGTCGGGATGCCGATCAGGTCGGCGTCCGCAAACTTCTCGCCGGGGCGGAGATCGCGGTCGTCGAGCAGCACGTCGAGCCCGGCGGCATCGAGCGCTGCGGCGGCCTGCTCGCCGATCTCCTCCGCGCCCTTCACGACGACGACGTGCACGTCGTACGGCGCGATCGAAGCGGGCCAGATGATCCCGTTGTCGTCGTGGCTCTGCTCGACGACCGCAGCCATCGTGCGTGCCAGCCCGATGCCGTAGCAGCCCATGATCACAGCTTTCTCCTTGCCGTCCTCGTCGAGGAAGCGCGCGTCGAGCGCCTCGGAGTACTTGGTACCGAGCTTGAAGATGTGGCCGACCTCGATCGCCGTCGTGAACGTGAGCTTGCCGCCGCAGACCGGGCAGACGTCGTCCTCGCCGGATTCGCGCAGGTCGGCGAACTCCGCCTCGAAGTCGCGTCCGGCCTCGACGCCGCGCAAGTGCCAGCCGTCGCGGTTCGCTCCGGCGACGAACTGCCCGTCGCGAAGGGTCTCGTCGGCGACGATGCGGCCCTTGAAGCCGACGGGGCCGAGCGAGCCTCCGCTCGCACCGAAAGCGTCGCGGATCTCCTCGTCGGTGGAAGGGCGCGACTGCATCCCGAGCGCGGCGTCGAGCTTCGCGGTTTCAATGCGGTCGTCGCCACGGATGAGCGCCAGCACGACGCCGTCGTCGGTCGTCATCGGCATCGCCTTCGAGGTCGCGGCGACGTCGAGCGATAGGAACTGGGCCAGCGCCTCACACGTCTTCACGCCGGGCGTCTCGACCTGGTCGGGCGCGGTTAGCGGTTCGGGGAAGACGGCCGGGCGTGCGATCGTGCGCGCGACTTCGATGTCCGCGGCGAAGTCGCCGTTCTCGCACGTGACGAGCGTGTTCTCGCCGGCGCCTGCGGGTGCGAGGAAGTCGAACGACTCCTTGCCGCCCATCATCCCGGGCTCGGCCTCGACCTCCGAGAACTGAAGCCCGACCCGCTCGAAGATGCGGTGGTACGCCCCGCGTTGTAACTCGAAACTTTTCGCAAGTGCCTCATCGCTGCGATCGAACGAGTAGGCGTCTTTCATCCAGAACTCGCGCAACCGGATGAGGCCGGCGCGCGGGCGCGGCTCGTCCCGGTTCTTCGTCGAGATGTGGTAGAGCATCTGCGGCAGCTGCTTGTAGCTCTGCAGCTCGCGCGCGTGAAACGTCACCGTTTCCTCGTGCGTCATCGGCAGGACGTAGTCACCCCCCTTGCGGTCCTTTAGGCGGAAGATCTCCTGGATGAAGTCGCGTCCCGTCTTTTGCCAGAGCTCGAAGGGCGTCAGGACCGGCATGAGCATTTCCTGGGAGCCAATTCCGTCCATTTCCTCGCGGATGATCTGCTCGATCTTGCGATGGACACGCCAGCCGAGCGGCAGGAACGTCCAGACGCCGCCCGTCACCTGACGGACAAAGCCGCCGCGCACGAGCAGCTTGTGGTTGGCGGCCTCCGCGTCGGCGGGGTCGTCGCGCAGCGTCGGCAGGAACAGCTTGGATGCCCGGGCAATCATTGTTGTCCTGCCAGGCTA
>JAYUEQ010000288.1:0-2398 GCA_043739205.1 Thermoleophilia bacterium
GCGAACGCGCCGATCGGTACGCCCGCGGCGACGGCCTTTATTAGGGCACTGCGCGGAGCTCGACGCTGAGAACGACCGAGGCCCGCTTGCGCGGGCCCCGGTCGATGACGTGGAGTACCTGGCCGGCTCAGCCGCAGCCGGTCGATGTGCCGCAGTCGCGGCACGTGTAACACGTGCCTGCGCGCACCATGCGGCCGCCGCAGCGGTTGCACTCGATCGCGTCCTCGTGCGGATTGAAGAGCGCGGTCTGGCCCGGCGCCGTCTCGACAACGGGCTTCGACTCGCCGCTCGCATACCGCTCCGCCATCTGGGCGCGCACTTCCATCGAGAGGATCCCGGCCTCTTCCTGCTGGTCGACGTCCAGGAACTTCTTGCCGAACCAGCGGAAGATGTAGTCGGGGATCGACTTCGCCGCGCGGATGTCCGCGTCGTTCGTCGGGCCTGACGGCTCGAAGCGGAGATGGGACAGCTTCGAGACGTACACCTCGGGCGGCACGCCGTACTGCAAGCCCATCGACACCGCGATCATCAGCGAGTTCATCAGGCCCTGCAGCGTCGTTCCGTCCTTCGCGATGTCGACGAAGATGTCGCCGGGCGAGCCGTCGTCGAACACACCCACGTGGATGTACCCCTCGTACTCGCCGACCCGGAACTTGCGGCCGATCTCGTTGCGGTCGTCGGGCAAACGCCGCCGCTTCGGTGCGGCCATCGCGCCCCCGGCAGAGCCGAGCGTCGTCTGTGCGCTCTTGTCGCCCTTGCCCGACAGAGGCTGTGCGACCTTGCAGTTGTCGCGGTAGATCGCGACCGCCTTGACGCCAAGCCGCCACGCGTCGGTGTAGAGCTGTGCGACATCGTCGATCGTTGCCGTCTCCGGCAGGTTGACCGTCTTCGAGATCGCGCCGGAGATGAACGGCTGGATCGCGCCCATCATCTTCACGTGACCGCGGTAGTGGATCGCACGCTCACCGACCGCGCAGTCGAACACGGGGTAGTGCTCGCTCTTCACGTACGGCGCGCCGATCACCGTGTTGCGCTCGTCGACGAACGCAACGATCTCGTCGACCTCGTTCGGCGCGTAGCCGAGCTTCTCGAGGCCGCCCGCAACGGTCTTGTTGACGATCGTGATCTCGCCGCCGCCCACCAGCTTCTTCGACTTGACGAGCGAGAAGTCCGGCTCAACGCCGGTCGTGTCGCAATCCATCATGAAGCTGATCGTTCCAGTCGGTGCGAGCACCGTCGCCTGAGCGTTGCGGTAGCCGTTGACCTCGCCCATGTCGAGCGCCTCGTCCCACGACTTGCGCGCTGCGCCGAGCAGGTCGGCCGGCACCGTCTCGGCGTTCGCGATGTTGCCGACTGCCGCGCGGTGCTTTGCGATCACACCGAGCATCGCCGCCGCGTTCGGGCGGTAGCCGGCGAACGGGCCCATGCGGCCTGCGATCTCCGACGACTTGCGGTAGGCGCGACCCGTCATCAGCGCGGTGATCGCCGCTGCGTAGGCACGGCCTTCGTCCGAGTCGTACGCAAGCCCGCGCGCCATCAGGAGGGCACCGAGGTTCGCGTAGCCGAGCCCGAGTTGGCGGTACGCCTTCGCGTTCTCCTCGATCTCCGGCGTCGGGTACGACGAGTTGCCGACCATGATCTCCTGTGCGAGGAAGATCACGTCGCACGCGTGCTCGAATGCCTCGACGTCGAGCTCGCCGTCTTCGCGACGGAACTTCATCAGGTTCAGCGACGCGAGGTTGCACGCCGAGTTGTCGATCGACATGTACTCCGAGCACGGGTTCGACGCGTTGATGCGCCCCGTGTTCGGCAGGGTGTGCCACGAGTTGATCGTCGTGTCGTACTGCACGCCCGGATCGGCGCAGCGCCACGCTGCCTCGGAGATCTCGTGCAGCAGCTTGCGCGCCTTGATCGTGTCGACGACCGTTCCGTCGCTGCGCGCGGTCAGGTTCCAGTCGGTGTCGGCCTCGACGGCCTCCATGAACGCGTCGGAAACGCGGACGGAGTTGTTCGCGTTCTGGTACTGGATCGACGCCCAGTCCGGCGAGTCGAGCGACATGTCGTAGCCGGCCGCCTCGAGGACGCGAGCCTTCTCTTCCTCGTGCGCCTTGCACCAGATGAACTCGGTGATGTCCGGATGATCGATGTCAAGCACGACCATCTTCGCCGCGCGCCGCGTCTTGCCGCCCGACTTGATCGTCCCGGCGGACGCATCGGCGCCGCGCATGAACGACACCGGCCCGGAGGCGTAGCCGCCCTTCGACAGCTGCTCCTTGGAGGAGCGGAGCCTCGACAGGTTGACGCCGGAGCCCGAGCCGCCGCGGAAGATGACGCCTTCGCGGCGGATCCAGTCGAGGATCGAGTCCATGTTGTCCTCGATCGAGAGGATGAAGCAGGC
>JAYUEQ010000289.1:0-2306 GCA_043739205.1 Thermoleophilia bacterium
GGGCGCCGCTCGAAGTACTACCTCGACAAGTACCGCTTCGAGACCCGCCCCGATCTGCTCGGGCCGCTCGGCGAGGCGCTCGCCGCCGCGGTTCGCGAGCACGAGCCGGAGGCGACCCGGCTTGCAGGCCCCGAACTCGGCGCCGTCGCACTCGCTGCCGCTGCGTCTCTCCAGAGCGGGTTGCCGTTTCTGATCGTGCGCAAGGCCGCGAAGGACTACGGCACCGCCAACCGGCTCGAAGGGGTGCACGACGAAGGCGAGTCCGTCTGCCTGATCGAGGACGTCGTCACCTCCGGCGGCGCCGCGATCGACGCGGTGCTCGCGCTGCGGGAGGTCGGATTGCGTGTATCCACCGCGATCTGCGTCGTCGACCGAGAAGAAGGCGGCGTCGACGAGCTTGCGCGCCACGCTGTGCGGCTCAGGCCCCTCTTCCGGGCGTCGGAGCTATTGGAAATGCCCGCAAATCCGCATGGTTGAGCGATATCCGACAACGTTGTTAGGGTTAAAGCCAAGGTCTGAACCCCAGCACCCGACGCAGGAGGATTCGTTTCTTGACCAAACAGGATTTCATCAACCAGGTCGGCCAGAAGAGCGGTCTCTCCGCACGTGACGCCGGCAAGGCCGTCGACGCGTTCCTCGAGGCCATCACCGAGACGCTGAAGGCCGGCGATTCGGTGAACTTCACCGGCTTCGGCAAGTTCTCGGCAGCCCCCCGCGCGGCGCGCCAGGGCGTCAACCCGCGCACCGGCGAGCGCGTCCAGATCGCCGCGACGATCGTGCCGAAGTTCTCGGCCGGCAGCCAGCTCAAGGCTGCGCTCAAGCCCACTTCCTAGGGCGTACGAGCAAGACGGGTTTTCGGAGGGCGGCGCAAGCCGCCCTCCGCCGTTCTCGTTACCTTTCTCTTCGATGGCCGTCGCGACGTTGACCTTTGCTGACCGCCTCGCCGCCGAGGTCGAGCGGAAGCGCTCCCAGCTTGTCGTCGGGCTCGATCCGCAGGTCGACCTGCTGCCCGTCGAGTTGCGCGGTGACGTCTCGCGCTTCTGTTGCGGGATCATCGACGCGGTCGCGCCACACGTGGTCGCCGTCAAGCCACAGCTCGCGTTCTTCGAGGCGCTCGGTTCGGCCGGGATGGCGGCGTTCGAGCAGGTGTGCCAGTACGCGAAGCGCGCCGGCCTGCTCGTGATCGCAGACGGCAAGCGCGGGGACATCGGCTCGACCGCGCGGGCCTATTCGGAGGCATACATCGAGGGCGAGCCGCCGATGGCCGACGCGCTCACCGTCAATCCGTGGCTCGGGCGCGACTCCATCGAGCCGTTCCTCGGAGCGGTGCGTCGCGGCGGTGTCGGCATCTTCGTGATCGTGCGCACCTCGAACGCGAGCGGCGACCTGCAGGACGCCGTGCTGAAGGACGGCCGCCCGATGTGGCACTACGTCGCGGAGCTCGTCGACGAGTGGGGGGCCGACATGGCAGGCGAAGTCGGACTGTCGTCCGTCGGCGCGGTAATCGGCGCGACGCATCCGCGCGCGGTCGCCGAGGCGCGCCGCTTGATGCCGCGCTCGATCCTGCTGCTCCCGGGTGTCGGCGTGCAGGGCGGCTCGATCGCCGACCTCACACGTGCGTTCCAGAGCGGTCCCGCGAGCGCGATCGTCCCCGTTTCGCGCTCTCTGATCTACGCGTTCCGCGATGCCGGCTCCGACTTCCGCGAAGCGGCGGGCGCCGAGGCTGCCCGGCTCAAGCGGGAGATCTGGACCGCATCCGGCTGGTAGTGCCACGCGAGGACTGGCGCCGGTACGTCGCTCCTGCGGCGTTCCTGCTCGCGGCAACGGTTGCCATCCTGCTCATCCGCTCGGGCCTGCAAGCGGGTACCTCGCGACCCACGACGACCGTCGCGACGCAGACGTCGCGTAAGACTGTGTCGACCTCGACGACCGTCCCGGCCGGGAGCACGACCACGCCTTCGTCGACACCGCGGTTCTGGATCGTGAAGGCCGGGGATACCTTCGGCGTGATCTCGACGAAGTCCGGCGTTCCCGTCACAACGATCCAGCAGCTGAACCCGAACGTGAAGTCCACCTCCCTGTTCATCGGCCAGAAGCTCCGTCTGCGATGAGACGCCTCGCAGTCCTCGTCGCCGCGCTCGCGTTCGCGTCGCCTGCAGCGGCCGCGCCGCCGCCGGTGCATGCGAGCGCGTACGTGATCGAAGATGCGCGCACCGGAGAAGTGCTCGCGTCGTCGCACGCGCACGAACATCTTCCGATCGCTTCGCTAACGAAGATGATGACGGTGCTCCTGACGCTCGAGCACC
>JAYUEQ010000290.1:0-5946 GCA_043739205.1 Thermoleophilia bacterium
GCCGCCGCTCAGCGCGCCGGGCTCGGGATTCGCTTCGCCGACGGCGTCGCCCGCGCCGAACCGTCGGCCGCGGGCGTTCGGGGCGCGGTCGGTCGCATCCTCGCCGAAGTCTCCGTGGGCATGGCGGACGGCACCTGGGAGCGGATGAAGGTCTGCCGTGCAGACGACTGCGCGTTCGCATTCCTCGACACGGCGAAGAACCGCTCGCGCGCGTGGTGCTCGATGCAATCCTGCGGAAACCGTGCGAAGGTTGCGGCCTACCGTGAGCGACACACCGCGTAAGTCGACCTTCTCCATTGTGGCGGCGGATCTCGAAACGGGCGAGGTCGGGTGCGCCGTGCAGTCGAAGTATTTCTCGGTCGGCTCGGTTGTTCCGTGGGCGTGGGCGGGGGTCGGCGCCGTCGCGACCCAGGCGGCGGGCGTCGCGGTTTACGGGCGGCTCGCACTCGAGGAGCTTCAACGCGGAGCGACGCCCGAGGCTGCGCTCGAGACGGTGCTCGCCAGCGATCCGGGCCGCGAAACGCGACAGCTTGGGGTCGTGACCGCGGACGGTCGCGCCGCAGCCTTCACCGGCCAGGCGTGCATGGATTGGGCCGGCCACCGCGTCGGGGCCGGGTTCGCTGTGCAAGGAAACATCCTCGCCGGTCAAGCCGTGGTCGACGAGATGGCGCGCGCTTACACGGAGACGGTCGGCTCACTTGTCGAACGACTCGTTGTGGCGCTCGAAGCCGGCCAGGCTGCTGGCGGCGATAAGCGCGGACAACAATCTGCTGCGCTGATCGTCGAGCGCGCCGGTGGCCGCGTCGAGTCACGCGAGGGAATCGATCGCATCTGCGACCTACGGGTCGAGGATCACGCCGAGCCGATCGCCGAGTTGCGACGCCTCACCGGCATCTGGGCGGTCTGGGATGCCCTGCGGCAGGCCCATGTGCACTACGAGCGAGGTGACCCCGGCGCGGCGGCGGATGTGCTCCAGGGCCTGGCTTCAGGCAAGGAGGAGCCGATGATGCTCTACAACCTGGCGTGTTACGAGTCGCTCGCCGGACGGAGTGCCGACGCGGTTGCACACCTGCGACGCTCGATCGAGCTGGACAGTTCCTACCGGGCGCTTGCGGCCGGCGACCCGGACTTCGATTCGGTCCGCGCCGAGCTTTCAGAGCTGTAGCTCGAGGAATCGCGCGCCCGGAATCGGGTTGGGGCGGTACGGCGGGATCTCCTGGAATCCGAGCTGCGCATAGAGCGCCTGCGCCGAGTCCATTCCCGGGACGGTGTCGAGCCTCATGCGCGCATAGCCGAGCCTGCGCGCCTCGCTGACCACAGCTTCGGCAAGGCGGCGGCCGAGACCCGTGCCGCGGGCTGACGACCTCACGTAGAGCCGCTTCATCTCACAGGTCGTCTCGTCGATCGGTCGCAGGCCGACACAGCCGGCGCCACGCGCGAGCAGCAGCGCGCCGCGCGGCGGTGCATACGTTCCCGGCAGTTCGGCCAGTTCGCGGTCGAAGTCCTGGAAGTCGAGTGCGAACGGCAGCGACGCCGCGTATTCGCCGAACAGCGCGCGCACCTCCTCCAGACCGGCCATGTCCGTGACTGCGACTAGCGCGGGAGCGGTCATCGTGTCACGCTATCGACACGAAGCTGGCACAGACACGCGCGCACTTCCCCTCTACCGTTGTCGTCAAAGACAACGAAAGGAGAAGCTCGTGCGTAAAGCACTTCTCATGCTCGGCCTGCTCGCAGCGCTGGCCGTCCCTGCGGCTGCGACAGCCAAGGCTCCGCCGCCGATCGTCTGTGGCGGTTCGTGTGACGGCGGCGGGACCGGCTACACCGGCTGTACGTCACAGACCGCATCGGAGTCGTTCGGCATCCAGTACCTCTCGTATGCCCGGCATTACCTTGTGGTGAGCTACTGCAAGGTCAACGGCTGGATCACGAGCGTCGGCATCGCAGCTCACGGCTGCGACTTTCAGGGTGCGGCGTATTGCGTTACAGGTCCGGCGTGGCAGACCGGCGGCGGCGTCGGCTCGGGCTACGCCACGTTCACCGGCCGCGCTACGTATGTCGGTGCGATCGGCGGGGTTCCGTTTGCAGGGACGAGCGTCGTCAACATCACGATCGGACCGGGCTAAGGCCCTCATGCCACGCTGGCTGACCGTCGTCCTGATCACACTTGGCGCCCTGTGGCTCCTCGTCGCGGCGTTCAGCTTCGTGATCCTCAAGCTGTTCTGACCTGTCGACGCGGTCGTGGAGCTTCGCCCCACGACCGCTGCCGACCATCTAGACCTGGACTCGCTCTAGGCGCGCAAGAGGCGCGCCGCCCACGGCGGGAAGTACCAGTTCCACTTCCCGAGCAACGACATCAGCGACGGCACGAGCAACGCCCGGATCACCGTCGCATCGAAGATCACACCGGCCGAAAGACCGATGCCGAACTGCTTGATGTCGGTCCCAGGCCCCGTCGAGAGGACGAAGAACGCCAGGCACAGCACGAGCGCGGCACTCGTCACGAGCTTCCCGGTGCGCGAGAGCCCGAGTGCGATTGCCTGTTTGGTGTCGCCCGTCGCGTCGTACTCCTCGCGGATGCGGGTGAGCATGAAGACCTCGTAGTCCATCGAGAGGCCGTAGAGGAAGGCGAAGATCATCAACGGGATCCACGGGATGATCGAGTTCGTCGATGGCACGTTCCAGATCGCCTGGGCCCCGTGGCCCCACTGGAAGATGAAGACGATGATTCCGTATGCGGCTCCAAGCGAGACGAGGTTCAGGATCACTGCCTTCAGCGGCAGGATCAGCGAACGGAACGCCCGCGCGAGCAGGATGTAGGTCAGGAGCACGACGAACAGCAGGACGTACGGGAAGTTGCCGTAAACCGCATGCACGAAGTCCTGATCCGCGGCCGCCCCGCCGCCCAGCGTGACGCGGAGCTTCGTCTCCTGTGCGAGTTGCGGTAGCACGTTGTGCTGGAGGCGCGAGATCGTCTTCTTCGTCACCGGCGATGCTCCGTCGGCGGTCGAGATTGCCTCGACAACCCCTGCGTTGTCGTGCTGCCAGGCGGCCGGCGCAACAGCGCCCGCAACGCCCGGATCCTTCGCGACGGCGGTCGCGATCCGGTCGAGCGCAGGCTTCGTCACCTTACCCTCGACGAGGATGTCGAACGGCTTGTACGCGCCCGCGGACAGTCCCGCGGTCGCGAGTGCGTCTCGCCCCGCGATTGCATCGCCGCCGCCCGGCCGGTCCTTCGCTTGCGACTCGCTCGGATTCAGCTGCACCCCGGGGACGAGCAGCGCAATCACGATCACGAGCCCGATCGCGCCGGTCAGAGCCGCGTGGTTCGTGACGAGGCGCGACCACCAGGCCCAGAACCCGCTCGCCTGGTCGCTGCCCTCGACGATGCGCTTCGGCATCACGCGCAGACGGTTGATGCGCGGGCCGAGCATGGCGAGCATCGACGGCAGCAGCGTGATCGACGCAAGCACCGAGACAGCCGGGATCAGCATTCCGCCGATCCCGATCGAGCGGATGAACGGCAGCGGGAGGAGCACCATGCTCAGAAGGCCGACCGCGACGGTCGAGCCCGACACGATCACCGAGCGGCCAGCATGTTGCATCGTCGCGACGATCGCGTCGTCGGTCGACTTCCCGTGTCGCAGTTCCTCGCGGAATCGGAAGATGATCAGGAGCGCATAGTCGATCGATACGCCGAGACCCACGAGCGCGATCAGGAACTGCACGATGATCGACACGTCGGTGATCTGCGTCAGGAGGAATACGAGCGTGAACGTGTTGAGGATCGATGCGATTGCGGTCAGCAGCGGCATCGCGATCGCGGGCAGTGTCCCGAACACGAAGAGCAGGATGATCAGCGCGCCGAGACCGCCGATCAGCGTCTCGCCGAGGATCGACGGGCCGGTGTTGCTCCCCTTGTTGGCGGCTGCGAGGATCACTTCGTCGCCGGTGACGTGCACGCTTGCACCCGGTGGCGCGGCTTTGGTCAGCGCGGCGCGCGTCTCTTTCTCGCCGGTGACGCTGCCGAAGCCGGGAGCGCCGGGCCGGTAGATCTCCGCGAACGTCGTGTGCTTGTCCTTCGACACGTACGTGCTGCTGCCGGTGGAGAAATATGAGCTGGACCGAGCGCCGGGGTTCGCGGCGATCGCCGCGCCGATCGCCCGCTGGACGCCGGGCGCCTTGGTCACGTCGCCCTTGGTCGTCACAACGACGACGAGCGGTGTGTTGAGGCCGCTGCCGAAGTCCTTCAGCGTGCGTTGGTTCGCCTCGTAGGCCGAGTACCCCGGGATCGAGAAGGACTCGAACCACTTGATCTGGCCGGCGGACACGGCGCCGATCACGGTTAGGACGAACCAGACGCCGACAACGGCTTTCCGGTGGCGAAGAATCAAGCGTGCAAGCCCGGTCATACGATCCTCTCGGTTGTTTTCTCGGTGTATGACCGGCTGCTGCTCATTCGGTCATGCGGGCGACTTTACCGACGGCATCGGAAATGTCTTCTCGAAACCTGCTGGATCTCTCTGATGGTTTTGTGACGACCTGTCGTACACTCAGCCGATGTCGAGGGGAGCCTGGGAGCTCGTCTTCATGATGTTGATCCTGAAGATTCCGATCGTGTATCTCGCGCTGGTCGTCTGGTACGCGATCCGCGCCGAGCCCGAGCCCGGCGTCGACCCGCACGACTATTCCGTCTGGCGGCCCTGGCAGAAGCCGGACGGGCCGCGGCGGCGCCGGGGCGGTCCGCACGGCTCGCGCGACACGGTCCGCGTCGCCCGAGCGCCTCGCGGTAGAGTCGTGCCGTGACGTCGTCGTCCTACCGTGATCGCACCCGGCCCTCCGAGTCGGTGGCTGGCCTGCTCGCGACGATCGCGATCTTCCTCGGCGCCCTCGAGCTCCTCTACCGGCCGTTCCGCCTGGCGCCCGCTGCGCTGATCCTCGTGCTCGCCGCCACGGTGATGAGCCGCGACCAGCCCCGGGTGATTCCCGTCGCCTACGCGACCATCGGCATCTGCTTCATCGTCGGCGCGACGCTGCAGATCCTCACGCATCATCCGCTCTACTAGCAGAGGACAACCGCACCTCCCCTGGTACAACACAGGGATGAGCACGCACGACGTCGACGGGCTGAACGACGGCTACGCGCGCGCCCTGCTCGACGAGTACCTGGAGAACCCTGAAGCGGTCCCGTCGGAGTGGCGCGCGCTTTTCGAGAGCGGAGATTCCGCGCTGGTCGCGACCCACCCCGGCATCGCCCGGCTGCTCGAGCAGTTGCCGCGTGCGCCCGAGAACGGCTCGAACGGCCACGCCGAAGCGCCCCCGGCGCCGGCTCCCGTAGCCCCAACCGCTACATCGGCCCCGGACGCACAGCTGCTCGGCGGCGTCGCCGCCGCGATGGCGCTCGTCAAGGCGCACCGCACGCACGGCCATCTCGCCGCGCGCCTCGACCCGCTCGGTTCCGAGCCGGTCGGCGACCCGTCGCTCGAGCCGATGCGCCTCGAGCCGAAGCTCACGCCCGAGCTCCAGGCGCGCATCCCCGCGTCCTACCTACGCGTGCACGTGCCCGGCGAGACGCTGCTCGAGGTCCTGCCGAGGCTCGGCGAGACGTACTCGAGCACGATCGCCTACGAGCTCGAGCACCTTTCCGACCACCAGCAGCGTGTGTGGTTGCGGCAGGCGATCGAGTCCGGCCGCTACCGCCAGCCGCTCAGCGCCGACGAGAAGAAGCAGCTCTTCAGCCGCCTCTGCGAGGTGGAGGGGATGGAGCGCTTCCTCCGTAAGCGGTTCCTCGGGCAGAAGCAGTTTTCGCTCGAAGGGCTCGATGTGATGATCCCGATGCTCGACGAGACGATCGAGCTCGCCTCCGAGGCAGGTGCCCACGAGGTCGTGATGGGGATGGCGCACCGCGGCCGCCTCAACGTCCTCGCGCACACGATCGGGATGCCG
>JAYUEQ010000291.1:0-3329 GCA_043739205.1 Thermoleophilia bacterium
TCGCAAGCAGCGACACCATCTCGGCTTGCAGCGCCACCCGGTACCGAATCTGGATGCCCCACGCATCGAGCATCCGGATCCAGCCGAGGATGAACACGAAGTAGTAGACAGCGACGACGGCCAGACTGAGCGCCAGGTAGGCGGGGCTTGCGTTCTCGAGCAACGGTCCTGCCTTCGACCATTGGTCGCGCACCGCCCAGAAGCAGAACCCGACCGTCAGGACGAGCAGGGCGAACTGAATCCCCTTGATCAGGCGCGGGCGCGCGCGCAGATACTGCACCCCGGCGGTTGCATCCATCGTCCGACGAGATTAGAGGTTTGATGTCGGGTTGCGAATGCGCCTGCACCGCGCGTCAAGCCTCTCAGTCGGAGAGGCGCACGCCGAGCCAGACGCCGGCAAGGCCGCCGAGCGCGGCGAAGGCGACCGACATCAGCGACAAGTTCGAGCCACCCCACAGCGAAGGCACGTAGCCGCCGGCGAGCGTCCCGAATGTCGCACAGAGGCCGATCACGGAGCGCATGGTTCTCCTTCTCGGCAGCCAAGGGCCCTGGCTAGAGTCCTGGAGTGGGGGAGGCACGTCAGCACTACAACGTGACGCTGGGCGTCCTCGCGCTCGCCGGGCTCGCGTACTCGCTTCAGCAGACGATGATCCTTCCGGCGCTGCCGAGCCTGCAGCGTGACCTGCACACCTCGACCGCGTGGGCGACGTGGCTGTTCACTGCGTTCCTGCTCGTCTCGGCGGTTGCGACGCCGGTACTCGGCAAACTCGGCGACCAGTACGGCAAGGAGCGCTTCCTCCTGCTCAGCCTGCTCGTTTTCTTCGTCGGTTGCGTCGCGGCGATCTTCGCGTGGAACATCTGGTCGCTGATCGTCTTTCGCGGGATCCAGGGCTTCGGCGGGGCCGTCTTTCCCCTCTCGTTCGCGATCGTGTTCGACGAGTTCCCGGCAGACAAGGTCGGGGCGGGCGTCGGCCTGGTCTCAGCGATTCTCGGGATCGGTGGCGGACTCGGCCTCGTACTCTCGGGTGCGCTCATCGATTACGCGTCCTGGCGCTGGCTCTTCATCATCGGCGCGCTCTTCGTCGGCGCCGCGGCGATCGGCGTCTGGCGGTTCGTCCCGGAGTCGCCGATCAAGACTCCCTCGAAGATCGACGGCGTGGGAGCGGTCTTGCTCTCTTTGACGTTGATCGCACTACTGCTTGCGTTGACCGAAGGCCCGACGTGGGGCTGGGGCTCAGGCCGGGTGATCGGTCTTTTCGCCTCGAGCGCGGTGCTTGGATGGATCTGGGTGCAGACAGAGTTGCGGGTCGATCAGCCGATGGTCGACATCCGGATGATGATGCAGCGCACGGTTCTGTTCACGAACCTGACTGCGATCTTCACCGGCTTCGCGATGTTCGGTGCGTTCGTGCTGCTGCCGTCGCTGATGCAGACTCATCGTGGCGGCAACGTCCATTACGGCTTCGGCCTCTCACCAACCGCGACCGGTCTTTACTTGTTACCGGGTGGCCTGCTCGGCTTCGTCGCCGGCCCGCTCGCCGGCCGGCTCGGGACGCGACATGGGTCGAGGCTGCCGCTGATCCTCGGGATGGTGCTCGCCGCGATCGGGATCTCCTCGCTCGCGCTGTTCCATGCACATCCGCTCGAGATTTCGCTCGCAATGGTGTTCATCGGGATCGGTGTCCCGTTCGCCTTCGCCGCGATGGCGAAGTTGATCGTCGACGCGGTGCAACCGTCGGAGACCGGGGTCGCGACGGGCATGAACACGGTCATGCGCACGGTGGGCTCGGTGATCGGGGGACAGGTCGGCGCTGCGATCGTCAGCGCCGATACGATCGCCGGCGGTCATGTGCCCGCGGAGTCGGCGTTCATCGCAGCCTTCTGGGTCAGCGCCGCTGTGGCGGTCATCGGCGCCGTGCTGGCGCGCTTCATCCCGTCGCATCGCTCGACGGCGCCCGCGCTGGCGCACTAGCGTCTGCATATGACGCGTGTCCGCTTCGCCCCGAGCCCCACCGGGACGCTCCACGTCGGGAACGCTTTGAGCGCGGTCGCGAATCGTCTCTTTGGCGACTGGATGCTGCTCCGCATCGACGATACGGACGCGGCTCGCAACGTGCCGGGCGGCGAGGAGACGATCCTCGACGACCTGCGCTGGCTCGGAGTCGACTGGGACGACGGCCCGGTACGGCAGAGCGGGCGCGCGGAGCGGCACGTCGAGGCGGCGCACGCGGCCGGGCTCCCGCAGCGGTTCGACGGGGGCGTGATGCTCTGGCGGGACGACGGCTCGCCGACGTTCCATCTCGCGAGCGTCGTCGACGACATCGACTTCGGGATCACGCATGTGATCCGCGGTTCCGACCATCGCGCGAACGAAGACCTGCACGCTGCATTGCACCGTGCGCTCGGCAACGAGCCGCCGGTCGTGATCCATCACGGTCTCGTTGTGGGCGAGGACGGCAAGAAGCTGTCGAAGCGTGCCGAAGGCGCAACGGTCGCGGCGCTCCGCGACGCCGGTTATCCGGCGGAAGCGGTGCGGGCCTACCTCGAGGAGCTCGACCTCCCGAGGCACGACGTGCACCTCGATCTCGAGCGCATCCGCTCGCTGTCCACCGACGTGCTGGCCGAGCTCTCTGACGAGGAACTGGCCATGCGTGCGGGGGTTCCGGTCGAAGCGGCGCCGGTACTGCGCGGCGCGCACGATCTGGTCGAGGCGCGGGCGCTCGCCGCCTCCGTGCTCGAGCCACCAAGTGTTGACTCAACACAAAGTCCGGAAACGCTGACGCGGTTCGCCGAGCTGCGGGCCCAGTTCCCGGAGACGGTCGACAAGGACGAGGCGAAGACGATCGTGCGCGAGCTGAAGGCGGTCGGCGGAAACTTGAAAGCGTTGCGGGTCGCGCTCACCGGGCGTGAGCGCGGGCCGGAGCTGTGGGCCGTGCTGCGCGCCCTGCCGCGTGACGAGGCGTTGCGGCGCGCACTAACCTGAGTAGGCAGTGCGTCTCTACGACACCTTTACGCGCTCGCTCGTCGACCTGCCAGCTGCGCCCGGCCCTGTGCGCATGTACGTCTGCGGCCCGACGGTCTACGCGCGTGCTCATATCGGCAACGCGCGGCCGTTCGTCGTCGGCATGTGGTTTCGCTCGTGGCTCAAGGCGACCGGCTACGACGCGAAGCTCGTTCACAACATCACGGACATCAACGACAAGATCTACGACGCCGCGCCCGGGAAGAGCGCCGAGCTCGCTGCGCGCGCGGCCGGTTGGTATCTCGAAGACACCGGCGACCTTGGGCTCGGGATGCCGGACTACCTCCCGAAGGCGACGGAGTCCGTG
>JAYUEQ010000292.1:0-10711 GCA_043739205.1 Thermoleophilia bacterium
CTTCGGCGGCAACGCCGAGTCACGTGACCTCCTCCGCGGTGCCGCCGATGTGATCGTGACCGACGGCTTCACCGGCAACATCGCGCTCAAGCTCCTGGAGGGAACGATTCGCGAGCTGCTCGACGCGCTCCGCGACGAGCTGACGGCGACGCCGTCGGGCAAGCTCGGCGGCTTCCTGATCAGACCGGCTGCGCGGCGCCTCCGCGCGCGGCTCGATCCGGACACCTACGGGGGCGCCTACCTGCTCGGACTGCGTGGCCTCGCGGTCATCGCCCACGGCAATTCGAGCCGCAGAGCGATCGCGAATGCGATTCGCCTGGCCGCCCGCGGAGCCGAGCACCGTGTCGTGGAGCGCCTCTCGGAACGGCTCCCTGAGCGTGTCCGTGTATGATCGCGCCGATTTTGACCCCCCAACGATTGAGGTGACATGGCAGCGCCGCGTGAAGAAGTCTTGGAGCGCGTCAAGGAAGTTTTGACGGAACAGCTCGGCGTCGAAGACGATCAGATCACCGAGGAGGCATCGTTCCAGGACGACCTGGATGCCGACTCGCTCGACCTCGTCGAGCTGATCATGGAGCTCGAGGATCAGTTCGGGATCAAGATCTCCGACGAGGATGCCCAGAAGATCACGACCGTGGGGCAGGCCGTCGACTACGTCACCTCGCATCAGTAAGGCCCGAACGCTTCGGGAGCTGATCGACGGGCTCCCTGCCGAGCGCGCGGCGGCGGTCTTCACGCATTCGTCGTGGGCCGCCGACCGCACCGAGTCCTACGAGCGGCTCGAGTTTCTCGGCGACTCGGTGCTCGAACTTGCAATCGCCCGCACCTTGTACGACCGCTTCCCGGATTTCAGCGAGGGGCGGATGGCCAAGGTGCGGTCGCATGTCGTCTCACGGGCGAGCTGCGCGGTGCTCTCGCGCGAGCTCGGCCTCGGTGAGCGGATGCGCACGGACGCGGTCGGGTCGCAGGCCGACGAGCTCGACCGCTTGTCGCGGAACCGCAACGTGCTCGCAGCGCTGCTCGAGGCGGCGATCGCTGCGGTCTACCTCGAGCACGGGTTCGAGGCCGTCGAGCCGGCGATCGTCGACGCGTTCGAACCGCGGATCGACTACGCGCTGACGACGCATGTCGACCACAAGACCGAACTGCAGGAGCAACTCGCCCGCCTTGGCAGCTCGGTCACCTACACCGTGCTCGACGTGCAAGGCCCGCCGCACGACCGGTCGTTCACCGCGGCCGCGATGATCGACGGCGTTGCCGCCGGCACCGGCTCGGGCCGCTCGAAGAAGGATGCGGAGCAGGCCGCCGCGCAGGAGGCGCTCGGGAGAGGCTTGATGTGAAACGCACGCGTACCCGTGGCTGGTGGCTCAGACGCGGCGCATCTCGCCCGGGTCGGGCTTGAACGTAGACCCCGCTATGCCCTACGCCCGACCCGAACGACCTGCTTGATCTGAGCCATCCCCACGGGCACGCAGTTCCACATCAAGCCTCTAGCGCAGCAGCCGACGATGGAGCGCCTGCGTCGGCTCCGACGGCGTGATTCCGAGCTCCTCGCGGAGCTTCTCGCGCAGCGACTCGTAGACGAGCAACGCCTCGGCACAGTTGCCCTCCCGCTCGAGAGCCTCCATCAGGATCCGGTAGCCGGACTCGCGGTACGGCTCGAGCTGGACGAGCTTGCGCCCGACGCGGATCGCGGCCGCGAGCTCCGTCCCGCCGACGCCGAGCGTCGCTGCCGCATAGGTCTCGAGTGCGCGCAGGTGGAGCTCGGCGAGCTGCCGACGCTCCTCGTCGATCCACGGCGCCTCGTCGCCCGGAAGGAACGGCCGCCCGCAGGTGAACATCGCGACCTGTGACGGCGCCCAGGCGGCATCCGGCTCGCCCTGGGCGAGCGCGCTCTCGGCGCGGTGCAGTGCGGTCGCTGCCGCCTCGATGTCCACCCAGAGCTCGTCGAGCGCGGGCCGGAAGCCGTCGAGCGGCACGACCCGCCGCAGCTTCGAGAGGAGCGGTGCGAGCCCACCGTCCCGTCCTGCCGGCCAGAGGGCGTCGACGAGCTCGTCACGCGTGATCGTGCGCGAGCGTCGGGTGACGAGATAGGCGAGCAGGATCCGGCCCTGGCGGCCCGGCAGCTCGTCCTCCACGCGACGTCCGTCGACCTCCACGACGAGGCGTCCGCAAAGCTGCACTTTTCCACGCGCCAACGTCGCGCCAAGATAGACCCAACGCCCGGGTCGTACAACGGACGCATCCACGATGAAGGGAGTTCCGATGGCGAAACAGATCACGTGCGAATGCGGGGCGGTGATCCGCGGCGAGACCGACGACGAGGTGAAGGGCGGCGTGCGCGACCACATGCGGGCAGATCACCCCGAGCTGCTCGACAAGGTCTCGGACGCAGACCTCCAGGGCTGGATCGAGGAGGTGTGACGTGGCGGCCCCGACGTTCGATCCAGTCACCTACAAGGAAACGACACGCGCTCAGTGGCAGGACGCCGCCGAGGCGTGGCACCGCTGGGACCCCGTGTTCGACCGCTGGCTCGGCGAGGCGACCGAGTTGATGCTCGACCTCGCCGGCGTGCAGGAGGGCTCGCGGGTCGTCGATATCGCCGCGGGCTCCGGCGGGCAGTCGATTGCGGCGGCGCGCCGCGGCGCAACGGTGCTCGCGACCGACATCTCTTCGAACATCCTTGACGAGGCGGCGGCAGCGGCTCGCGCGGCAGGGGTGTCGACGCTGGCGACGCACGTGATGGACGGCGAGTCGCTCGACGTCGAGCCGGGTTCATTCGACGCGGCGATCTCGCGGCTCGGGCTGATGTACCTCCCCGACAAGCAGGCGGCGCTTGCCGAGGCGGCGCGTGCGCTGCGGCCGGGTGGGCGTTACGCGGCGCTCGTCTTCGCCGAGCCCGATCGAAACCGGTTCTTCTCGGTCCCGATCTCGATCATCCGGACGAACGCGCAGCTGCCACCGCCGGCGCCGGGCCTGCCGGGGCCGTTCTCGGCGGTCGGGCTCGGGGATCTGCTCGAAGCGGCAGGCTTCCACGACGTCGAGGTGCACCGCGTCGTCGCACCGCTCGAGCTGTCCGATGCGGCGGAGTGCACGCGCCTGGAGCGGGAGTCGTTCGGGGCGCTCCATCAGATGCTCGCCGGTCTCACCGAGGCCGAGCGTGAGGCGACGTGGGCCGAGATCGAGGTCGCCCTGCGCGAGTTCGAGGGCCCGGCCGGGTTCGCCGGTCCGTGCGAATTGTTGGTGGGTGCAGGGACGATCTGAGGGCACGAGAGGGCTGCCGAGCGGTGCGTTACCGCTTGACAACCCTCACTCATTGCGGTTGCTAGGAACAAACGGCACGAAGTCGTAGGGTCGGAGGACTGTTCTTCGACCCGAGGGGGCTCCGATGGGGAGATTTGGGGCGCGGCTTGCTCTGTTGAGTGTGGCTGCCCTGCTGCTTGTGATCAGCGGCGGCATCGCGATCGCGACGGGGACGATTACGAATCCGTTCGTCGCGGGAGACGGCACGATCAGCGGGTGCGTGCAGAAGTCGAGTGGGCAGGTGAAGATCGTTGCGCCGGGCACCGCGTGCAACGCGCAGAGCGAGTTGTCGCTCCGCTGGAACCAGCAGGGTGTCACGGGCGCTACCGGTGCGACCGGCCCGCGAGGGCCGCAGGGCAACACCGGCGTCCAGGGCCTCCAGGGCGCGACCGGAGCTGACGGGCGAAACATCCACGCAACCGCGCTTGATGCGTCGTCAGCAAGTTGCGGCGGGAACGGCGGCTACGCGCTTGCGTATTCCGACGGCACGTCGATCGGCGTCCTCTGCAATGGGGCGGACGGCAGACCCGGCGCGGATGGGCCCAGGGGCGAGACGGGCCAGACCGGTCAAACAGGTGCGGCGGGCGCCGCGGGCGGTTCGCTCGTCGGATCCGACTGCATGCGTGGCGGTGTGGCCGGCACCGTGCACGAGAGCGTCGCGGTGGGCACCGGCGCGATCTCGTTCACCTGTGAGGTTGCCGGTGGCGGCGGGGGTGGGACGGGTACCGACGACACAGACGGCGACGGGATCGCCAACGCGGTCGACAACTGCGTGCTCACGGCGAACCCCGATCAGGCCGACGCTGACGGTGATGGTTTGGGCGACGCGTGCGACCCCTTCCCGACCGATGCGAGCAACAACGTCGTCGGTGACTGCCGGAAGGCGGCTGTCGTCAATGGGGTGCTCCAGACCGTCGCGGACGACAGCGACGTCCCCGTCGGGACACCGCCGAACACCGAGGGCAGGTGCACCCATGGGGTCCCGTCGATCGTGTGCAGCTCGGGCTTCCTCGGCGATCCCTCAAGCGGCTGCTTCAACGCATCGAGCGACCCCGCCCACTGCGGGGCGGGCGACATCAACGTGTTGACGCTGGCGAACGTCGCGGCTGCACAGTGCGTGAACGGACAGCCGCAGATCCTCGCGTGCCAGCCCTTCACATTCGACGTGGATCTGGACGCGACGAACGGCTGCGAGGTGATCCTGCTCGCGGATCGGTTCGAGCCGAACGACACTCCGGCTCAGGCGACGGTCGTCCAGCCCGGGGCCATCTTCAGCGGGTCGAACATCTCGCCCGCGGGAGACGTCGACTACTGGAGGTTCACGGCGCCGTGCACCGTGACGACGAACAACCTCTTCGTCACGGTCGACGTTCACTGCCAGTCGTACGTCAACCTCGTGAATCCCAACGGCTCGATCCGGATCGACCAGACAGGCAGCCCGAACCCGGCACCGATCGGAGCGTTCTACGACTTCGAACAGGTGATGATCGGCATCCCGGGCGCGGGCGCGCCGAGTTCGGTGCAGTTCACGATCAAGGTGTACGGACAGAGTGGAGCGGTTGGGTCCTACCAGTTGGCGCAGGCGTAATCCGCTCGTAGCAGGGTGATTTCGGAGGGGGCTGGCGTCGTCCGTGGGCGCCGCTAGCCTCTCCTTCTTAGTGCATCTGAAGGCCATCAAGCTGCGCGGGTTCAAGTCGTTCGTCGACCCGGTCGAGATCCATCTCGAATCCGGCGTCGCCGTTGTGGTTGGCCCGAACGGATCGGGCAAGTCGAATGTCTCCGACTCGATCCTCTGGGCGACCGGCTCGATGAGCCCCGGCGAGCTGCGCGCGGAGAAGCCCGACGACGTGCTCTTCGCAGGCTCCGTCGGACGACAGCCGATCGATTTCTGCGAGGTCGACCTGCTGTTCGACAACTCTGACAACGCGTGGCCGGACCTCCCCTACAGCGAGGTCTCGATCGCGCGTCGCCTGACGCGCGGCGGCGAAGGGCAGTACCTCGTCAACAAGACGCCCGTGCGCCGCATCGACGTCGTCGAGCTGCTCTCCGACGTCGGCCTCGGCGGCGGCCTGCGCTCGGTGATCTCGCAGGGCCGCGTCGAGACGGTGCTCAACTCGAAGCCGTCGGAACGGCGCGAGCTGATCGAGGAGGCGGCCGGTCTCGGCCGCTTCAAGCGCCGTCGCCATCGCGCCGAGTTGAAGCTCGCGCGCGTCGGGATCCAGGTCGAGCGCGCACGCGATCTCGAGGACGAGGTCAAGAAGCGACTGCGTCCGCTCGCGCTGCAGGCGACCGCTGCCGAGCGTGCGGAGAAGCTCGGCGTCGAGATCGGACGCGTGCAGGCCGCGATCGCGACGCTCGACCTCGCGCGGCTTGCCGTGCGCCGGACCGAAGCGCAAGCACGTCGGGCTACGACCGCCGAAGAACGCCGCCTGCTCGAAGAGAAAATCAACGCCCTCGTTGCCGAACGCGAACGCGCCGAAGAAGAGCTCACCGATTCCGCCGGCGCGCGCGAACAGGCGACCGCCGCGCTCTACCGGTTGCGGAGCGGCGGCGAGCGCATCGTGCTGCGCCGCGAGTCCGCTGCGTCGCTCACCGCGTCGATCCGCTCCGAGCTCGAGGCCGCGCGCACCTTCGACCCGTCCGCGTCCGTCGAGATGGAAGCCGCCGCGCGGGATGCCTCGACGGCCGCGCAGGCCGCCGCCGGCGAACGGGCGCGCTTGCAGGTCGAGGCCGAGGAACGGTGGGCGCGGGTCGCCGCCATCGAACGAGGCACGCAGTCTGCGCTCGCCGCCGAGCTCGACGCGGTGCTCGAACGCCGCGCAGAGACCGAGTCGACCCTCACGGGCGGGAGCCGCGACGCGCTGCTCGCGCTCCGTGGCGCGACCCAGCGCCTTGGCGTGCGGCAGGAGTCGGCGCAGCGGCTGCTTGCCGAGCTGCGAAACGATCTGACGGAAGCGCGCCATACACCGGCCGGCCCGTCCCCCGCCGAGCTCGGTCGCGTGGCCGACGAGGCCGATGCCGCCGCGCGCACGGCGGCGCGCGAGTGGGAGGATCTCGAGGCGCGTGTCCGCCTTGCCCGCGAGCGGCTGACGACCCTCGAGCAGTCGCTCGCCGAGCGCGAAGGACTGCCGCCTGCAGCACGGGCGCTGGCCGAAGAGGGCGAGCAACTCGCGCTGCAGATGCTCCAGGTCGAACCGGGTGCTGAGCGCTCTACCGTTGCTGCGCTCGGACATCTTGCAGCTGCAGTGCTCGCGGCGAACCCCGAGCGTGGCCTCCAGCTCGTCGAGAAGGCACAGGCATCCGGCCTCGGCTCGGTGCTCGTGCTCGTCGGCCGGGATCCGCGCGAGCTCGTCAAGCTGCCGGTCGTCGAGCGCGACGTCCTGCTCGCGTCGAAGGTGCCCGCCGTGACGAAAGAAGGGATCGGCTGGGACCCGCAGCGCGGTGAGCTCTGGTTCGCCGGCGAGACGGCCGAAGCCGTGCTGCTCGAGCTCGACGCTCGCCGTCGCGAGCTCACGGTGGAGGTGGCGCAGCTCGCCGAGCGCGCGACCCAGGCGGCGCAAGCCGTCGAGGAAGCGGCTGAGCGCGCACGCGCCGCCGCGGAGGTGTTCGCCCCGGTTGCACATCTGCGCACGGTGCGCCGCGCCGACCCGGCCCGGCTCGAGCGGCTGGTCGCGGGCGCCGAAAGCCTCGATGAAACCTTGAGGGTTGCGGCGGCGGCCGCGGGTCGGCTCGAAACACCGCTCGCCGAGCGGACCGGCCGGCTCGCGGAAGAACTGCGCAGCATCGCGACGCGCGAGGCCGAACTGCGGCGCTCGGTCTCCGAAGCGGACGCACGCGCCCTCGCGGCGGAGCGCCGTGCGAACGGGCGCAGTGCCGAGGCGACCGGTGAAGTCGCTGCGCTGCGGCTCGAGGCGGAGGATCTGTCCGCACGCGCCGCCGAAGCGGCGAAGGCCGCCGACGACGCAGCCGAGCGAGCGCGCACCGCGGCCCGCGCCCTCGCCGACGCGGATCCCGCGCGCACACGCCGCCCCACCGAGCTCGTGCTCGAGCGCCTGCTCGCAGGCTCGACGCGCCTCGAGGGCGCGCTGGCAGTTGACGTCGACCGTTTCGAAGCGCCGGTGCGAGAGCGCGCCGAGGCGCAAGCGGCGCGCACGACCGAGCTCGGCGCGTCGCTGCGCACGCTCGGTGCGGCTGAGGTCGAGTTGCGGCAGACGGCCGGCACCGCGGGCGAAAAGCTGTCTGCGATCGACGTCGAGCTCGCGCGCACCGATGCCGAGCGCGAAGAAGCACAACGCCGTCTCGAAGCATCCAACTCGGAGCCTCTGGAAGGTGAGAACCGCGACGAGCTCGCCGAGAAGCTGGTGCGCTACGAGAAGCGGCGCGAGCAGCTCGGCCAGGTCAACCCGCTCGCGAAGGAGGAGTACGACGCGGAGAAGCTCCGGCTCGAGGAGCTGTCCGTGCAGCGAGCCGACCTCGAGAAGAGCCTCGCCGAGCTCGAGAAGCTGCGCGACGACCTGACGAAAACGGTCGAGACGCGCTTCGCCGAGACGTTCGAGGCGGTCGAGAAGCACTTCCACGACGTCGCGGCGACGCTCTTCCCGGGCGGCGAGGGGCGGCTTCGCTTGACCGAGGCCGAAGAGGAAGGCGAGGAGCCCGGCATCGAGGTCGAGTTGCGTCCGGCGGGCAAGCGTGTCACGCGGCTATCGCTCCTCTCGGGTGGCGAGAAGGCGCTCGGCGCGATCGCGTTCCTCTTCTCGCTGTTCCTCGCACGTCCGAGCCCGTTCTATCTCCTCGACGAGGTGGAGGCTGCCCTCGACGACACGAACATCGGGCGCTTCACCGAGTTGCTCCGCACCTACGCGGATCGCGCGCAGTTCATCGTGATCACACACCAGAAGCGCACGATGGAGGCGGCCGACGTTCTGTACGGCGTCACGATGGGCAACGATGGTGTTTCGCAGATCGTCTCGCGCCGCCTGCCGCGTGACGAAGAAATCGCCGCGACCGCATGAACGACCTTGCCTTCGTCGAACGGGCGGTGTCGCTCCTCGCCGCAAAAGGCGTCGACACGTGGGTGTTCGGAGGATGGGCCGAAGAACTGCGCGGGCTGATCAAGCCGCGCGAGCACGTCGACCTCGATCTGCTCTATCCCGCGGAGGACTGGAGCATCGTCGACAACCTGTATCTCGATTGGGTCGAGGGCAAGCACTTCGACTGGAAGCGCGCATTCAAGCTCGAAGAGACCACGGTCGAGCTGTTCCTCGTCGAGTACGACGCGCGTGGATGGTTCACGCAACTCGAGCGTCGGCGTCACAACTGGCCAGCCAACGTGTTCTCCGGCACCGGCCGCACACCTGTCGTCAGCACCGCCGCCCTTGCCGGCTACCGGCACTCGTACCGCGTCGACGCCCGCGACGTGGCGTAACTGGTGTCTGACACCCGCCCGGGCCGTGCGTGCGAGTGGCGGCGCGAAGAGGTGTCTGACACCTTTTCGAACTGCGCGTAGGCATCGCACCGCGAAGAGGTGTCAGACACCAAGCGCTAACGTGCCCCGCTCATGGCGAGAAGCTGGGGACAACTGCTGGGAGACTCCGACGCGCCGGCCGAGAGCGAGGCGGAGCAGCGTGGGTTCCTCGGCCGTTTGCGCGAGTCGCTCGGTAAGTCGCGGCGCGCGCTCACGGAGCAACTGCAGGTCGCAGCGTTCGACCCGGCTGACGATGCGTCGTGGGAGCGGCTGGAGGAAGCGCTGATCTATGCCGACGTCGGCGTGCGCGCGACGGCTGAGCTGATTCGCCGGCTCGAGGCGCGGCAGGACCTCACCGACCTGAACACCGCGCTCGCCGAGGAGATCGCCGCGCTGTTCGGCGATCCGCCGACGCTCGACCTTCGGCACGCGCCGGCCGTGATTCTCGTCGTCGGCGTCAACGGCACGGGCAAGACGACCACGATCGGGAAACTCGCGAACAAGCTGCGCGAGCACGGACGGTCGGTGACGCTCGGCGCTGCCGACACGTTCCGCGCCGCAGCCGAGGAGCAGCTCGAGATCTGGGCGGAGCGCGCGAACGCGAAGTTCGTCGGGGGTGAGCATGGTGGTGATCCCGCAGCGGTCGCCTACGACGCGGTCGGCTCCGATACGGACGTCGTGATCGTCGACACCGCAGGTCGGCTGCACACGCAGACGAACCTGATGGACGAGCTTTCGAAGGTGCGCAGGGTGATCGCCGGGCGCCTCGAGGGAGCGCCACACGAGGTGCTGCTCGTGGTCGATGCGACGACGGGCCAGAACGGGTTGCAGCAGGCGCGCATCTTCGGCGAAGCGGTCGGCGTGACGGGGGTTGCGCTGACCAAGCTCGACGGCTCGGCGAAGGGCGGGATCGCGGTCGCGATCGCGTACGAGCTCAATCTGCCGGTCAAGCTCGTCGGCGTCGGCGAGGGCCTGGACGATCTGCGCCCGTTCGACCCGGACGACTTCGCCCGCGCGCTCGTTTCGGGGTAGCTCCCGGCTACCATCCCGGCGTGTTCGACAGCCTCGCAGACAAGCTCCAGGGCGCACTCGGCGACCTTCGGAAGAAGGGCAAGCTCGACGAAGAGTCGATCTCCCGCGCCATGCGCGAGATCCGCCTCGCGCTGCTCGAAGCGGACGTCAACTTCACCGTCGTGCGCGACTTCGTCGCCGGCGTCCGGGAGAAGGCGCTCGGAGAAGACGTCCTCAAGAGCCTGACCCCCGGCCAGCAGGTCGTGAAGGTCGTCCACGACGAGCTGACCGCGCTGATGGGCGAGGGCGAGTCGGGGCTCGCGTTCACCAAGTTCACGGTGATCCTGCTTGCGGGACTCCAGGGCTCAGGCAAGACGACGACCGCCGGCAAGCTCGCCCTGCACCTACGCAACCAGGGCCGCAAGCCCGGGCTGATCGCAGCCGACCTCCAGCGTCCCGCGGCGATCGACCAGCTCGAGCAGCTCGGCAAGCAAATCCAGGTGCCCGTGTTCCGCACCGATACGAAGGACGCCGTCGAGGCTGTGCGCAGTGGTCTCGAGCGCGCGCGCGCCGAAGGGCTCGACACGGTGATCGTCGACACCGCCGGGCGTCTGCAGATCGACGAGGAGCTGATGGAGGAGCTCGCGCGCGTCCGCGACGAGGCGAAGCCGACGAACGTCTTGCTCGTCCTCGACGCGATGACCGGCCAGGAGGCCGTGAACGTCGCGCAGGCCTTCGACGAGCGCATCGCCTTCGACGGCGTGATCCTCACGAAGCTTGACGGCGACACCCGCGGCGGCGCCGCACTGAGCGTCAAGGCCGTAACCGGCAAACCGATCAAGTTCGCCTCGACGGGCGAGAAGCTCGACGCGCTCGAGGTGTTCCACCCGGACCGGATGGCCTCGCGCATCCTCGGCATGGGCGACGTCCTG
>JAYUEQ010000293.1:0-2877 GCA_043739205.1 Thermoleophilia bacterium
CCGGGGCACCCCTATGCCGCCGGTCAGCATCGCGGTCTCGACGTCAGCGGTGAGCCTGGCGCAGGGGTGCTCGCGCCCGCTGCGGGCAGCGTCACGTACGCGGGGACGGTGCCGTCCTCGGGGAAGAGCGTGACGATCACGACTCCCGACGGCTACGCCGTCACGCTGACGCACCTCGGCTCGATCACGGTCGGACGCGGCGCAGTCGTCGCCGAGGGCGCCGTTGTCGGAACCATCGGTCCGAGCGGTGATCCCGAGGTGTCCCAGCCGTACGTGCACGTCGGCATTCGTCTCGCTGCCGAGGAGCAGGGGTATCTGGACCCGCTGACCTTCCTGCCGGGGCGCGTCCCGGCGCCCGCGGCGCTCGTGCCGCCGGTCGTCGTCGATCCTGCCCCGACGGCGGCGGCGCTGCCGGTCGCGCAACCGCTGCCGGTGCCGCTCGCCCCCGACGTCCCGCCGGTCACACCGGTCACACCGGTCACACCGGTCGCACCTGTCGCAGCCACGTCACCGTCGCCCGCGCTGACGGCTCCGCGCGTGCTAGAGGCTTCCGTCCCGGCTGCGCCTGTTCCGGTTGCCGACGCGGGACCGACTGTGGTGCCGGCGACCGCGACGAACGTTCGCCCAGCGGTCGTGCAGCCCGCGCCGGCGCCGGGCGTCGAGCAGCCGCCCGACGTCCCGCCACTCGAGCAGGCCCCCGCTTCGCAGCCGGTGACCGTGGCGGTGCCCGAGCCGTCCACACCGGCCGTGCCCCCGGCGGGCAGCGGCGAACCGGGAGAGTCAACGCTTTCCCCGGTCGACGAGGACCGTCCGGCGCGCGGAGCCCTCGCCGCGGTTTCGGGCCAGGTGTCGGAGCGGCTCGGCGTGAACACCGCCGCGACAGCAGACGCGCCTCGTCACGGATCGCGGTCAGCGACGCCCACATCGGCAGAGGAGCAACGCGGGCTCGTACCGCGTGCGCTCGTACACCGTGCGCTCGAACACCGTGCGCTCGAACGTCAGGCCCACCTGGCAGCAAGCGCAGGTCGGCGAAACCCGCGAGCGTGGACGGCCGCCGGCCTAGGCCCGGTTGCCCGGCCGCTGGCCACCGGGGCCATCCCGGCCGAGGTGGGTGCGACGCGGCTCGCGTCTCGCCGGCCCCGGACCATCGTGTCGTCGCTCGCCGTCGGCGCCTTGCTCGCAGCGGCACTGCTCGCGGGGGCTCTCGGGGCCGTTCGTATGATGGTTCGCTGTGGCACCGACGCCGAAGAAGATCCTGGTCGCCCCGGCCTGGCCGTACGCGGCGGGTCACCGTCACCTCGGGCATGTGGCGGGGTTCGGCGTTCCGTCGGACGCGTTCGCCCGCTATCACCGGCTGAAGGGCAACGACGTCCTCATGGTGAGTGGCACAGACGAGCACGGCACACCCGTGATGGTGGCCGCCGACAAGGAGGGCAAGTCCTACGCTGAGATCGCGGACTACTACAACGCGGCGTTTCGCGAAGACTTTCGTCGACTCGGGCTGTCGTACGACTGCTTCTCGCGCACGACGACGCTGAACCACGCGCGCGTCACGCAGGACTTCTTCAAGACGATCTACGAGCACGGCGCGATCGTCGAGCAGACGCAGCTGGTCTCGTTCTCGCCGGCGACGGGTCATACCCTGCCCGACCGCTACATCGAGGGCACCTGCCCGATCTGCGGCTACGCCGAGGCGCGCGGAGACCAGTGCGACAACTGCGGCAACCAGCTCGATCCGATCGATCTGATCAATCCGCGCTCGAAGATCGACGGCGCGACGCCCGAATTCCGCGAGACGAAACACCTCTTCCTGGACCTGCCCCGGTTCGCGGATGCGCTGCGTCACTGGATCCAGCAGCACGACGACTGGCGGCCGAACGTGCGCAAGTTCTCGCTAGGCCTCCTCGAGGAGATCCGCGCGCGCCCGATGACGCGCGATCTCGACTGGGGCGTCCGCATTCCCGTGCCCGGTTACGCCGAGAACGAGAACAAGCGCATCTACGTCTGGTTCGACGCGGTGATCGGCTACCTCTCGGCGAGCATCGAGTGGGCCGCTTCGACGGGCGACCCGGAGGCATGGCGCGACTGGTGGCAGAACGACGAAGCGCTGCACTCGTATTTCCAAGGCAAGGACAACGTCGTCTTTCACACGGTGATCTGGCCGGCGCTATTGCTCGGTTACGAGAAGGGCGGCGAGTACGGCGCAGGCAAGGCGCCGCTGCAGCTTCCAGACAACGTCTTTGCGTCGGAGTTCCTCGGCCTCGAAGGCAAGCAGTTCTCGACGAGCCGCCAGCATTCGATTTACATCCACGACTTCCTCGATCGCTATGACCCGGACCCTTTGCGCTACTACCTGATCGCTGCCGGGCCGGAGACGCAGGACACTGACTTCACGTGGGCCGAGTTCGTACGCCGCAACAACGACGAGGTGCTCGCGAACTGGGGCAACCTCGTCAACCGCACGTTGACAAGCGCGCATCGGAACTTCGGTGCTGTGCCGGAGCCCGGTGAGCTCACGACGGGGGACAGCGCGTTGCTGGACGGCGTCGCCGGCGGCTTCGACGCGGTCGGCGACCACATCGAGAACGGTCGCTTCCGCGCCGGCCTCGCAGAGACGATGCGGCTCGCCTCGACCGTCAACACCTATGTCAGCGACCAGGCGCCGTGGGTACTCGTCAAGACCGACCGCGCGCGCGCAGCGACGGTGTTGTTCGTGGCGCTGCGAGCCGTCGACAGCCTGAAGACGATGTTCACGCCGTTCCTGCCGCACACCTCGCAGGTCGTGCACGAACTGCTCGGGCACGAGGGCTATCTCGCCGGGCCGCTCGTCTTCCGTGAGGTCGAGGAGGAAGGCGGTCAGAAGCACGAGATCCTCAC
>JAYUEQ010000294.1:0-2862 GCA_043739205.1 Thermoleophilia bacterium
CGGATCGGTGAGGCGGCGGCATTGCTCGGCGCCGGCGAACAGGTGGCGCGTACCGTCGAGGAGTTGCGCGACGGGATCGTCGACGCGGCGATCGCGAGCGACGTGGATGCGCTGGGCCAGCTCGTCGACCAGGCACTCGCAGTCGCTACGCCGGAAGAGTCGTTCACGCAGGTCCTGACGCCGGCGCTCGTCGAGATCGGCGAGCAGTGGGCATCGGGCGCGTTGAACGTGGCACAGGAGCACCTCGTGAGCTCCGCCGTCCGTGCCGCGCTCCAGAAGCTGCTCTCCGACCAACGGGCGGATGTGCACGGGACAGCGGTGCTCGCGTGCGCCCCAGGCGAGCGTCATGAGATCGGCCTCCTGATGCTCGCGGTGCTGCTCCGCTCCGACGGCTGGCAGGTCGCCTACCTCGGCGCCGACACTCCGGTCGGCGACGCCGTCGCTCTCGCCGACCGGCTCGAGGCGAGCGCGCTCTGCTTCAGCGCCGCGTCGAAGGAGAGCGCGCGAGCGCTCGATCGTGACCTCGCAGCGGCGGCGCCGCGCAAATCGCTGCACGTGCTGATCGGCGGCAGCGGCACGAAGCTGCTCGATGTGCGCGACGCAGTCGCTCAGCTGCGGAAGCTCGCCGCATGAGCCGGCCCAGGGCGGCGTTCGCCGGCGCCGCCGCTGCCCTGATCTGGGCCGCGCTCGAGCCGATCGACAAGAGGGTCTTCCGCAACGACTACTCGGACGTCGCGGCACTCGGCAAGCTCGTGACGCGCACTCGTGCCTGGCCGATCGCCGGCCTCGCGATCCATGCGCTGAACGGGGCGGCGTTCGGCGTCGCATTCGACGAGGCGCGCCGACGCACGTCGGTACCACCCCGCCGCCTCGCGCTCGGTCTGGCGCTCGCGGAGCACGTTGCCCTCTTCCCGCTCTCGTATCTCATCGACCACAAGCACCCGGCCCGCGGCGAGCCCGGCGTCGATCAGCTGTTCAATGGACGCGGGTTCGCGCAAGCGACCGCACGTCACGCACTCTTCGGCGCGCTGCTCGGTCGACTCGCGTAGGGCGAACCTCTAGCGTTCACGTCATGTTCGAGTGCTCGCCGATCGTGCTCGCGCCGCTCGCCGGCGGGCCGTCGACGCCGGAGCTCGCCGCCGCCGTCTCGAATGCAGGTGGCCTCGGCTTCCTGGCTGCGGGCTACCTGGGGCTCGACGTGTTCGCCGAACAGCTACGACGGACGCGCGAGCTGACGAACGCACCGATCGGTGTCAACCTCTTCGTGCTCGAAGACGTCGGTGTAGACGACGACGCCGTAGCGGCGTATGCCCGCGAGCTCGAGCCCGAGGCTCGGGCGCGGGCCGTCGAGCTCGGTCGGCCGCGATTCGATGACGACTGGCTCGCCGAGAAGCTCGAGCTGATCGTGCAAGGCGACGTCGAGTTCGCCTCGACGACCTTCGGCTGCCTCACGACGGAGACCGTCGCGCGACTGCAGCAGAGCGGTACGCGCGTCTGGGCGACGGTGACCTCGGCGCACGAGGCGCGCGCCGCGCGCGCTGCAGGCGTCGACGCGCTCATCGTCCAGGGTGCGGAGGCGGGCGGCCATCGCGGAGCGTGGCGCGACGACGGCGAGCCGACGCCGCTGCTCGAACTGCTCGGTTCGATCGACGTCGGCTTGCCGCTCGTCGCAACCGGCGGGATCGTCGACCGCGGCGGCGTCGCCGTCGTGCTTGCGGCAGGCGCGCAGGCGGTGCAGGTCGGAACCGCGTTTCTCCTCTGCCCGGAGGCCGGCACGAGCGAGCCACACCGGCGTGCTCTGCGGAGCGGCGGGGAGACGACGTTCACGCGCGCGTTCACCGGACGGCTTGCGCGCGGAATCGTCAACCGCTTCATGGTCGAGCATCCGGACGCGCCGTCGGCCTACCCGCACATCCATCACCTGACTGCACCGCTGCGCGCCGCCGCACGCGCTGCGGGAGACGCAGACGGGATCAACCTCTGGGCCGGCGTGAACCTCGCGCGCGCACAGGAGCGTCCGGCCGCAGAGATCGTCGCGGCGTTGCACCCCTGGTAAACGCCAGGTTGCGGTCGTACGATCGCCGCACGGGGTCCAAAAGAGGGGAGCAAGATGACCAGGAGGAAGATCGCAGCCGTCGTGGCGGGCATCGCGGTGGCAGGCGGGCTCGGCGCCGCACTCGCGTATGCGACCACGAACGACGCCGGGTCGATCACCGCGTGTGTCGAGAAGGATGGCACGCCGCACATCGTCGCTGCCGGAACCGCGTGCAAGGGCAAGGAGACGACGGTGTCCTGGGCGGTCCAGGGACCGCAGGGTCCGGCAGGCCCGCAGGGGACGCAGGGCGCGAAGGGCGACCAGGGGCCGGCGGGCGCGAGCGGCAACACGCTCACCGTCATCGGCAACGTCGCGTTTCAGGCCCACGGCAACGTCCCGATCAAGGGCGGGGACGACGGAACGCAGACGACGATGGACGTCCTCAAGTTCCAGCAGGGCATCGTCTCGCCGCGTGACGCCGCGTCGGGGCAGGCCACCGGCAAGCGCCAGTACAACCCGATCACGATCGTGAAACGGGTCGATGCGTCAACGCCACGGCTGTTCCAGGCGTGCGCGACGAACGAGATCCTCCCGGCGGTGCAGTTCGTGCTCCGCCCGCCCGGTGCGTCGGCCGATCAGCTGAAGGTGACCTTGACCGACGCTGCGTGCGCCGACCTCACCGACTCGACGTCAGAGGGCGGCACGCTGGAGCTCGAGACGATCCACTTCACGTTCCGGAAGATCGAGGTCGAGCACCTGATCGGCAAGACGATGTTCCAGGACGACTGGACAACCTCGAGCAACTAAGGGCGGAGAACTGCGCGCCG
>JAYUEQ010000295.1:0-10869 GCA_043739205.1 Thermoleophilia bacterium
CGCCGCCGAGGACGAGCGCCGTCATGCTCGCGCCGCCCTTCGAATCCTTCTGCAGCCCCTCGATGAAGTGGATGACGCCGTGCGGCGAGATCGGCGCGAGGAACGACTGCAGCTGGTCGTACAGATGCAACACGCCGAGCAGCCCGAGGAAGAACGCGACCGCGGGGAAGAACGCGAGCATCCAGCTGTAGGCGATCTGCTGCGCGAGCCCCATGCAGTCGTCGGCGAGGAACGCCGAGCCTGCGCGCTTCGCTCCGCCAAGCCACTCACCGCGTGAGAGACTTTGAGGCTCGCCGGGGGCGCTCAATCGCGGTGGCGACGCGCGAAGTAGCGCTTCGTCGCGGCGAGCGCGAGCCCGATCGATGCCGCAGCACCCGCGGCAACAGGCAGCTTCTTGAGCTTCCCGCTGACCTCACCACGCAGGTGATCGACGGCGTCCGCAAGTTCGGCGCGCTCGGCATCCAGTTCGCTCCGGATCTGCTCGGGTGTCCGTGTGTCGGACATCAGCGCTTCACCGCCTCTGCTGTCAACTCGGCTTCCTGGATCGCCTGCTCGGGCACCGGGGGCGTTCCCTTCTTGATCTTCCGGAGGGCCAGCACGCCGAGGAGCCCGGCGAGCACGAAGAGCCCGACTGTGACGATCAGCAGTGCGAGCCACAGCGCCAGGAAGGTTGCGAGCGCTGCTGCGATCGTCAGGAACACGAACCCGAGGCCAACGAGCACGAGGACAGCGGCGCCGACTCCGAGCCCGATTCCGACCGCAAGTGCGGTCGCTTTCTTCTTCAACTCGAGCGCGGCCAGTTCGATCTCGAGGCGCACGATCGCGGACGCACGCTCGCCAATCGACTTCGCTGCGCCGCCAATTCCACCGTTTGTCTGTTGCTTCATCACGCTTTTCTCCCCAAGTATGCGCTTGATGTGCCTGCCCGCTTGCCGCCCTAAACGTTGATAGGAGATGCTGCGGTTGTGCAGACCGAACGTCAGCTTTCGAAGGCGGAGCGCCAGCGTCTCGTCGCGAGCCTAGTCGAGCGTATGCGGCTCGGCACTCAACAAGAGCTGCTCAGTGCGCTCGAGACGGCCGGTTGCCGGGTAACGCAGGCGACGGTTTCCCGGGATATCCGCGAGCTCGGCCTCGAGAAGGCGCCCGACGCGCTCGGGGGACAGCGCTACATCCTGCCCCACCGAGGCCGTCGCTCGGACCCGCGCGAGACGCTCAGGTCGCTGCTCGAGCAGTTCGGTCGAGGCGCCGTCGCGGCACAGAATGTCGTCGTCATCCAGTCGGAGATCGGCAGCGCGCCCGCGATCGCACGCGCGCTCGACCGCAGCAACCACCCGCTGGTGATCGGAACGCTCGCCGGCGACGACACGTGTCTCGTGATCGCCGCCGACGCTCAGCGTGCGAGCGAACTCGCCGACGAGCTGCGCGCCGCTATCGGTTAGCGGGGAGCCGAGACGCCCACGGGTGGGCCTGCTCGATCTGTGACGCGAGCCGGAAAAGCGTCGCCTCGTCTGCCGGACGACCGATCAGGTGAACGCCGACCGGCAGCCCGTCGACCACACCGAACGGCACCATCGCCGCCGGCTGGCCGGTGACGTTGACGATCGGGGTGAACGGCGTGAACTCGCCGCCGCGACGAAACTGCTCCCACGGGTCCTCCGGCTCGAAGACCCAGCCGATCGGCACGGGCAGCTTCGCGAGCCCCGGCGTCAGCACGACGTCGACGTCGTCCCAGAACGAGACGATACGGCGCGCGAGCCGTTGCAGCCCGGCGACGCTCTGCGCGAAGACGACACTCGACGTCTCGTGCGCGGCGGCGGCGAGCGCGCGGTTCAGCGGCTCGAGCAGTTCCTGGTCCGGCACCGGGTACATCGCCGGACCGACCTGCCAGAGCTTTGCGAACGTGCTCAGCAGAATGTCGTCGACCCAGGGCGGTGTCTGCTCGACGATCTCGTGCCCGAGCGCCGCGAGCGCTTCGGCCGCATCGCGCGCGACGCCAACGACCGCGTCGTCGATCGGAAACGGGATCGGCGATTCCGTCGTGAACGCAATGCGAAGCCGGCCGGGATCCGCGCCAACCTCGTCGAGGAACGGACGCGGCGGTGGCGCCGCCCAGTGCGCGTCGCCCGTTTCGTAGCCCGCGATCGCGTCGAGGAACGCCGCAGCGTCGCGCACGGTCACCGAGAGCGGCCCGCTTTGCGAGAGCTCGAGCGAGCCGCTGACGTACGGCGCGGGGGAGACGCGCCCGCGCGACGGCTTGATTCCGAACAGGCCACAGCACGAGGCCGGGATGCGGATCGAGCCGCCGCCGTCGGAGCCGTGTGCGAGCGGCAGCGCGCCCGACGCCACGGCGGCTGCCGCGCCGCCCGACGAACCGCCGGGCGTGCGCTCGGTGTCCCACGGGTTGCGGCACGCGCCGTTGAGTACCGACTCCGTCACGCACGTGCTGCCGAACTCCGGTGTGTTCGACTTGCCGAGCACGACGAAACCTGCATCCTTGATTCGGCGCACGACCGCAGCGTCGCTCGAGGGCACGTAGTCCGCGAACGCGTGCGACGAGAACGTCGTGCGCACACCCGCGGTCTCGTTCAGGTCTTTGACAAGCATCGGAACGCCGGTGAACGGGCCGTCGCTCGGCTCGGTTGCGAGCGCCTGCTCGAAGCAGTCGGTGACGAGATAGTTGAGCGCGGGGTTCGTCGCCTCGATCCGGGCGATTGCTGCTTCCGTCAATTCGCGTGCCGACACCTCGCCTGCGCGGACCTGCGCGGCGAGGCCGAGAGCGTCGGTCACGTTGCGAGGGTAATGCGGCCGTCGACGATCCCATGGACGTCTTCGGCGGCGACGTACTTGCCCGAGACGGTCAGGCCGTCCCAGATGTCGGCCTCTTTGTCGCCCAGCACTTCGTCGACTTTGCCGACACGCTGCCCGCTCGCGTCGACGACCTCCCAGCCCTTCTCGATCATCAGCCAGGAGACGGGATCGGCCATCAGATCGTCTGTCCGCCGATGTTCCACACGGGGCCTTGCGTGGAGACGAGATGCGTGTCGCTGAGCACGTGGAGAATTGCGATCGAGCCGCGGATGTCCTGCGCGTCGCAGTGTTCGAGACAACGGCGTGCCATCTGCGGGGCGACGCCGTAGCCGGCGTGATGCCCCGAGCGGAACCGGAACGTGGCGCTGTCCCCGACGCGGCGCGGATTCATCTGGATGCAGAGCACTGCGGCATGCTCGACGTAGTCGGTCGAGAGCAAACGCACCTCCGCGACGAGATCGCTCCAGTCGGCGGGCAGTTCGGAGATCAGCGTGTCCCACGATTCGGCGAGCGGCGTCACCTCGCGTTCGACGCGTGCGGTCGCTCTTTCGGATCCAAGAGCGGTGAGCGTCCCGGCGATGTGCGCATCGTCGATGCGGCTCAGCAACCGGGCGATTCCGTCCGGCCCCTGGGCGCTGCCGTCGCGTGCAGCGGCGAAACGCAGTGTCGTCCCGGCGCGATAGGGACCTGCAGGACCGAGCAGTGCGGACGCCTGCGCCGCCACTCCTGGATCCCGGATCTCGAGTTGAACGGAAACGCTCACCCAACCCTCAGGAAAAGCGCCTTCCAACTCACGCCATTGATCGACAAGGCTCATGGCGCAAAACGTACACTGCCGGGCGTCGTGGCCAAGGTCGAGAAGAAACGCGCCCTGAACGAGGAGACGCTGCGGGACTTCCTGCGCGAAATGCTCCTCATCCGGCGCTTCGAGGAAAAGGTCGAGGAACAGTTTCGCGCCGGCGAGTTGCCGGGCTTCCTGCACGTTGCAATCGGCCAGGAAGCGGTCGCCGTAGGGGTCTGCCAGGCGATGGAAGAAGGCGACGTGTTCGCATCGACGCATCGTGCGCACGGTCACACGCTGGCGCGCGGCACGCACCCGAACGCGGTCATGGCCGAGCTCTACGGAAAGATGGAAGGCTGCTCGCACGGTTACGGCGGCTCGATGCACCTCTACGACGTCGAGCGCGGCAACTACGGTGCGAACGCCGTGATCGGCGGTGGCCTGCCGCACGTCACAGGTGCGGGTCTCGCGTTCAAGATGCGCGACGAGCCGCGCGTCGCGGTCGCGTTCTTCGGCGACGGCGCGACGAACATCGGCACGTTCCACGAGTCACTCAACCTTGCGCAGCTCTGGAAGACGAAGACGGTGTTCGTCTGCGAGAACAACCACTGGGCCGAGTCGACGCCGGGCTGGCAGCACTCGCCGGTCTGGGACGACATGTCGAAGCGCGCGCTCGCGTACGACATGCGCGCGATCAAGGTCGACGGCCAGGATATTCAGGCGGTGTTCGACGCAGCACATGAAGCCCTCGAGTTCGCACGCTCCGGCGAGGGGCCGGTGTTCCTCGACGTCGAGACCTACCGTATGCACGGCCACTTCATCGGAGACCCGCAGGTCTACCGCACAAAGGAAGACCGTGACGAGGCGGCGCGCAACGATCCGATCCTGCGGCTGCGTGAGCGTCTCGCGCTTAGCGACGACGAATTTGAGTCGTTCGACGCGCAGGCGCACGAGATCGTCGACGCGGCACTCGAGTTCGCAAAGAATGGCACCGACCCGCAGCCCGAAGATGCACTGAAGAACGTCTATGCCTGAGATCACCTACCGCGAAGCAGTCCGCGACGCGCTCGGCAAGGCGATGCGAAAGGACGAGGACGTTTTCATCATGGGCGAGGACATCGCCGAGATGGGTGGCTCGATGGCGGTCACGCAAGGGCTGCTCGAGGAGTTCGGTCCGGAACGCGTGCGCAATACGCCGATTTCCGAGATGGCGATCGTCGGCGCGGGCATCGGCGCCGCGATGGCCGGCATGCGCCCGGTCGTCGAGATCATGTACGAGGACTTCCTGACGCTTTCGCTGGAGCAGATCGTCAACCAGGCCGCGAAGCAGCGCTACATGTCGGGTGGTCAGCTGACCGTTCCGCTGACGATCCGCACGCAGGGCGGCGCCGGCTGGTCGCCGGGTGCGCAACACGCGCAGCAGCTCGAAGCGTGGCTCGTCCACGTACCGGGCTTGAAGGTCGCATATCCGTCCACTCCGGAAGACGTGCGCGGTCTGCTCTGGACGTCGATCTACGACGACAACCCCGTCATTTTCTTCGAGCACCGCCTGCTCTACCCGGTGAAGGGCGAGGTTCCCGAGGAGATCGAGCCGATCCCGCTCGGCAAGGCGCGCACGATTCGCGAGGGCACCGACGTGACGGTGATCGCGATCGGCCCGCTCGTGCACCGCGCAGTCGAAGCCGCGAAGCAGGCTGAGGAAGAGGGCATCTCCGTCGAGATCATCGACCCGCGCACGCTGCAGCCGCTCGACGAGGACGCGCTCGTCGCGTCGGTGAAGAAGACGAACCGCGCCGTCGTCGCGCACGAGGCGGTGACGCGCATGGGCTTCGGCGCCGAGGTCGCGTCGGTGCTGCAGTACAAGGCGTTCGACTACCTCGACGCGCCGATCGAGCGCGTCGGAGCGAAGTTTGCACCTCTCGCGTTCGCGCCGGTGATGGAGAACTTCCTCGTCCCGCACGCCGAGGACGTGCTCGCCGCGATCAAGCGCACGGTCGGGAAGTAGCTGATGGCCAACGAGGTCAAGCTCCCGCGCCTGGGTCAAGGCATGGAAGCCGGAACGATCACGAAGTGGCTGAAGTCGCCCGGCGACACGGTCGAGAAGGGCGAGCCGCTCTTCGAGATCGACACCGACAAGGTGACGCAGGAAGTCGAGTCGGACTACGCGGGCGTTCTGCTGAAGATCACGCTCGAGTCGGGCGAGGCGCCGGTTGGCCAGACGATCGCCTACATCGGCAAGGCTGGCGAAGAGGTCGTCGAGGCCGTTGCGTCGAAGCCTGCCGCGCCGGAGCCCGCAAAGGTGTCTGACACCGTTGCGCTTCGCGAGACGCCTGCCGAGACCAAGGTGGCAGACACGAGTGGCAGCAACGGCGGCCGCATCAAGGCCTCGCCGCTCGCACGCCGTATCGCCCGCGAGCGCGGCATCGATCTTTCCGCGCTTTCCGGCACCGGCCCCGATGGGCGGATCGTGGCCGAGGACGTCGAGCGCGGCGCCGTGTCGAAGCCCGCGGCCCCGGCTGCCGTCGCAACGGGCGAGATCGAATCGGTGCCGCTGACAAACATCCGCAAGACGATTGCGCGCCGCCTGACCGCTGCCTGGCAGGCGCCGGTCTTCCAGTTGACGGTGAGTGCCGACATGACGCGTGCCAACGAGCTTGTCGCCCGCAGCCGCGAGTTGAACCCTGATGTGCGCGTGACGGTCACCGACCTGCTCGCGAAGCTGTGTGCGCAGGCCTTGATGCGTCACCGCGACGTCAACGTTCAGTACACCGAGGACGCGCTTCTGAAGTTCCCGACGGCGAACGTCGGCATTGCCGTCGCCGCGCCGCAAGGGCTCGTCGTCCCAGTGATCCGCTCCGTCGAGCGCCTGTCGCTGGCCGAGGTCGGCACCGCGCGCGGCGACATCGTCAATCGCGCTCGTGACAACAAGCTGACGGCGCAGGATCTCGAAGACGGGACGTTCACGATCTCGAACCTCGGCATGTTCGGCATCGAGCAGTTCGTTGCGGTGATCAATCCGCCACAGGCTGCAATCCTCGCGGTCGGTGCGACGCTCGACACCCCGGTCGCGCGCAACGGCGGCGTCGAGGTGAGGCCGATGATGTCGATGACGCTGACCGTCGATCACCGTGCGGTCGACGGTGCCGCCGGCGCCGACTTCCTGCGCACGGTGAAGCAGTTTCTGGAAGAGCCCGCGCTGGCGCTATGACGCCGCCGCGGGTGTGGTACCTGGTGCGGGACTTCGACCGGGGCCGCGACTTCTACAAGCGGCTGCTCGGCTTCGACGAGACGTACGTCGACTGGGACGACAAGTGGTCGAAGCTCGAGAAGGGCACGATGCACATCGCGCTCGGCGAAGGTGAGCCCGTCGAGGCGGGGGTGGCGACGATCGACGTCATTGACGTCAAGGCGGACGCCGAAAGGCTCCGGGGAGAAGGCGTCGAAGTGGGCGTCGTGATCGAGCTTGCCGGACAGATGAGGATCGTGGACGTGTTCGACCCAGACGGAAACCGCGTCCAGCTCGCGCAACCGATCGGCGACTGATGATCCGCAAGGGTTCCGCCGCCGACGTTCCGTTCATGCGCTCGATGCTCCCACACGCCTACGGCTGGCGTGTGAACGCGCTCGACGCGGAGATCCCGCTGACGCGCTACATCGACAACTGGGGTCGCGCCGGAGACGTGGTGCTGATCGCGCACGAAACCGGTAACCGTGTCGGTGCAGCGTGGTTCCGGCTGTTCCGTGCGTCGGAGCCAGGCTATGGCTTCGTCGACGAGCAAACGCCGGAGCTCTCGATCTCGGTCGTCCCTTCGCGCCGCCAACACGGGCTCGGGCAGGAGCTGCTGGACGCGCTGGTCGAGAAGGCGCGCGCTGCCGGCCATGCGCAGGTGTCGCTGTCGGTGGAGAAGGACTCGCCGGCCGTCGCCTTCTACGAGCGCAACGGCTTCGCGCCGAGTGGCGAGTCGCAAGGCGGGCTCGTCATGGTGCGGCCGCTCTGACGTGGGTCCGAACCTGGTTCGCTCTTTGAACCAGGTTCGAGAGTTTCGAGCCAAGGTAGACGTTCGACGAAGGTGAAATCCGCGTCGCGACTGCTCCATGGCCACGGTCGTCGTGGCGGGTTCTCCGCGATGTAGTCCGGGAGATGGAACGCGTGCGCTTCCGTCACGACCTCGACGCTCGTATACGGGGAGTCGAACACGTGCCCGCGCCGCCTGTGACGGCGATTGAAGCCACTGGCGTAGCGCCGGTTGAGCCGATGGATCGCGGCCTTGAGCATGTCCTCATCGAACGTTCCGACTAGGTGGTAGTGCGTCGGCATCAGACAGAAGTCGTGGCAGCGGAAGAACCCGGCCGTCACGAGCTCGGCGATGATCTGGACACCAGCGTGGTAATCACGGTCATCGCGAAAGATGTGTTCTTCCGCGTTCGAGCGGCTCATGACGTGGAACAGGCCTGCGTGTTGCGGACGCATGCATTTAGCGTGCCTGGCGAGAGAAACCTCGTTTGCAACAACTCTGAAACTCTTGAACCTGGTTCAAAGAGCGAACCAGGTTCAGAAGATCGCGCGAACCAGGTTCAGAGGAGGGCGAGCCACTCCCGAGCCTCCAACAGGAAGCTCGGGTCGATCGTGTGGTCGATCGGATACTCGCGGTACACGGGCTCCGCGCCCGCGGCTTCCAGCACGCGCTTCGCGGTGCGGGCGTACTCGACCGAAATGACCGGGTCATAGATGCCGTGTGCAATTGCGATTGGCGGGAACGGCGGCGATAGATCGGGCTCCCACGCTGAGGTCTCCGGGATGAAGCCTGACATCGCGACGAGCGCATCCGGGCGCGGTCGGCCGGCGCCGAGGCCGAGCGCGTACGACATCACCGCGCCTTGCGAGAAGCCGCCGAGCCACACGCTCTCGTACGGCAGCGAGTCGAGCCACGCGGCGGCGTCGGCATACGTCGGTGCGAACGTCGCGGGGTCCGGGCTGCCGACCTCGTACACCGCGTACCAGTGCGCGCCGCCCGGCGGCAGCGACAGCGGGCCGCGCGGGCAGTAGCCGTGCCGGCGACGTTCTGGATCGAGGATGTCGAGCAGCGGAAACAGATCGTTCTCGTCTGCGCCGCGCCCGTGGAACAACACGAGCGCGCCTTCCGCCTCGCCTTCGGCCGGACGCTCGCGAACGACCACTACGAACGCGCCAGGCGCGGGTTCGGCAGCGGCGCGAGAATCTGCTCGACCTGCGAGCGGTACTGCTCGTAGTTCGGCGGCAGCGACAGCGACTCGCCGAGCGTCTCGAACGGCTCGTCGGCGGTGAAGCCCGGGCCGATCGTCGCGATCTCGAACAGCACACCGCTCGGCTCGCGGAAGTAGATCGACTTGAAGTAGAAGCGGTCGATCACCGGCGTCGGCTGCCCGCCGCCTTCGATCACCTTGTCGCGCCACGCTTCGTGCTCTTCGATCGGCGAGGCCCACGCGACGTGGTGCACCGTCCCCGCTGCTTGCAACCCGCGCTCGGCCGGCGGCTCGTCGTAGATGTAGAACCCGCTGCGCGTATCGCCGCGCGCGGTCCAGTTCGGCTCGAAGCCGAGCGCGTTCAGCATTCGCTCGCTGCGCTCGGGTTGCGACGCGTACGCGCGCGCGCCGGCGAAGCCGCGCAGGCGGTGCTCCTCCGGAATGTCCGGCGCGTTCGAGGTCAGCGGCGTCTCGCCCGTGTCGTCGACGACGAGCTCGAGTGCGAGCCCTTCCGGATCGTGGAAGACGAGCGACCGGTCGCCGATCTCGCCGCCGACACGCTTCTGCCAGAAGTCGAGCGACTCTTCGGTCTCGACGCGGAACGCCACGCGATGCACCATCCCGTCGCCCGCGCGGCCCTTCGGCGCGCCGGGGTACTCGAAGAACGTGATGTCCGCGCCCGCCGAGCCCTGCTCGTCCGCATAGAAGAGGTGGTAGACGGTCGGGTCGTCCTGGTTGACGGTCTTCTTGACCATCCGCAGACCGAGCTCACCGGCGTAGAACTCGACGTTCGCCGGTGCGTCGCCCGTGATGCACGTGACGTGGTGGACGCCTTCGAGCTTCATCGGCATAGCATGCCGCATGCGCGCAGTAGTCATCGTGGAGGGGCGGCTCGAGATCCAGGAGCGGCCCGATCCGGTTCCCGGCGACGGGGAGGTTCTGATCCGCGTGCGCGCCGCCGGGATCAACGGCGCCGACATCATCCAGCGCGCGGGCAACTACCCGGCGCCGCCCGGGGCGCCGCAGGACATCCCGGGTCTCGAGTGCGCCGGCGAGACCGAACGCGGCGAGCACGTGATGGCGCTCCTCCCGGGCGGCGGGCACGCCGAGCTTGTTGTCGTGGATGAGTCGCACATCCTGCCGGTGCCGGAGACGGTCGGCTGGCCAGAGGCGGGAGGCTTCGTCGAGGTGTTCGCGACGGCGCACGACGCGCTCTTCACGCAGGCGGAGCTGACGTCGGGCGAGCGGCTCCTCGTGAACGGCGCCTCGGGCGGGGTCGGCATTGCAGGCGTCCAACTCGGCGCCGAAGCGGGAGCGACCGTGACGGGCACCGCCCGACACCACCTGGAGCAGATTGTCGAGCTCGGCGCAACGGACACGAATGTGTCGGGCACCTACGACGTGATCCTCGAGCTGGTCGGCGGCGAGAACCTGCGCAAGGACATGGGACGGCTCGAGCTGAAAGGGCGCATCGCGGTGATCGGCCTCGGCGCGGGTGGCACCGCCGAGGTGAACTTCCACCACCTGATGCGCGCGCGGGGACGCATCCACGGCTCGACCCTCCGCACCCGCACGCGGGCCGAGAAGGCCGACGTGATCCGGCGCCTCCGCGAGGACGTCCTGCCGCTGCTGGACGAGGGCCGCGTCGTCGTGCCCGTCCACGCGACGTATCCGCTCGAGCAGGCGCAAGAGGCTTATGACGCATTCGCTGCGGGCGGCAAGTTCGGGAAGATCGTCCTCGTCCCGTAGCCCCGCGGTACCCTTCCGCCCGGAAACCGAAGAACTGAGGAGCTGACATGGAAGTCGACGTCGCCGTTCTGGGCGGAGGTCCCGGGGGCTACACCGCAGCGATCCGCGCAGCCCAGTTGGGCGCGAAGGTCGCGGTCATCGAGACGGAGCCGGAGCTCGGCGGCACCTGCCTGCGCGTCGGGTGCATCCCGACCAAGGCGTGGGTGCAGACGGCGCACTTCCTCCACCAGGGGAACGACACGTTCGCGAAGCTCGGCGTGAAGGTCGACGGCGCGACGCTCGACTTCGGCGCCGCCAACGAGTGGAAG
>JAYUEQ010000296.1:0-14062 GCA_043739205.1 Thermoleophilia bacterium
CCCGACTCGAACTGGGCGAGCGAGCGCTCACGCGCGTTCTGCGACATGTTCCCGTGCATGACCACCGTCGGCACGTCGTGCTGACGCGAGAGCTTGCGGGCGAGCTTGTCCGCACCGTGCTTCGTCCGGACGAACACGAGCGCTAGCCCGCGGTCGCCGCCGAGCTTCTCGACGAGCGCCTCGAGCTTCCCGTCGACCGTGACCGGAATGAAGTGATGCTCGATCTCGCCCTGCTTGGCCTCGATCGGCGCTTCCGCGGTGTAGCGGACGGCGTTCGAGGTGTAGCGGCGGGCGAGGTCTGCGACCGCACCGTCGAGCGTTGCCGAGAAGAGCATCGTCTGCCGGTTCTCCGGCACGCCCTTCAGGATCCGGTCGACCTGCGGGCGGAAGCCCATGTCGAGCATCCGGTCTGCCTCGTCGAGGACGAGGACGCGGACGCCACCGAGGTGGACCATGCCGCGCTCGATCAAGTCGAACAGGCGGCCGGGTGTCGCGACCAGGATGTGCGCGTGCTTCGCGCGCTTGGCCTGCGGGCCGAGGGCCGTGCCGCCGTAGACGGCGGCGATCTGAAGGCCCTTCGCCTTGGCGTGAGGGCGCAGGTCTTCGACGACCTGCGAGGCGAGCTCACGGGTCGGCACGAGGACGAGAGCGCCGGGACGATTGCCGCCGGTCGGCGTGCGCTCGACGATGGGGATCCCAAAGGCGAGGGTCTTGCCCGATCCCGTGGGGGATGCGGCCAGAATGTCCACGCCTGCAAGGGCGTCTTCGAGCACAAGGCTCTGCACCGCAAACGGTGTGATGATGTGGCGCTCGGCGAGCGTACGCACGACAGGCGTACTCACGCCAAGGGCGCTGAAAGACTTCGACAAGTTGTTCGACTCCTTGGTTCAGGGTTCGAGATGCAAGAAACTCGATTCACCTGAGAGGAGGAACGAGAAGCTGGATCTCACGGTTGCAACTGCGCAATCCGTGACCCCAAGGTAGCAGCCCTAGTGCACCGTCGGGCGCGGCCCGTCGCTATTTACCTGCAAAACGACCGCACCGAGGACGACTGCCCCTCCGAGGAGCGTCGCAGCGGCCGGCTGCTCGGCCAGGAACACCCACACCCAGAGGGGCCCGAGGACGACCTCGAGCAGCGTGATCAGCCCCACCTCTCCGGCCGGAATCAGCCGCCCGCCGATCGTCAGGAAGACGAAGCCGAGGCCGATCTGGCAGACCCCGAGGGTTGCGAGCAGCGTGGCGTCCTTCGCGCCCGCCTGCGCGACGTCGGCGAAGGGCGCGGCGGCGGCGAAGACGAGAATCTGCGAGAGGCACGTGGCAGGCGCCATCGACACCTCACGGCGATGACGCGTGATCACGAGGGTCACGGCGAAGGAGATTGCCGTCAGGAGCGAGAGCCCCTGGCCGAGCGAGCTCGTGCCGCCCGGCCCGCCGACCATCACGGCCACGCCGGCGAGCGCCACCGCCATGGCGAGCCACGTCCGGCGGGGCACCGGCTCGCCGAGCATCGTGCCGAGCGCAGCCGCGATGATCGGCGCGAGCGCCTGCATGAAGAGGACGTTCGCGACCGGTGCGTAGTTGAGCGCGACGAGGAACGAGGCCGACGAGATCGCGAGCAGGGCGACGATCGCGATCCCACCGCGGCCGATCGCGCGGAACGCCTGCGGCACCCGGCCGTGCTCGGTGATCCCCACGTAGGCCAGGAGGCCGAGCGCAGCGAACAACGCGCGCCCTGCGAGCTGGGCGGCGACACCGACGCTGAGCTCCCGTTGGAAGAGGCCCGCCGTCGACCAGGCGATCGCTGCGAGTGTCACGAACAGGCGTCCGCGGCGGCGCTCGTGTGAGTCCGACACGACGAGCAGTTTGCACTGCGCCTCGAAAAGGGAAAAAAGAGGGGCCGGGATTGCTCCCGGCCCCGCTCAGATCGCGCTCAAAGTCCTAGGACTGAACAGCGACGTTCTGTGCCTCGGGGCCCTTGGCGCCCTCGGCAGCATCGAACTGCACCTTGTCGTTCTCGTTCAGCGACTTGTAGCCGTCGCCGGAGATCGAGCTGTGGTGGACGAAAAGATCCTTACCGCCTTCGTCAGGGGTGATGAAGCCATAACCCTTGTCGGCGTTGAACCACTTGACGGTTCCGGTTGCCATATACATACACCTCCCACTACCTGAAAGAACGGGCAGAGGAGGCGCACGTCGCGCATCCGGCACTCGCTCACTTGGTGGTCACGGTAGCACCGTCCAGGGCTTATTGCGCTCCCGCGGGGATTTCGACGTCTCCGGTCCGTTCCAGTGTCCCCCAGTGGGCACGGGTTCCGACGATCGCGCTGACCGTCGATTCGATGATCACGAGGTACATCAACTGCCGGTAGACGAACTGCTGCAGGGGCAGCGCCCAGAGCGGCTTCAATGACTCCCCGTCCATCCGGAACGCGAAAACGGCGAGGCCGACCTGCACGGCGTTGAACGCGAGCCAGTAGGCGATCACGGGTACCGGGTTGGTGAAGAGGAGGCCGTAGAGCGCGAACAGGTCGATCAGCGGCGCGACGATCGGAAGGAGGATCTGAAAGAAGAACATGTACGGCAGCGCCCGCCGACCGATCTTGCGCTGACGCGGGTCGCGTGTCAGCAGCGCACGCTTGTGCTTCCACACCGCTTGCATCGTCCCGTAGGACCAGCGGTAGCGCTGACGCCAGAGGCTCCCGAGTGTGGCCGGTGCTTCCGTCCACGCGCGTGCATCCTCGGCGTACACGACGCGGAGACCGGTGCGGCCGATCGCGAGTGTCAGGTCGGTGTCCTCGGCCAGCGTGTCGTCGGAGACGCCACCCACCTCGACCAACACGTCGCGCCGGAACGCACCGATCGCGCCGGGGACCGTCGGCGTGCACTGCAGGACCTCGTACATCCGGCGGTCGAGGTTGAAGCCGGTCACGTACTCGATGTGCTGCCAGCGGCCGAGCAGCCCGCGGCGGTTGCCGACCTTCGTATTGCCAGAGACCGCGCCGACCGCGGGGTCGACGAGGGGCTGCACGAGCCGGCGGATCGTGTCGGGCTCGAACAGCGTGTCGCCGTCCACCATCACGACGACGGGCGCCGTGGTCGTCGCGATGCCGACGTTTAGCGCCGAGGCTTTGCCGCCGTTCTCCTTGCGCACGACGCGAACCCGCGGGAGCGCGAGCCGCTCCACGGCCGCGGCCGTCCCGTCGTCCGAGCCGTCGTCGACGACGACGATCTCGAGGCCGGGGTAGTCGCTGCCCGCAAGCGAGCGGACCGCGGCTTCGATCCCGACAATCTCGTTGAAGGCCGGGACGATCACCGCGACGGGTGGCTCGTAACCCTCCAGGTGCTCGTTGCGATGCCGCCGGCGATGCCAGGTTGCGAGCGCGACGACGATCACGACGCGCGCACCGACGAGGATCCCGACGCCGACGATCACGAGCCCGAGCAGCGACACGAGGCGGAACGCGAGGCGGACCGCCCACGCGAATGCCTCTCCGCGGCGTCGCTCCCACGGTGACGCCGCCGGCTCGACGACGGAGCGCGGCAGGCCCGCGAGCTCCGAAACGGTGACGAAGCGGAACCCGCGTGCGCGTAGACGCGGGATCAGCTCGCGCACGGCGGTCACGGTGCGCGAGCGGTCACCGCCGCCGTCGTGGAACATCACGATGCCGCCGGTCGTGCCTGGCGGGCTCGCCTTGCGGACGATCGTTTCGACGGGGCCGCGCTGCCAGTCCTCCGAGTCGAAGTTCGCGAGCACGATCAGGTAGCGATTTGCCGCGACCCGCGCGAGGGCGGTTTCCTGAGACGGAGTGACGGCGTCGCTCGTCGCCGAGTACGGCGGCCGGATCAGGCGCGTGTATCGGCCCGTGACGCCGACGATCGAGGCCTCGGAAAGCTCGAGCTGCAGCCGGCGCTGCCACTCGGGGCCGTTCGAGAGCGCGACGTGGGTGAAGGTGTGGTTACCGAGCTCGTTCCCGTCCCGCACGAGCTGCCGGACGATCGCCGGATGGCGCGCGACTTCGCTCCCGACGACGAAGAACGTCGCCGGCACGTGCGCGGCGCGTAGCACCGCGGCGATCTGCGGCGTCCAGCGTGCGTCCGGTCCGTCGTCGAACGTCAGCGCAACACGCCGCCCGGGTGGCGGCTGCCGCGAGAGGAGCTTGCCGCCGACGGGCGTCAGGATCGGCCGCAGCCCGGCGAGCGGCGCAGCACCGCGGGTGTCGTGCGGCTCGGCGCTCGCACCGATCGTGTGCGTCGCAAACCCCTCGAAGAGGATGAGCGCGGACACGACCAGGAGGCAGAAGCCGAGTAGCCGCCAGTGAGCCGGTGGGCGCCAGAGGCGGCGCCGGCGCAGCGCGTTCAGGGCTTCTTCCCGCGCGCGAGCTTCTTGCCCGGCGCGGTCGTGGTCGTGGTGGTGGTCGTGGTCGTGTGCTTGACGTGGCCCGGTGCGACGGTGGACTTACCGCGGGCCGTCGTGGTCTTCGTCTTCCCGGGCGCAACGCCCGACTTGCCAGGGGACGTCGTCGTCTTCTTGCCAGGGGACGTCGTCGTCTTCGTCGTCTTCGAATGCCCGGGTGCGACGGCGGACTTGCCGGGCGTCGCGGCGCGCGTCGTCTTGGGTGTCGGAGCCGCGACAACGACCGGTGCGGGCAGCGCCGGCACGAGGTCAGCCGGTGCAGGTGCGACCGGTTGGGGAACGTGGCGTAGCGGTGGCGGCCCGGCCGACGCGCGCAACACGTTTCCGAGTGGAAGACGCGCTACCGGACCGACCCCGAGGCCGCCGAGGATCACGAGCGCAAGCCAGATGAGAAACAGGAGCGCGACAAGGCGGCCGACCCAGCGCATGCGCTGCAGGCGGCGGCCGCTCGCGTCCTCGAGCACTCGGCGAGGCGCGGCGCGTGGTGTCGGCTGGGGGGTTGCAGAAGTGGGCATCGCCATGCGTCTTCCCGTCTGCGTCCGTTCCCACGCGTGCACGCCGACCGGAATACTGGGGAGCGATGGCGACCGTCCCGGCCACACGGCACCTGCTTCGCGCGAAGGACCTGATCGACGCCCGTTATCGCGATCCGCTCGACGTGTCGGCGCTCGCGCAAGCGGCGCGGCTCTCACCTGCGCATTTCAGCCGGGAGTTCCGTCGCGCGTTCGGCGAGACGCCGCACCAGTACTTTCTGACGCGGCGTCTCGAGCGGGCCGCGGCGCTCCTGCGCTCGACGGATCACAGCGTCGCCGACATCTGCTTCACCGTCGGTTTGCGCAGTGTCGGTTCGTTCACGACGAGCTTCGGCCGGACGTATGGCTGCACGCCGACCGCCTATCGCGCGGCGCATCCGCCCGCGACGCACCGGGCGCGCATCCCGACCTGCGTGCTGCAGGCTTGGGCGCGTCCCCGATCGAGCAGTTTTCGAGAAGACACACCGGTTGAGCGGGGCTAACGTCGCGTTCGACCCGTTGAACGAAAGGACGAACATGCTCAAACAACTCACCCACGTGAACGTCTGGGTGCAAGACCAGGACGAAGCCCTCGCCTTCTACACGGAAAAGCTGGGCATGGAGCTGCGCGACGACGTGACCCTGCCGGAGCTCGGCGGCTTCCGCTGGCTGACGGTCGGGCCACCGGGGCAGGAGGACGTCGCGATCACGCTGATGACGGTGCCGGGCTTCTTCGAGGCCGACACGCAGTCGATGCTGAAGGAGCTGATGGCGCGTGGCGTCCTCGGTGGCCTCTTCTTCACCGTCGAGAACTGCCAGGAGGCCTACGAGGAGCTGAAGAGCCGCGGCGTCGAGTTCTCGCAGGAACCGACACAGCAGCCGTACGGCATCGACGCCGGCTTCCGCGACCCGTCGGGCAACGCGTTCCGGATGATGCAGGCGCCCGCGTAACGAGATCGGAACGGAGGGCCCCCACGGCGGGCCCTCCGTTCAGCTCACGCCGCTTTGCGCAAGCGCTGCGCGGCGATGAAGTCGCGGTACCAGTAGAAGCTTCCCTTCGGCACCCGTTCGAGCGTGGCGTAGTCGATGTACACGAGGCCGAAGCGCTTCCAGTAGCCCCATGCCCACTCGAAGTTGTCGAAGAGCGACCACGCGAAGTAGCCGCGAAGTGGGACGCCTTGCGCGACCGCGCGCGCCGCGCCGCCGAGATACCCCTCCAGGTACGACTGCCGTTCCGGATCGTTGACGTTACCGTCGTGCCCGCGGACGTCGGGATACGCCGCGCCGTTCTCGGTGACGTAGATCGCGGCCGGTGCGTAGTCGCGGTGCAGCCGCACGAGCAGATCCTCGAGGCCCTGCGGCACGACTTCCCAGCCCATGTCGGTGCGGTCGACGTCGTTGCGCCGCACGATCTGCGAGCGGCCACCGTTTTCGTCCGCCGCGACGAGGGGCGAGGTGTAGTTGTTGACGCCGAGGAAGTCGATCGGGGCCGCGATCGTCTCCAGATCGCCTTCGCGCACCTCCGGCATGATCTCCGCCCACGCCTCCGCCATGTCCTCGGGATAGTGGCCGCGGAAGAGCGGGTCGAGGAACCACCGGTTGTGCAGCCCGTCGACCCACCGGGTCGCCGCCACGTCCTCTTCGGAGTCACTCGCGGCGTAGGAGGTGTCGAGGTTGAGCGTGATCCCGACCTGCGAGGCGGGCGAGTTCGCGCGCAGGATCTCGACCGCCCGTCCATGCGAGAGCAGGAGGTGGTGGGCTGTCGCAAGCGCGTCCGCGTCGGACTCGCGGCCCGGGGCGTGATGTCCCCAACCGTGCCCGACCCACGCGACGACCCACGGCTCGTTGTGCGTGATCCAGTGACCGACGCGATCGCCGAGCCGGGCGGACACTGCGTCGACGTACTCGCAGAACGCCTCGACCGTGTCGCGGGCGGGCCAGCCCCCCGCGTCCTCGAGCACCTGCGGCGTGTCCCAGTGGAAGAGCGTCACGAACGGCGCGATCCCGTTGCCGAGCAGTTCGTCGACGAGACGGTCGTAGAAGTCGAGCCCGGCCTTGTTCACGCGCCCGCGACCATCGGGGAGCACGCGCGGCCACGCGATCGAGAACCGGAACGCGTCGAGACCGAGCTCGCGCATGAGCGCGATGTCTTCGCGGTAGCGGTGGTAGAAGTCGCACGCGACCGCGCCGTTGTCGCCGTTGCGCACTTTCCCCGGTGTCGCGGCAAAGCGGTCCCATACGCTTTCGCTGCGGCCGTCCTCGTTCGCTGCGCCCTCGATCTGGTACGACGCGGTCGCTGCGCCCCAGACGAATTCGGCAGGGAACGACTCAGTGAGTTGGCTCGACATGAATTTCCTCTCGGATGGCAGGTGCGGGAGCGGTGACGTGACAGCGCGCGCTCTGGCCGGGCTGCGCGGTGATGAGATCGGGTGTGATTTCGGAGCAGATGCCGATGCGAAGCGGGCAGCGCTCGACGAAGCGGCACCCGGCCGGCGGGTCGACGGCGGCAGAGGCGATCCCCTTGCGCACTTCGATTCGTTCCCGTACGGGCACGGCGGGATCGGGCACCGAGGCGAGCAGCAGCTGGGTGTAAGGATGGAGCGCGCTTTGCAGGACGCGCTCGGACGGGCCTTGTTCGACGATCTGGCCTGCGTACATCACGAGCACGGTGTCCGCGACGTAGCGGGCGCTTGCGAGATCGTGCGTGACGTAGAGAAACGCGAGCCCGTGCTGCTCTTTCAGGTCGGCCATCAGGTTGAGAATCCCGATGCGAATCGATACGTCGAGCATCGACGTTGGCTCGTCGGCAATCACGACGGTCGGTTGCACCGCAAGCGCGCGTGCGATCGCGACGCGTTGCCGCTGGCCGCCCGACAGCTCGTGCGGGTACTTGTCTGCGACCTTCTCCGGCGGAACGAGGCCGACCTGCTCGAGGAGCGCGAGCACGCGTGCCTCGACATCGTGGCGTGTTGCGAGGCCGTGGATCCGGAGTGGACGCGCGAGGTGATGACGGACCGTTTTCACCGGATTCAGCGAACCGAACGGATCCTGGAAGATCATCTGCACCTGCGAGCGGTACCCGAGCACGTCGCGGCGCCTGCGTTCACGCGTCACGTCGTTGCCTTCGAAGAGGATGCTCCCGCGGGTCGGGTCATAGAGGCGGACGAGCAACCGCGCGACGGTGCTCTTGCCACTGCCGCTCTCTCCGACGAGGGCGGTGATCGTCCCGGGCCGCAGCGCGAAGCTCACGTCGTCGACGGCGTGCACGCGGCTCCGGTCGATGATGCCGTTGCCCGCGGGGAAGTGCTTGGTCAGCCCGCGAACCTCGAGCGGTGCGTAGAGCGGCGTCGCAGTCATGTCCGCTGCTCCACCAGGTGGCACGCGACGCGGTGAGCTGGCCCGACCTCGTGTAGGAGCGGGCGCACCGTCGTCTGCAACGTGTGCAGCGGGCTCTCTTCGTCGGTGCAGTGCGGGCAGCGCGGATGGAAGCGGCAGCCTGCGGGCGGCGACGCAAGGTCCGGTGGGGCGCCCGCGATCCCGGTCATCCGCTCGAGCGGTCCCGTCAGTGACGGGAACGAGCGAATGAGGCCGAGGGTGTAGGGATGCTGCGCGTCAGTGTGGAGCCGCGCGGCGGGTCCCTCTTCGACGATTTCGCCCGCGTACATGATCGCGATGCGATCGGCGACTTCGAAGAGCAGCGAGAGGTCGTGCGTGATGAACAGCACCGCGAACTCGAGCTCGCTCTGCAGGTCGCGCACCTGCTGGAGAATCTCGCGCTGCACGACGACGTCGAGCGCGGTAGTCGGCTCGTCCATGATCACGAGCTCGGGGTGCAGCGCGAGCGCCATCGCGATGATCACGCGCTGGCGCATGCCGCCGGAGAGCTCGTGCGGGTAGGAGCGGACGCGGCGCTTGTCGATCCCGACGCGGTCGAGCAGCTCGCCGGCACGTTTCAGGGCGTCGCGCTTCGACACGCGCTCGTGCGCGCGCATCATGTCGACGAACTGGTCGCCGACGCGCATGACGGGATTGAGCGCGTTCATCGCGCTCTGGAAAACCATCGAGACGTTCTGCCAGCGATAGCGGCGCAGCTCTTCGGAACTGCGCGTCGTCAGGTCGACGCCCCGGAACAGGATGCTGCCGCCGGCAACGCGCGCGGGCGGGCGCAGGATCTGCATCAGCGTGTTCGCGACCGTCGTCTTGCCGCAGCCCGATTCGCCGGCGAGCCCGAGAATCTCGCCCGCTCCGATTGTCAGGTCGATGCCGTCGACCGCAACGACGTCCCCGTAGGCGACGGTCAGGCCGCGCAGTTCGACGAGCGTCTTGCGTTGCGCTGCCGACCGCTGTGCTTCGTGTGCCACAGCCGTCACTTCGACCTCTTGACGTTGCGGAGGCGCGGGTTGCTGACCTCGTCGATCCCGGCAAGCAGGAACACGAGTCCGACAACCGTCAACACGAGCGCGAGGCCGGGGAAGAGGAACGGCCACCACTCGCCCTGAAGCACGGTCGAGTTCACCTGCGCCCAGTAGAGGACCATGCCCCAGCTCACGTGTGACGAGTCGCCGAGGCCGAGGAACTCGAGCCCTGCATCGACGAGCAGCGCGATGTAGAAGACGAGCACGAACGCCGCCGCGATGCGGCTGATCATGTTCGGCATCAGCTCGCCGAAGACGATGCGCCAGGTCGACTCGCCCGCGACTTTCGCCGCCTGCACGAAGTCACGGTTCTTCAGCGATAGCGCCTGCCCGCGCAAGATGCGCGCCTCGAATGCCCAGAGTGTCAGCCCGAGCACCAGGATCATCGTTGTCATCCCGCGCGCCTTCAGGTAGCCGGAGATCACGACGAGCAGCGGGATGGTGGGGATGACGAGAAAGACGTTCGTCAGGAAGTTGACGATCTCGTCCACGATCCCGCCGGCGTACGCCGCGAGGATGCCGAGCGTCGCGGCGAGACCGGTCGCGATCACCGCGGCTGCCGCGCCGAGGATCAGCGACCGACGGGTGCCGAGCACGACCTGCGAGAAGATGTCGCTGCCCTGGTCGGTCGTCCCGAAAAGGTGGTGCCACGACGGCGCCTGCCGCGTGGCGAGGATGTTGAATGCGGTCGGGTCGCTGACCGTGATCCACGGTGCGATCACCGCGATCGCGATCATGAAAGCAATGACCGCGAGGCCGAAGCGCGACTTCGGGTTGGCGAGCAGCAGGATGAGCCATCCGGGCAGATGCAGGCGGCTGCGCTTGCGGGCTGCGAAGACGCTGAGCGGCGCGAGCTCCGGCTCGACGAGGGGCTGCAACTGCGACATCAGCTTGCGCGCACCCGCGGGTCGAGCACGAAGTTGAGGAGGTCCATGATGAAGCTGGATGCGATCACGCAGAACGCGAACACGAGCAGCAGCCCCTGGGTCAACGGGTAGTCGTTTCCGAGCGCGGCCTGCTGCAACGTGAGGCCGGCGCCGGGATAGCTGAAGACGAACTCGATGAACACGAGCCCGCCGACCGCGCCGGCGAACTGCGCGGCGAAACCGTTCAGCGGTGGGAGGATCGCGTTACGCCCGGCATAGCGCGTCATCACGCGACGGTCACGCAGGCCCTTCGCCTGTGCCACCGCGACGTACTCCTCGCTGATCGTGTTGATCATCACCGTGCGCATGTTCAGCACCCAGCCGCCTGCGAACGCGCTGACGATCACGAGGATCGGCAGCTGTGAATGCCGGAACGCGCTCGAGAGGAATGCCCAGTCGAAACCCGGGACGAGGCCGCTGTCGTAGCCGTGCTGGATCGGGAACCACTTCAGTTTCAGACCGAGGAAGTAGACGCTGAGGAGCGCGGTGAAGAACGCGGGGAACGCGCCGAGCGCCATCAGCGTCGGTACGACCACCGTGTCGACGGCACCCCCGCGCCGCCAGGCGGCGATCATCCCGACCGTCGTGCCGAGCACGAACGCGATCAGGAACGCAACGCCGACGAGGAAGATCGAGTACGGCAGCGTGCGGCCGATCACGTCCGAGACCGGCGCCGGATAGTTCGACGTCGAGATCCCGAAGTTCAGGTGCGCGAGGCGGTGCAGGTAGACGACGTAGTCGTGCCAGATCGTTCCCTTGCCGCCGCCGAGAAGCGCCTGGTAGGTCTGGATGATCCCCGGGTTCGCCTCGATCTGCGCCGGCGAGAGGTGGGCGAGCACACCGGCGATCGGGTCGCCGGGCATCAGCCGCGGCAGCAGGAAGTTCAGGGTGAGCGCCACCCACACCGCGAATGCGTAGAAGACGAGTCTGCGAAGGAACCAGCGCATGCGTTATGTAGGGCTGAGTATGTGCCCCGGGCGGGACCGAAGTCCCGCCCGGGTGCCCCCAAGCCCGCTACGGACCGGCGTGACCGCCGGGACAGATGCGGGTGAACGACAGCAGGTTGTCCGGATAGGTGGAGAAGATCGGATCGCCGTAGAAGTTCTTCGGCGAGTTGAAGCAGTGGAAGTACTTCGTGCTGTAGGTCGACCACCGCGGGCCGATGAAGAGCGGCACGATCGGCATGTTGTCGAGGAAGATCGTCTCGAGTTGGGTTGCGATCGCCTGCTGCTTCTTCGCATCGAGCGTCACCTTCCACTGATTGAGCAACCCGGTCGCCTGTGCGTTCGCGGTATGCGACCAGTTGCCCGTCGACGATGCGTCCGCTCCTGACGGGATGAGCGAGTTCTGCGACAGGTTCGCGTTGAAGTAGCCGTACGGCGAGGCCTGCGACCCGTTCTGCCAGAGCAGAGTCGGGTTCTTCGTTGCGAACGCATTCGGGAACCAGGAGCCCCAGTCCGGCTCGAGCTTCACGTTCGAGTCGATGCCGATGTCCTGGAGGTTCTTCGTGATGATCTGGTTCGAGGCGACCCAGTCCGACCAGCCCGAGATCACGTGGATGTCGAGGTTGACCGCGTTGCCCTTCGGGTCGTACAGCTTGCTGCCCTTGTAGGTGAACCCTGCGTCCGTGAGCAGCTTCTTGGCGGCCGTCGGGTTGTAGGTCGACATTGCCTTCGCGCGCGCCTTCACCTTCGGATCGGCGACCCATTGCGGGAAGAGCCCGTTCAGGCCGATCGCGTCGGTCGGGGGTGCGTAGCCGTACTCACCCAGCTTCGAGACCGTGTTGCGGTCGATTGCCTGCGACAGCGCTTGCCGGAACGCGACGATGCTGTACGGGTACTGGGTGTTGTCGAAGACGAGTGAGACCGGGTAGGCGGTCGTCGCGTAGAACGCATGGAAGTGCGCTGGATCCTTCGACGTGTACGCCTTGTCGACGCCCGGGATGAAGTTGTGCGTCCAGTCGACCTGGCCGCTCTGGGCGAGCGCGAGTGCCGAGTCGTTGGAGGACGCCTGCACGTACTCGAGGCAGTTGATCAGCGGCTTGCCCGCCTGCCAGTAGCTCGGGTTCTTGCTCAGGACGTAGTCCTGGCTCGTGAAGCGCGTGATGCGCGTGAACGGGCCGGAGCCGACCGGGCTCGGGTTCGTGAACGTCGCGGGGTCCGCGACCTTCGACCAGATGTGCCGCGGGATCACGTAGGCGGCGTTGAGCGTCGCCGCGATGAACTGCGAGTCGGGCGTCTTCAGGTTGATGACGACGGCAAACGAGCCCTTCGCCTTGACCGACGCGATGTTCGTGTCCGGCCGCGTCAGGCCGACGACGTCCATCACCTTGTTCTGGCGGCCGGCGGTGAGGCTGTAGACGACGTCCGTCGAGGTGAGCGCCTGGCCGTCCGACCACTTGACGCCCTTCGCGAGCTGCAGCGTCAGCGTCTTGTTGCCGTTGCTCCACTTCCATGTGCGGGCGAGCCACGGGAGGGTCGGCTTCCCGCCTTCGGGCGAGACCGTGAGGCCCTCGTAGACAGCGCCGCGGACGAACTGGCCAGTCGGGAGGCCGGTGGCGGTAAACGGGTTGAAGTTCTTCGTGAACGCCGGATCGCCGGAGCCCGTCATCACGAGGCACGGGTGCCCGGCGAGCGGGGTGGCGTGGCCGGCGAGCCCGAGGGGCCTCGCCGCCGCGACGGCCACGAGAACGAGCGCGGCCAAGACGACGGCAGCGCTCGTTGCGGCGACCAGAGAGGCGCGGGTGGAACGTGGGGACTGACGTGACATCTGCCTTCCTTTCCTGCCGCCGGGGGCGACTGAGGGTCGAACCGAGATCAGTTACCGTAAATTACCGGGAACGGTTAACACGGGAAGCAGGGCGGTGTCAAGCATTTGCTCTCCACAAGATGTAAAATCTCACGGGAATTGCCGGAAACGTTTCCGGCTGCTTGAATAGGCCCTCGATGGCACAGGCCGACACCCAACTCGAACCGCCATTCCGCGGCCGGGCGACGATCCGGGACATCGCCGATCTCGCCGGCGTCTCGATCGCGACCGTCTCCCGCGTCCTGAACGACCGGCCCGACGTGGCCCCGGAGACCCGCGAGAACGTGCTCCAGGTCGTGCGCCGGCACGGGTTCAGCACGAACCGCGGCGCCCGCGGGCTCTCGAGCGGGCGCACCGGCATGGTCGGCCTCACGCTCCCGCTCGTCGCCGACGCGTACTTCGGCCCGATGCTGAGCGGCGCCGCCGAGGCCCTCTACGAGCGCGACATGCGGATCGTGCTCGCCCCGACGCTCCACGAGCATGCCCGCGAGGTGTCGCTCCTCGAGCGGCTGATGCGCGGCACGACCGACGGCGCGATCCTGATGCTGCCGGAGGAGTCCGTAGAGGAGCTCCGGATGCTGCAGCGCCAGGGCTTCCCGTTCGTGGTCGTCGACCCGCGCGAGCCTCCGCCCGACGGGATCGCGTGCGTCGCTGCGATGCACGCCGCCGGCGCCAAGGAGGCGACCGAGCACCTGCTCGGGCTCGGTCACCGGCGCATCGGAGCGATCGCCGGCGCGCCCGGGTGGTATGCGACGGAGGAGCGCCTGCTCGGTTTCCGCGCCGCCCTGGCGGCGGCCGGGATCCTGCTCGACCCCGAGCTGATCGTCTACTCGGACTGGCGCATCCCCCGGGGTACCGAGGCGGCAGAGCAGCTGCTCTCCCTTCCCGATCCACCAACTGCGATCTTCGGCTTCAACGACAACGTGGCGATCGGGGCGCTGCACGCCGCGCACAAGCGCGGCCTCACGGTCCCGGACGACCTCTCGG